>PAMR01000028.1 GCA_002708205.1 Gammaproteobacteria bacterium
CTCGAAGACGGTAGACTTAACTCTTAACTCTTAACTCTTAACTCTTAACTCTTAACTCTTAACTCTTAACTCTTAACTCTTAACTCATTATCGAGTTATTCTGTGCACATCAAAGATCTATCCGATAAGCAACTCATATGCCNAACGTGATTCAGTTAAAGAAGATTCGTCGTGATAGAAGACTATCGAAAACTCGTGGGATCACATTATGCAAGTCCGGAATCCACAAATGGAGCATCGACCCAAACAAAAGGTTCGATGTAAAAAAAGGGAGCCTAATCACCACCCGAATATGCGAGCGATGTGGTGTTAGTCGAACAACAGCAGATTAGTGTTTAGTGGCTNATTTGTAACCTAAGCTCTAACTAGAGGTTCGATATCGCAACTAACTCCCGTACCTCCCATGCCACAATACCCATTCGGGACTTTAGCCAAATATTGCTGATGGTAGTGCTCGGCATAGTAAAAGGGGACCCGATCGACTATCTCAGTGGTGATTTGTCCGAAACCTGCATCCTGTAATTTCGCTTGGTAATCTGACATTGATTGTTCTGCGATGAGCCGTTGCTCATCATTTTCAGCATAAATAGCAGAACGATATTGAGTACCTAAATCATTACCCTGCCGCATTCCTTGGGTTGGGTCGTGGGACTCCCAAAAAACTTTTAACAAATTAGAAAAAGAAGTGTGTTGAGGATCAAATACGACCAATACCACTTCGGTATGTCCCGTCCCGCCAGAGCATACTTCTTCATATGACGGATTCGGTGTGGCCCCGCCTGCATAACCCACAGCCGTCGTATACACCNCAGGAATTCCCCAAAAACTACGCTCTGGGCCCCAAAAACACCCTAAACCCACAACCATCTGCTGAAAATTACTCGGAAACGGTGGAAGTAATTGATTTCCATTCACAAAATGATTAGTCGGCACTGGAACCACTTCCGGCCGTCCAGGCAACGCTTCGCTGGAATTAGGAATACGCAACTTGTATTCAAGCCCCATGTGTGTCTCGTACAAATAAAGCAACTATCATAGCAGGTTCAGCTCTCTCTGCTTAAGGAATGCGATACACTTTCCCTATGCAAAAAAAGTGTGCAGTCTTATTTTGGTTGACCTCCCTACTTCTCGGTTGTGCTGCATCTCCAACGCTCACCTATGAGGAAATAGTTCTCCGAAGCAGTAATGAGCCTCCGACAAATGTTGGCGAGATAAAACGGTCATTCCTTAGCACTAGTGATTTAGTGGAAAGGGTCGAAAAAATTACTCCTCTAGAGGAGCAGGTACTCGCTATCTTGGAAGATGAGCCACTCAAACTTGGCGCAATAGGTACAGCAATACTCGATCAAAATTACGCGAGCCTCACTGGCCACATGGCGTTAGCTGCATTTTACGATTATNTGGAGGAAGACAGCGCCAACTTTCATTCCGAATGGGTCGAAAATATCACGAAACATATAAGCGATAGCGGCGATGGCAGTCGCAGAAAACNCTATCCTATGGTCACCGCGGCTGAAGGTAGGGCCTATCTGCTTNCAACAAACCAAAAAGCGATAGGGTCAATCTATCAGAGCAATGCAGATGATGAATTCTTATTGATGCTTGCAGCTCGACCGGCTCACCTATCAGTCTCGACCGAAAATGCTCCAACCGATCAAAGGGTCAAAAGCGTTTTCTTCGATTTACANACTTCCTACCAGGTTGCAAAAAAGCGTGCTGAATCAACCANCCCCTCAAGTCAATTTAAAACTAGTTCGCTGATTAGCTCACTAGCCCAAATAGATGACTCTGCTGCGCAGGCCTTTATTGGTACATACCTAACAACTGAAGGTCAATTTAAACAAGCGATCAACTGGCTTTCTGCGTCGACAAGAAACGGTAACATTTTGGGGAATCTGGTACTTGCTAAGATTTGGCTTTCTAGGGCACAAAGAGCTAGCGACAAAGATAAAAGATCCGAAGCCGTTAGCTCTGCAATAGAAAATTATCAACAAGCNATACACCTTGGATCTGACGAAGCNATGTTTCTGCTGGGTTCGTTTCTATTACGCAACCAATTAAATTCGAGCAGTGTGGAAGAAGGTATCAATCTGCTGACAGATTCCGGNCAATTGGGAAATACGGAAGCCCTCCTCTATTTGGCNGAACTTTATCTAAATGGGAACCAGATTAAGNGGAACCACGATTTCGCCGAAAAGTACTTTTTGCAAGCAAGTGAATTAAATGACCCATATGCGAAATTAGGATACGCACGTTTTCTTTCGTCAGAGACCGTCAATAAACCATTTAACGACAAAGCTTATAGCTGGTTAATGGACCTCGCTGCCGAAGATAACCCGGAAGCACAGATCATTATCGGCAATCTTTATGCGACTGGTCTGTACGTAAAAAAAAGTTATCGCAGGTCCGTCTCATGGCTAAAAAAAGCGGTGCGTTCAGCTCCNGAGGATCCGAGGATCATCAATGANGTCGCTTGGAGTCTTGCTGTCTCTAACGAAAAAAAATTGAGAAGGCCTAGGTACGCGACAAAAATCATGGACACCATGATGGAGAACAACGAGAGGGCAAGAGAATCNCCGGCATACTTGGATACGTGGGCTGTGGCCCACGCTGCAATCGGAAACTTTGAAAAAGCAGTTGAAATACAAGAAGAAGCGCTCGCNAAGGCNATTTCCAACAACCAAGATGCAGTCATCGAAATTTTAAAGGATCATCTCGACGCGTTTCGATCCGGAGAGGTCGTTATCGAAGAGTTACCTTAAGACGATGTCTTTTTCAAACGACGTCAGAACAGACTATAAGAAGATCTTAAAAGACGGTTGCCGAATCATCGATGTGCGATCCCCGTCTGAATATCAACTTGGATCGATACGAAACGCGATTAATCTTCCTATACTTGACGATGAGAAACGCAAAAAGGTCGGAACTTGTTATAAAAAAAATGGCCAAACAGCAGCTATCGCCCTGGGGTACGAACTGGTATCAGNGAACNTTAAGGANANCCTAGTAGACNCNTGGACAAAAGCAGTAGAAAAGGGNTCGTTGATCTGTTGCTGGCGAGGCGGTTTGCGCTCAATAATCACCCAAAATTGGTTACAAGAATCAGGTGTTAACCTCCCCCGAATATCCGGGGGTTACAAAGCGCTTCGTCGCACCTGCATTGAAGTAATCCAAGATTGTTCCCACAAAAACTTTATAGTGATCGCGGGCAGAACNGGGAGCGGTAAAACAGAAGTTATTCGCAGTCTCGTCAGAANGATTGATCTGGAAGGACTAGCAAACCACCGAGGATCTGCCTTTGGACATAGAAAGACTCCTCAACCCCCACTCGCGAGTTTCGAAAACAATCTGGCTACCACACTTTTGCAAATCGATCNGTCTGGTCCAATAGCAATAGAAGATGAAAGTAGAACTATTGGTCATCTTGCAGTGCCTCTTCCTCTATTCGATCGCATGCGAATCTCACCTATCGTTGTTCTCGAAACTCCGATCGAAGAACGAGTCGAAAATATCTACCAGGAATACGTCGTACGTGACGACAATCCAAATAATTTACTTGTCGGAATAGATCGCATCAAGAAACGGCTAGGAGGAAAACTACACTCAGAACTACGGGATTGTATGACGAAGGCATTCGACAAACAAAATAAGGACTTACACCAACGGTGGATCATACGCTTGCTTAGCAANTACTACGATCCAATGTACGATTATCAAATACAAAACAAATACCCACGCGTCGTATATCGAGGCGAAAAACAAGACGTTCTGAGATTCTTGTCAACTTTCGAGATCAAAACTTGAATCCTGAATGTGTGCGAAAACATCGCAGAAAATCAGCTAGTCAACGCACTATCAAATTGGTGTCTAACTCCTTAATCTAGAATTAGATCCACGCCATGCGCGCTAAGTTTGTGGGGTTTTAAAGCAAGAACCACACGCTCGGTTCCAGAAACAGGCAATCTGTCGTCAGCCAAATATTTTTTTCTTATGCGGCTTTGTATGTCCATGTCATCATCAAAAACTTCGAACTTTCCGAATCCCTTAACTTGTCGATTCATTCGAATGCGATTCTCGGTACGCTCAAAATCCACACAAAAGGAACCCCTCGGATCTTCTTTTAAACACNTAACATGAAATTTTCCGCCAATACTAGTCGTCATAAACGTATCGTTATACCAAACGTACCAGCACGGAAGCATGCGGGGAAACCCGCTCCTATCAAGGAAAGCAATATTTGCACTTATGGGCATATCCAGAATATCAATGATTTCATCGGGACTTAACTCGGCCCGCTCAACATACTCCATCATTCACCATCAGGAGACCTCTCCTGTCGCAACTGGTAGTTAGAAAAAGCTTTCTCAACCATTGGTCTTCTCTTCCCTTCAGGAACTTGAAGAGCGAATGCTGGATCTCGTTCTCCTTGAGCCGACATCATATGCATTAAGTGTGCGGCGGTGGTATGTGCGTGAAAACCTTGTGTATCCTGGGCGTGATTGACGGCCATCTTGATCATACGCAACTGAAAGGGATCGTTTTGCGCAATTCGCTCGGCATATGCTAGGACCTCACATCGTAAATCACCCNGCTNCGTCACCCGATTTACCAGCCCCAAATCCATGGCCTCGTGCGCATCTATAAAGCGACTTTCAAAAAGAATTTCTTTTGCTCTACGGACGTTTAGATCCCAGGGCACGGTAAAGAATTGAAAATTCGATCCCAGAAACATTGCGTTCGTGGCAGCGTAGATAACGTCCATCGCACTCGCCAAAATCCAACCTCCAAAAATGCAGTAACCTTGAACACCAGCAATGGTCGGTTTCGAAAATTCTCGCCAACGCATCGACTTATCTAAGAATTGCTCGCGAGAATGGTCGTATAGCCCGCGAATGCCCTCTTCTATAGGTCTGCGTTCCCTATCCAATAGTTCTTCTTCTGTACCTAGATCGTGTCCTCCTGAAAAATGATCACCCGCACCAAACAAAGCCACCACATGAACACGGTTGTCTCTTTTTGCTTCCACAAAAGCGGCATCTAGATCTTCTAATAGTTGGCGACTTTGGGCGTTGCGGTACCTTGGTCGATTTGCAGTAATGCGCGCAACATTATTTTTTACTTCGTAATCGACATATTTAAGTTTCAATATTTTTTACTCCACTATAGGGACTTCACCCTTGCCAGTAATTCCTCGGCGTTCCAGGTCCTCAAATTGTTCTTTCGTCATTCCTATATATTCCGAGAAGATTTCGTAGGAATGTTCGCCCTGAAGGGGCGCAGGCCTCGATACGTGTCCCGGAGTCCGGCTCATGATCATTGGCACACCCGATTGCCACATTGGGCCGGTTTCAGGATGATTCGTCTGCACCATATGCCGTTTTCGAAGCACTGTGTCGTTTTTGACATCTACGGAATTTAACACCGGAGCGCAACAGACACCCTGAACAGATAGCGCACTCGACAGTGTTTCTTTACTCCACTGCATGGTCGAATGTTCTATCAATGCGTCTATCTCGTTCTCCGCTTTGCGACGGTCATCAATTCTTTTCCATCGATTCTTTATAGCCAAGGTGTCACATATCTTTACCCATTGTTCGTCGTCTTGTGCAGCAATTGCTATCCACTCATCGTCTCCAGCGGCTCGATAAATCCCATGGGGAACGTCCCTCCGATGCCTATTCCCCATCCTCGTAGGACCATCACCTAGAATCTCGTACTCTAACCACGCGTCACCGATGAAAGTGAAGTTGGCTTCCTGCATCGATAGGTCGACATATTGTCCATCGCCGGTCAGGTCCCGATGCAACAAAGCCATTGCTATGGCTGAAAATCCACAGATACCTGCCACAGGATCCGGGTACATTTGCCCCGAGTTCTGAGGCTCACCGCCTTCGTAACCCAGCAATGACGACATCCCTGACGATGGTTCTATAGTGCCACCAATTCCAGGGACTTTAGACCATGGTCCGTTCGCGCCATACGCTGACAAGCTNGCAAAAATAATATCCGGTTTGATCAANGTTAAGTCTTCATAACTGAGCCCTAGGTTTCCCATCACTCTCGGAGAAAAATTTTCTGCGACAAAATCAAAATGAGGCACAAGCTGTTTGAATATTGCTAACCCATCGGGTTCCGATAAATCGATAGTGACGCAACGCTTATTGAGATTGACCGAATTATAAAGGGCATTGCAATTCCACGGATGTCGCGCTGTTTCAACCTGTTGTAATAAATCAGGCATTGGAGTGTCATAATTCCCGCGCCAACTATCCAATCTTTTTCTTACCTCTACTTGAACAATATCCGCTCCTAAAAATCCGAGCAGTTCCGTCGCATATGTTCCAGCCCAGGCTTGTGTTAGCACTAATCCTCGAAACCCTGCCAAAGGCCCTTTCCCATTTGGACAAGACCCTTCCGATCTCACAGGCTTGGTATTAAATTGATTAGATGCGTCGAACCCTCGGAATTTTGTCTTACTTCCGAATTCTGAACGGAGCTTCCATTCACTTCGACCCATTTTTGCAAAAGAACTCGGAAACCGATATTTCGAATCAGGACTCATCTGTAAAAAGTTTCGAGCGTCAAACTGGGGGTTTGTGGACATTTCATCCATTCCCAAAACCGGACCNGCAATTACCCGTTGGNCAGCCAAAGCATCGAAAAGTTCCATGCGTTTCCAACGTAGTAGTTTTTGAGCAACGCGTTGCTGAAATCTTTCAACATATTTGTTTCGCGATCCCACCTGTTGTAATTCTGGATCATCGGCCAAATCCGGGAGACCGAGTATCGTCAGCGCTTTTTTCCAGAAAATGGGGCGTGAAAGGGGCAGCGCAAAATATCCATCTTTCACTCGGGTCGGACCATCCGTCATATCGACTGGCACCGACCTACGCTTCCATAATTGTCCCGAATACTGATAACGCAAAGGCGCTGGAGCAGATGTCGATACCAACGTTTCGAATTCAGAGATGTCAACGAGCTGTCCTCCTTCTCTCGAAGCCGATTTCTCTATCAGTGCCGAAATAACTGATCCAAAAGCAAGTGTTCCGGCCTGATAACTTGCCTGGTATCCACTTCCTTTGAGAGGCGCTTGCCCTTGCAATCCATTGACAAACGCCCATCCAGATCTTGCGTATGCTGTCAGATCGTTCCCTGGGTAGTGTCGGTATTCTCCGGTCTGCCCATACGGGGTTATAGCCACCACAATGGCTTCCGGATGTGACTCTGAGATCACATCCGCTGATAAGTTAGACGTTACGATTACATCCGCGTCAGACAGCATCTGATCACACAAGCATGGATCCCCCACTTTCTTATTCGATAACAAATAGCGAGCCAAAATACTCAGACCTTCTTCATCAAAAGGGGGGTGACTACGCGACTCGTGTTTGATCGGTCTCTCCACCATTACGACGTCGGCCCCAAAATCTGCCAGCAATCGGGAGCACCAGGCACTCGACAGGCGCGATCCAATATCAAGTACCCGTAATCCTCGTAATGTTGGAGTCAACATCAAACGTATCTCTCCATTAATCAAGAAAACTAGACAGGTAGGGTTATCGAGTACATATAATCGATCAACATGTTAGTTTTTCCCTATCAGCGTCCAGCATCAATGTTCAATTAAAAAACTGTCAACTGCATCAATAACTTGTCTCAATTGGTCATGATGGGTCCAGTGGCCGGCTTTGTCTATTTCAATCAAACGGACATCAGAAAAATACTTTAGGGTCCCATTTTGTCCTATTCGATTGGGATAGCCCTGTTTAGAGTTAATGATCAAAACAGAGCAATCGATTCTCCGCCACAACTGCTGCATATCCTTCTCTGGCACATCATAGGGAGTACGTGATCGGGTATAGTTGTCGAATTTCCAGCTATAGGTGCCATCCTCATTGCGATTACTTCCGTTTTGCGTCAAATGCCGCGCTTGACCGGGTGAAAGATGAGGATTTGTTTTCTGCATCCGCAGGTAAGCATCTTCTTGTGTCACATATCTTTTCGGTATCCGGCCCGCCAGTTGATGATTCGTACTTATCCAATCGCGGATCAGAGCTGCAGGTTGATTCGCATCACTACGTGGATAAAACCCTATCCCTTCTATGATTATTAGTTTTTCGATGTTCTCCGGATACAAACCGGCGTAAATCGAAGCGATCGTACCTCCTAAGGAATGCGATACGACCGTAACTGGATTTAACTCTTGTTGCTTAACTAACTGCGCTAAATCGTAGACATATTCAAGCCGAGAGTAAGTGGCACCCTTCGACCATTCCGAATCCCCGTGTCCACGCAAATCCGGAGCTACTACGTGATACCGACTGCGAAACGACTGAGCCAACCAGTCCCAAGAACGACAGTGATCCTGGATACCATGAACAAGCAGCATCCCTCTAGAATCGTTGTTACCCCAATCGAGAAAATGCAACCGAAGCCTCTGGGAAAAATAACTATGGGAAGTGGGATTCTCGGAATATTCGTTCATTTGTAATTGGTACTCATCTAATCAAACTACATCAGCACAACAATAACGAAGACGTTTGCAGATCAAACGTTGACGCAGAGCAGTTTTATACATTCATTGGTGTTAAATAAAAATCCCAACTGCTATTTCTTTTTACGTGTCAGTCAATGCTTTTACTTCTGGCTGTTACTATAGGAAATCGACAAATTACAACGGCTAGCAATCATAAACAAAATAGAGGCCTAATAGTTTTCTATACGGATAACACATTCTCTATTGCAAACTCTCAGAGAGGGACTTTTGGACAACACTAAAATACAAACTTACGAAAATTTAACGGTTGATCGAGATAAACATATTGCCGTTGTCACGTTTAATCGACCCGAAAAAGCAAATGCTCTAGACCATGCTCATCTGACAGACATTGAGGCAGTGGCTTTGTCATTTCGTGACGATGCCGATGTACGTGTGGTCATTTTCACGGGTGCAGGTACCCATTTCTCTTCCGGAGCGGATCTTTCCCCTAAGCCCGATCCACAATCGGAAAACTCGGGCATGGTTCTGACACGCCGCAGGGCACGAATGGGAGAACGGGCTATCCAGGCAATCTACGAAATGGACCAAATCACGATCGCCGCATGGAACGGTGCTGCAATGGGTGGAGGAGCTTGTCTCACAACAGCCATGGACTTTCGGATAGGTGCCGATGATTGTTTTATGCAGTACCCCGAAATATTGATCGGGGTAAACCTCATGTGGAAAAGTCTTCCTCTAATTACTCATCTAGCCGGACCCGCCAATGCCAAGCGGCTTGTTGTTGGAGGCGAGCGAGTCTATTCGAGTCAATTATTAGAATGGGGACTGATCAACGAAATGGTGCCGCGCTCTGAGCTAATGAACAAAACTATCGAATGGGCGAACCGGTACGCCAATTTGTCACCTATTCCCGCCCAAATGATCAAACAAAGCATCAACCATATCGTCTCGGCAATGGATTCTGCCGTAATGCATATGGATGTCGACCAAAATATTCTGTCTTCATCAACCGNCGANAGAGAAGTGGCTGTTCAGGCTTATTTAAATAAGGAACAACCAAATTTTTCCGGAAATTGAAACTAGCGAATTTCCGACCGAGCTCTACCACTTCGATGAAGTTTCAGAAATTTGATNGTTCTTTGTCGATCGTGCACATCCTGGTAGGGACAAATTAACCAAAGGCCTCAAAGAATAGATTGTAAATTGACTCCGGAATATGCATTTGATCTGATGAACACCCAACGTGGTAAATGATATGGAACAACCGAGTCATCCCGATTTATGCTCAAATCAGTTCACTACCCACTACTTTAATCTACCGATAATTATGCTCACGTACATTGAATGGGTGAGTGTAAACAACCGAAAGGCATGACATGTCAATAGAAATACTCGAGACAGGCACAAACGAACTTCTTTGCGAGCTAGCTGACGGAGTAGCAACCGTAACACTCAATCGCCCTGAAAAAAGAAANGCTCTCGGTGACAATTTAACTCCAGCTTTACGTGCCATTCTTCTAACTTTGGAGGAGAACCTCCGATGTGGTGCAATCGTAATCACTGGTAGTGGTCGAGCATTCTGTGCAGGCGGAGATGTTTCAGGAATGGGAGGCGCAGGATCAAAAACCGAGACGCAGACCATCAAACCAACTCCGGAAGACGGAATGCGAGCCCTTATCCACAAACAGGAATCACTCACACTGCGTATGCACGAGCTTGCCAAACCGATCATCGCTGCCCTGCCTGGCCCCGCGGCCGGTGCTGGCTTATCGATAGCGTTAGCAGCTGATCTCCGGGTTATGTCTGAAGACACTTTCATTACCACTGCTTTTGCGAACATAGGACTATCTGGCGATTATGGAACCAGCTGGTTTTTGACGCGATTGATCGGTCCGTCACGGGCCCTCGAATTAATGCTAACAGCCAGACGAATTACAGCGAAGGAATGTCTTGATTTAGGGATCGTTAATACAATTACTCCATACGAGGAGGTTCGGAACCGAGCGCGACAGCTCGCCCTCGACATAGCGAATGGACCCCGCACCGCCTTACGCTACATGAAAGAAAACATAAATAGAGCCGTAAATTCAGATCTAAAAACCTGTCTTTCTGGCGAAGCCAGGGCTCTAATGCAATGCTCTAGAACAGACGATCACAAGGAAGCTGTTAGAGCATTCATGGAGAAAAGACCGCCAATTTTCAACAATCCTANGTAACGAAGAGAATTTAAATAGGTTTAATCCGCGCCTATTGTCTGAGGACGTTTTGTATCTAAACCTCTACGTAATCTGCTCGGTAAATGCTTTATATCCTCTTGTACAATCACCAAAGCAGGTACTAAGAACAAAATAATCGCACTCGCAAACACGATGCCAGTGGCAAGACTCACCGCAAANGGGACTAAAAATTGCGCCTGCANACTCGATTCGAACAACATCGGCGTCAACCCCAACGCAGTGGTGGCCGTAGTCAGCAAAATAGCTCGGAAGCGTCTTCGAGAAGCTGACACAACCGCTTCAATCGCGGACATTTCAGAAGTTTTTCGGAGAAAGTTGTAGCGGTCTACTAAAACTAGGGCATCGTTAACAACCACACCACTGAGAGCTACTATCCCAAATATCGAAATGAACGAAAGATTAAAGCCAAGCAAAAAGTGTCCGACAAGTGCTCCAGCCGCTCCAAATGGGATCGCCGTGAGAATGACTAAGGGTTGTGCATAACTTTTCAACTGCGAGGCCAACAGGGCATAGATTACTAGTAATGCAACCATAGCCGTATCCGCTAAAGATCCCAAGTCTTCAGACTGTTCTCTACCAAAGCCTGACTGACCAACCTGTACGCCAGGAAACCTCAGGGTCAGTTCTGGTAAGAGATTAGCCTCGATTTGATTTGTAACCTCAGTTGGAGTAGCAATTGCCGTATCTACTTCACCAGATACCGTAACAACTCGTCGGCCATCCACACGCCGAATTTCTGAATAACTTCTCGATTCAATAACACGTGCAACGGTAGACAAAGGAGCTTCAGTACCGTCCGCAAGACGAATTCGAGTATTGAAAAGGTCTCGAGTACTACGGCGTTGCTCCCGTGGATACCTCACCATCACTTTTAGTTCTTGTCGGCCCCTCTGTATCCGGTGGACCTCGTCTCCAAAAAACGTTTGACGCAACTGCCGTGCAACATCGGCCGGTTTCAAACCCGCCGCTTCACCCGCTGGTGTCAGTTCAATATCGAACTGTCTCTTNCCGAGACTGGAAGAATCTAATATCTCATCCATACCCGGTATTTTATCGTACTCGCCTTTCAACCATTCTACGGCTGACAATANGAACTCATCGTCCTGATGCGATAGTTCGTATTCTATGGTGCTACTACCTCCGAAAAAGCCGGACGAAAATGTCAGACTTTCTACACCAGCGATAGGACCTACTTCTTCACGCCACATACGCTCAAGCTGTGCAGCGGATAAAGTTCGTAAGGGTTCCGGATTCAATTGAATCTGAATGTTAGCTATATGACTAGCAATTCTTGCTCCGGAGGAGGATCCTGGACCGCCACCACCGACGCTAATTCTACCACCAACCGTAACATTCACGGACTTAAATGACGTACCTCCAATATCTTCATTAAGTTTATTAGCCGCAGAAACAATCCGATCCGATGCTATACGCGTAGACTCAAAGGGGGTGCCAATAGGAAATTCTAAGTTGCTACTGATACTGTCCGCTTCTAGATTGGGAAAGAAAATGAAACGCACCGCACCAGTACTAAGTAAGGTNGAAGCGAGAAAAGCTAGTACGAATGCTCCAATCAGAGTGACATACCTCCAACGAACAGCCACGGCTACCGCTGGTACCAGAATATTGTCACGAAATAGTTGCACGCGACCGGCCACTACTGACTGAATTTTATTTAAAGGCCACTGGCTCCAGCCTTCAGGGTGAGACAGGTGCGCCGGCAGAATACAAAATACTTCTATTAACGACATAGCTAATACCGTTATAACGACGATCGGCACTTGTCCCAGTATTTGACCAAACGTTCCACTCACAAATAGAAGAGGAGCAAAAGCTGCCATGGTGGTTAACACGCCTATAAATACCGGCCCAAAAACCCCGTGTACACCCGCGATGGATGCATTGGGACCGATTAACCCTGCTTCGCGTTCCGCAATAATATTTTCGCCAACAATGACGGCATCATCGACTACCACACCTAGGCATATGATCAACGCGAACAGCGAAATCATATTGATATTGACGTCGAAATATCCAAGAAACAAAAAGGCACCAAAAAAAGAAATCGGCACGCCCATTGCCACCCAAAAAGCTAACCGAAGATCTAGCATCAAAACTAAAAACAGGAAAACGAGCGTAAACCCCAGTGCACCATTCCTGATGAGAAGACTTAATCGCGACTCAAGTATCTCGGTTTGATCCTCCCAGATTTCAACATCAACGCCGGAGGGTGCAGTAAANCCCAGAAGCATTTCCTTGACCTCTTCCGCTATATCGAGGATATCTTCTGCTTCCGATTTCTGTACTCGTACAAACAAACTATCGCGTCCACCATACTGGTTGATGAGGTCGACATCTGTAAACCCATCTCGAATGGTCGCGACATCCCCCAGACGTAAAATACTGCCATCCGAGTAGGCNCGTAGAACAATATTTTCAAATTCGTACCCTCGTTCGCGTTTTGCATTGGTACGCAAAAGCAAATCACCAGCTTGTGTCCGCAACTCTCCGGAAGAAAGATTGACCGACGAAGACCTGACCGCACTAGTCACTTCGCCCATCGTAAGACCGTATTGACGAAGAGTCTCCTCACTCACTTCGATAGCTATCTCGTAATCNCGCGCGCCCAGCATTGAAACCAGAGAAACTTGCGGTAATGCAAGCAGCGCTTCCTCAAGAAACTCTGCACCTTCGCGCAGCGTTTTTTCGCCTCGATCACTCGAAACCACTAATGTCAATACATCACTAACATTTTGAGCCGCTACAATGTCTGCTTCTTCAGCATCTAANGGAGGGAATTCCGACAGGCGATCGATCGCCGTTTCTATATCATTTCGTATCTTGATCTCATCGACACGATCCTTAAGTTCTGCCGTGATCGTGCCCATATTTTCAGATGCTGTGGACAATACCCGATCAATTCCATCGACACCGATAATGGCCTCTTCAACCCGCCGCGTAATACTTTCCTCTACTTCACTCGGTGTGGCGCCAGGATAAGGGACCGATATCGTAACCAGTCCAGGGTCTAGTGTCGGGAAAACTTGAGCTGTTAGCTGCAACCCAGCGATTAAACCGCCAAGGAGCATGACTACCATAGTTAAATTAGCAGCGACACTATTATGAGCAAACAGCTTTATTAAGCCAGAACGCTCCTCCTCAATAACTGGTTCACTCATGAATCTATAGCCACCTTGACTTTCAAACCTTCAAAAGCACCGGGCACAGGCCCAACCACTACCCCTTGCCCTGCATCAAACGCCTCTATGATTAAATCACTTCCGGTTCGGGCCAGTATCTTCGGGTTATGCTGTACAAGTGCGCCTTCATTCACCCACCATATGTATCCTCCACCTTGCTCTGCAGCTTCTGGAAGGACAAAAGTTTTTTCTATAGTGGGTCCCTGCACCACAACATCGACAAAGGCTCCCGGAGTGATAGTAGTTTCACTCGCAAGGGACAAAAAAAGTTTGGCAAATCGAGTCCGCCCATCCAATTCAGCCGAAACGCGCTCTACNAAAGCCATGAACNTTCTNTCATCNGAACTAACAACAACAGAACGACCTTNGACCGGTTCGATCCGCGACAGATCNANTTGAGATATGGGTACCGTCACTTCTAGTGATTCAACGGAAAACGCTTGCCCGAATGATTGCCCGCTCGAAACCATTTGACCAATCTCCGCACTAGTTTCAGTGACCCTGCCAGAAAAAGGTAAAGCAAACTCTGTACGTGATAGATCCAAAGCCGCGATGTCCTGTCTCGCCTGGGCAGCCTGNAGTTGTGCCCGTCCCTGCGCTATTTGTGGAAGTTTCGCGACTAAGGGGGGAACTGGCTTGCCAGGATTAAGAAGAGCATAGTTTTTGCGAGCCGCATCTCCTTCTGCCTGAGCCAATAGAACTTGGGATTGGGCAGCGGCCACATCCGCTTTTGCCTGATCCAAAGCCAACTCAAAATCTCGACGCTCAATCGTTAACAGAACTTCTCCGTCTCCAAAACTACCACCAGGTCGCAAAGCCGGTGAAACACTGACCACTCGTCCTGTAACCTGGGTGGAAAGTTCGACATAACTCCGCACATTTACCGTACCCGTCGCATCCAACGTTACCTGGGACGCACGAAGCTCTGGTTCGACAGTTTGCACAACAGGTAGCGCTCTTGAGTCGGGTGCACCGGCCCCGAAAGACCCTGGCGGACCAGCTGGTCTGCCCGTTGTATCCCCTCCACCCCGAGTAATGACTAGCATGATCAGGACTGCTCCTAAAACCAATACTATTTGTATCCAACCGAGAATTGGCCGAGGTTTTTTGCTACTTGTTGAGGGCTTTTCCGCTGTTGGANCACTAGCCGTGCCGCCAACCGATCCATTATCTGCGTCCACAGGTTCGGTAACTGCTTTTTTGCGTTTTCTGAAGAAGTTGAACATCACCACCACCTAACTTTAAAACCCAGGCCAGATAAACCTATCCAACACCCACAATTTACTGCGTTACCGAACGCGGAGTNGGAATAATACGTTGCACACTCACCCCATCTCGTTCGATCAGTTCTCCGACCTTGGGCGTAAAGTAATTGGTCCATTCATCACTTTCATAGACCTCTTTATACAATTGCTCCCTTTGAGCCTCCGAATCGAAACGACGGGTCCAGACATATACCGAATCATCTTCTTCACCTCGAAAACTGCCGGTAATCACCATCCCCTTACCCACTTGGAAGGGAATTATTTCGCCTTCCATAAACTCTACCCACTCGTTCATTTTCCCCGNACGGATAGTGTACTGGCGTAACTCNTAAAACATCTTGATTTCTACTCNGTGAAATTCTTGTGAGGCATAACTTACCATGCTTGGTACACAACCACAGATGGATAANAGNGATTTAATCCATCNATCNAAGAATTGTCTGCTGGACAAGTCTGTANGGCCGGTGTCGTTGTGATAAGCTCCCCGGCCCTTTTTTTGTGTACTTTAGGGCACAGAAAACTGCGTGAAATGACGGCTTTATATGAGAATTTTCNCGGCTCTAATAAGCAAGAGCCCTTAACGAACAAAACGGATTAGCAAAAGAGATCAATTATGGAAATGCTATCGGGCGGAGAAATACTTCTTCGGTCGCTTCAAGATGAAGGTGTCAATCTCATATTCGGGTATCCTGGCGGTGCTGTGCTGCATATATATGATGCACACACACGACAAAATGGAATTCGACACATACTGGTTCGACACGAACAAGCAGCAGCACACGCGGCCGACGGCTACGGGCGTTCTACGGGCAAGCCGGGCGTAGTTCTCGTTACTTCAGGACCTGGAGCCACAAATACANTAACCGGAATAGCCACTGCCTANATGGATTCGGTTCCACTCATTGTCATCTCNGGACAGGTCCCTCGTGCNGCCATTGGAAGNGATTTCTTCCAAGAAACCGATATGATCGGAGCATCTCGGCCCATGGTGAAGCACAGTTACCTCGTAACAAACGCCGAAGATATTCCTTTGATCGTTAAAAACGCCTTTCATTTAGCTGTTTCGGGCCGACCTGGTCCAGTTGTTATCGACGTTCCAAAAGATGTCACTGACCCAAACATAAAATTTGCCTACGAATACCCAGACAAGCCTAGTCTCCGGGCCTATCGATCGACACCAATTGCAGATACACAAGATATTCTGAAATTGACCAGTCAGCTATGCTCCGCCAAACGCCCCATCATTTATGCGGGTGGTGGAGTAGTTCANGGNAATGCAAGCGAAAATCTGACGAAGTTGGCTCGACACCTAAAAATACNGGTAACGAATACACTGATGGGTCTAGGAAGCTTCCCGGGAACCGACCCACAATACCTCGGTATGCTGGGTTTGTATGGTTCCTATGCTTCAAACATGGCCATGCATAANAGTGATTTTGTTTTAGCCATAGGGGCTCGTTTTGATGATCGAGTTACTAATAACCCCAAACAATTTTGTCCCGATGCCACCATTGCTCAGATAGANATCGACCCCGCTTCAATCGATAAGATTATAAAAACCGACATNTCCATCACAGGTTTAGCTGAGCCNGTGCTGNCAGAGATGCTCGAACATGCCAAAACNATCGATCCCAAACCACGGCAATTAAANAGCCCATGGTGGAAAAACCTTTTGGAATGGCAAAAAGCTGGTGNTGAATACTCAAAAGTAGANCGNAAAGGACTACTNAAGCCGCAACATGTCATGGAATGTTTGTATGAGGCNACTTCGGGCGANGCATATGTNACATCCGACGTNGGACAACATCAGATGTTTGCAGCCCATTTATACAAGTTTAATAGCCCGAGACAATGGATTAACTCCGGCGGCCTCGGGACTATGGGCTTTGGCCTACCCGCAGCGATGGGGGTCCAATTTGCGCATCCCGATGCGACAGTAGCCTGCGTAACTAGCGAGGGTAGTGTACAGATGAATATTCAGGAATTATCCTGTTGCGCCCAATACAACCTGCCTATAAAAATCATCAACCTAAATAATCAAGCGTTAGGGATGGTTAGACAATGGCAAGACATGGAATACGAAGGCAGACACTCGGCAAGCACATATCAAGATTCACTTCCGAATTTTGTAAGCCTCGTAGAAAGTTATGGCCACGTGGCTTTCAAGATCAGAACGTATAAAGAGCTTGAATCACGCATGCAAGAAGCATTTGAACTAACAAATAAATTAGTATTCTTAGACATTGACGTCGATCAAAATGAACACAATTATCCCATGCATGTAAAAGGTGAACGAATGTGTGACATGTTTCTGAGCAGAACAAAGAGAACCTAAGTGCTACATACCTTAACAATGCTTCTAGACAACCAACCGGGAGCTCTTTCACGAGTTGTAGGTTTATTTTCACAGCGCGGCTATAACATACACTCTCTCAATGTCGCACCCATACGCGACGGCTCTCTATCCAGACTCACTCTTGTCGTTGATGAACCAGACAATAAAATCGACGCGATCGTCAAACACGTTGACCGGGTTATAGACGTCGTTAATGTTTCTGATATAACAGGTAGCGGTTATGTCGGAGCTGAAATGCTATTAGTCAAATTCGCGACACTTAACTCTAATATTAGAACACAGATCGAAAAGGCAATCGGCTCACACAAGGCAACCATTGTGGATTCCACCGAAACAAATATCACAGTACAACTCGGAGGTGCGCCTGAATACTTGGATAGTATCTTAAGCAGCTTCAGCGACTTCGAGATTACTGAAGTGGCACGATCAGGACTGTCTGCTATGTCTAAGGGTGCAGACTTTCTGGAGGAAGTGGATTACCGAACGCCCCACTAACTAAGTGGTTGTAATAGAAGCTCCACCCTTTCGAACCAGATCTCCCTTGCCAGGTGTTGGAGGAATATTACATCCTTTCTGACAAAGAGGTCGTGCCTCCATTCGATCCATCCACTTTTTCAGGTGTTCCAAGCCATCAATAGGCACACGTGCCCAATACCAACTACGCACCCAAGACCAATTCGCGATATCCGCTATGCTGAAATCATCGACCAAGTATTCTCGATCTTGAAGCCGTTTATCTAGCACCTCATACAGTCGACGAGTTTCATTGATATAACGAGATTGTGCGGCTGGTATTTCTTCTGGAAAATATCTAACGAAAACGACCGCTTGACCCTGCATAGGACCAATACCAGCCATTTGAAACATAAGCCACTGGATAACCTCCATTCGTTTACGAGGGTCGTCTGGGATCAACTTTCCCGTTTTCTCCGCCAGGTAAAGCATGATCGCCCCAGACTCAAAGACAGGAAATCCATTGTCTACAATAGCCGGTATGCGACCATTAGGATTGATCGCCAGAAATTCAGGTTCGTGTTGTTCGCCCTTACCTAAATTAACTAGTTTCAGATCGTAATCGAGCTGCATTTCCTCCAGAGTCATCGAGACTTTCCAACCGTTTGGCGTCGCGGCGGTGTAGAACTCAAGCATCAGCTTTCCTATCTTTTCTATAAGTAATTTGTGAAATCGTATTGCGGCTTAATCTCTGTCCACCTTATTGATCTCAAAAAAGAGCTGCATGTCCTCCACTTCAATCGTGTGTGCCGCTCCTTCTCCTTCGATAAATTCGACGGCCAATATCTCTCCGGCAACATATTTCCCATGTACCGACAGGGCATGAAGTAAGCGCATGGAGCCGGAATACCGAACCGCTATTCGGTCAGAAACACTGAGACCAATGTCCCTCCGAGTACGCTGAATGCGATTCACTACTTCACGGGCCAGGCCCTCGACTTCCAATTCGTCTGAAAGCTCACAATCCAAATCGATCGAAATCAACCTGTCCGAAACCACATTCGTTCCTTCCTTGGCTTCTCGAAATACTTGGATTTCGTTTAGATCGAAATCTTCGCTATGTATTCGGATAGAGCCTGTCTCCTGAAACTCTTCGATTTCATCGGGAATAAGTTCGTTGATAGCCGTTTGAAATTCGCGCATACGCTTTCCAAGACGTTTCCCTAAAACCGGAAAATTAGGTTTTGCGAAGAAATTAATGTAATCGGATTCTTGCTGATCGTAGCGAATTTCTTTCACATTGAGTTCGACCCTGACGTAATCCTCTAGCAACTTAATTTGCGCCAATATATGGGGATCTCGGTGCACAATGGTCAAAGAAGAGAGAGGAGTACGCAGCCCAATCTTGACCTCTTCCCGCTTACGACGACCTAACAAAATGATTTGTTGCATACGGCTAACCGCATCTTCTAAATCCGGTTTGAACGCTCTAGTATCAGGTACCGGATAACTGCACAAATGCACGGACTCTGGTTTCGTCCCTGTGTCACCACCGTCGAATTCTTGTAATGAACGGTAGATAAACTCGGAAAGGAATGGCGCAAATGGCGCCATGGTAATGGACAACTCTCGGACTGCCGTATAAAGCGTTGCATATGCCGATCGCTTGTCCTCAGAAATACCTTCACCCCAGAAACGGGAACGATTTAATCGTATGTACCAATTCGAAAGATCCGCAATAAACTCGAATAATTTTGGTACCACGTTATAGAGTCGATAAACTTCCATCTCTTCGGCCACTGCCTTCTTAAGACTCTGTAGTTTCGAAAGAACCCATTGATCCAGTACATTAGCCGTGCGGTCTTCGATAGGAGCTGAGCAATCACCTGACGTCCATTGATCTATTGACGCGTAGGTGTTTAAAAAAGAGTAACTGTTGTACCACGGCAATAGTGCTCGGCGGGCCATATCTCGTACGCCCTCATCAGAAAAACGTTGGTCCTCACCTTTCACTAGGCCAGAATTAATGAGATACAACCGAAAGGCATCGGCTCCATACGTTTCCATTAATTGCTCCGGCGCTGTGAAATTTTTCAGATGCTTAGACATCTTCTTGCCATCTTCTGCCATCACAAGACCGGTCACAATGACATTCTTAAACGCGGGAGTCTTATAAAGTGCGGATGCCAAAACGGTTAAGGTGTAAAACCAACCGCGCGTTTGATCGAGTGCTTCCACAATGAAATCTGCTGGGAAACCTTGCTTAAATACATCTTTATTCTCGAAAGGATAATGCAGTTGTGCGTAGGGCATAGAGCCAGATTCAAACCAGCAGTCCAAAATTTCTTCGACACGTCTATATGTCCCTTCTTCTCCGTCCACCTCGAATGTAAGTTCATCCACGAATTCACGATGCAGATCTTCCACACGTACGCCCGTGTAACTCTCTAGCTCATCAACGGATCCTATACATATGCGATTTCCACTGACTTCATTTTCCCATATGGGAAGCGGTGTTCCCCACACGCGATTTCGAGAGATAGCCCAGTCTATAGCCCCTTCTAGCCAATTACCGAAGCGCCCAGATCTGATGTGATCCGGAACCCAACGAATGGTTTCATTCGATTCTAACATTTCGTTTGTAATTTCTGTGACGCGAACATACCAAGAAGGGACAGCTCGATAGATCAAAGGGGTATCCGATCGGTAACAAAAAGGATAGTTATGTTGAATGACCCCTTGTTCGTACAAAGCACCTTTCTTGTTCAGCCAAGCGATGATGTTTTTGTCTGCATCTTTTACATATTCACCGGAAAAGTCGCGAACTTCTTCTGTGAATCGACCATCCATACCCACTGGACACACGAATGCTTCTATATTGTGTTGACGCAAAACCCGATTGTCGTCTTCACCAAAAGCAGGCGCTTGATGCACCAAGCCGGTACCCTCATCNGTAGTAACATAGTCATCAGCTAAAACGACAAAAGCACCGCGCGTTTTTTCCTCCGCAAAATAGGGAAAAAGCGGTTCATATTCCCATCCAACGAGATCACCGCCCTTCAATCTCTCGACAATATCCAAATTATGATTTTTTCCATAGGATTCCAGCCGCGACTCAGCTAAGTACAGAAAAACTCCTGTATCGACATCTTCGACCTTCACATAATCAATTTCATTACCAACGCACACCGCTAGATTTGAGGGAAGAGTCCACGGTGTAGTCGTCCATACGGCTAGCGAAGCATCTTGATCTTTGATGCGTAAAAGAACCGTAATTGCCGGATCTTGGACGTCCATGTAATTGGAAGTCGCTTCAAAATTAGCAATGGGTGTTTGCAGAGCAGTAGATACCGGCATGACCTTGTGCGCTTTATAGATCAGTCCGCGGTCCCATAGTTCCTTCACGACCCACCATACGGATTCCATAAACCATACATCCATGGTTTTATAGTCGTTATCAAAATCGACCCATCGCCCTAGTCGATTAACAATACTCCTCCATTCATCTACGCATCTTTCAACGATGCCTCGGCACTCGGCGTTGTAACCGGATACTCCCAATTTTTTCACAGCCTCTTGGGCTGACATGCCTAGTAACTTATCAATTTCATGTTCAATCGGCAGTCCATGACAGTCCCATCCAAAACGACGATTGACATAACGTCCTTTCATAGTCCAATAACGTGGAACGACGTCTTTAATCACAGACTGGAGAAGATTCCCGTGGTGAGGAAGACCAGTAGCAAACGGCGGGCCATCATAGAAAATGTAGGGCTCACGATTTTTCGTAGCTTCGAGAGTCTTCTGAAATACATCGCCCTCTTCCCAGAATGAAATGATCGAGTGCTCCATCTCCACGAAGGAAAACGATGATTTAGTTTCTACTGTATCTGTTAAATCTGCCATAAAGACTACCGCAAGAACTCAATCTCTATTAACCAAAACGTAACGTATCCCGCCGATTCGGCATCAATGTAGTAAGAAAGGTGGGTATTGTAGCAGCGGTGGGTTGCAAGATGGCCCGAGAATTTGCTCCTATGTTCACAAAGTTACAAGAGCAGACCATATGAAAATCGGTATTGTCTTCCCACACAATGAAATCGGAAACGACCCACGCGACATCAAAGAGTATGCCCAAGGTGCTGAAAAGCTTGGCGCCGACCATATGCTAATTTACGATCACGTACTCGGTGCAGACCCGGATCGTCCAGGCGGATTTAATGGACCTTACGACAAAGACGTTGCCTTTCACGAACCCTTCACCGTCTTTTCATTTATGGCTGCTGTAACTGATAAGATCGACTTTTCAACCAGCGTTCTGATACTTCCACAACGACAAACTGCACTCGTCGCCAAGCAAGCATCGCAACTCGCCATACTGTCCAACAATCGATTTCGACTCGGGATTGGAACTGGTTGGAATACAGTGGAGTATGAAGCACTAGACATACCATTCGAAAAACGAGGGCGACGACAAGCCGAACAAGTGGATCTTCTACGCAAACTTTGGAGATCAGATTCTATGAGTTTTGACGGGAACTTCCACACCGTGACAAAAGCTAGCATTTTACCCCGTCCAACCCAGACTATTCCTATTTGGTTTGGTGGCGGGTCACCCGCATTACTCAAACGATGCGCCACACTGGGAGACGGCTGGGTACCCATTGGGGGACCGAATGAAGCAAGCGCTCANTCAATTGAGGTCTTGAAAAAGCACAGAAAAGACGCCGGGCTATCTTGGGATAATTTCGGCATCCAAGCGCAAGCGCAATTTGCCGGTGGGACCCCGGAAAGGTGGTTCAAGCATGCCCAACGATGGCGTAATCTCGGTTGTACGCATCTCGCGGTCGCCACGCACAACGCTGGAAATAAAACTGTGACAGACCATCTACGAGCCGCACAATCGTATTTCGATGCCGTGAGCTCAGTATCGTAAGTATTGACAGAAAGCGTGGGTACATCAAAAAACGAACGTTCATTCATTAGATTGTTGTGACTGAACGTACTGTTAGTAAAACCGCGTTGCCGTGGTACTTAGCTAGTTCCAGCGTCTGGTTAGTCGGCATGACCCTTCAGGGCTTTCTCGTTGCGTGGATGCTAGCCGGCTTACTGCAGGTATCTGCTTTTGAATACGGTATCAGTCGAGCATTGATTGAAATCCCCCCTATGCTCATGCTTTTGCTAGGAGGCATCTGGGGAGATCGCAGTGACAGCCGTAAACTACTTACCATTACCGGAGTTCTAATCGCAATACCCCCTATCATATTTGCGTTCCTCGTCGATTACATCTCGTATTGGGGTGTCGTTCTTTTCTCTATGACAATAGCCATGATGCAAAGCCTCAGCGATCCTGCCCGCCAATCGATTATTAGTCGCGTGACCCGTACAGATATACAACGAACGATCACATTAGTAACTGTCGTCACCACATTTGTCGGATTAGGAGGATTTTGGATCGGTGGAAAGCTGGAGCTCTTTGGACTGTCCAATGTACTAATACTNGAAGCTGGCGCTTTTTTGCTATCTATTATCGCCATCCGAAAATTGCCCAGACTTCCAGCCCTTCGCANCTCAAGAACAAACTTAAATANCGGNCTCAGATTACTCTGGAATTTACCACTAGTGCGNAANGTNATCGCTTTGAACTTCGTTTCTTCACTGTTTAACGCNGGNGCCTATATTGTCGGAATGCCTTATATAGTTACTCAAATATACGAAGGTGATGCGGCATTTTATGCCACTACAATGATGTGGTTCACGGTCGGCAGTATCGGATCAAACCTCCTTTTGCTGTTGATAATGCCCTTGAAATATCCAGGTAGATTATTTTTGATTTTTCAACTTACCCGAATCGTAATTTTAGTAGGCTTGTGGTTCCAACCTCCCAGCTGGCTATTTTTTTTACTTGTTATGATGTGGGGCGTCAACATGGGCATAACATCAACCTTAGTGCGGACGACCGTACAAGAACTAGCGCCTCCGAGCGACCGAACACAAATACTCGGTTTCCTCCTTTTCAGTTTTATGGTGAGTTCACCTATATCAGCTCTAATTCTCGGTGCGTTGATAACATCAACAGATCCAATGACGGCTTTGTTACCCGGAATTCCCATTTCTCTATTCATATTCGGGATAGGATTATTTGCCAGCGGCCTTTGGAATTTTAAATCGACAAGGCAGTAACTATCTCGGCAGATACAACTTCCGGTTTTTGCATCGGTATGAAGTGCGTAAGCTCGGGAAAATAAAGGTCTCGACCGTTTATAAAATGATTCGAGAGATCCGGCCAGGTCGGAGACTGCGCAAAATCCATCTCTGCGCGTTCAACATCACTGCGAAAAGCGCGCATTACTGTCACCGGATTGGAAATCGCAGCTATAAAATCAGCTATGTTCATACCGGCACTACCCATATAGATGGTCGCCTCTGTACGTGGAGGACACGCCAGTTCGAATAGTTCATTCGTGATCTTGTTGACCCCATATCTGCAATAATCACTCAGAATGTCCTCGCGCCAAAGATCAAATGGATGGCGCTGTCGAAATCGTTCAAACATTTCTTGAGGAGACGTCCATTGATTACGCCGTCGAGCAACTGGATGCTCATCCACAGAACTATAATTTTGGTTCTTCTTAGATAGATAGGACTCCGGCGCCATGATGACAGGATCAACTAAGAGGAGAGACTTAAATTTTTCAGGTCGAAGCGCGCACGCTTGCGTTACAGAATGTCCGCCCATCGAATGACCGACACCGACAACTTCGCGAAGATCAAGTCGATCAACAAAACTAACGACGTCCCTTCCAAATTGGCTCCATTCAATCGGCGGGGTATTACCACTGCGTCCATGTCCTCTCATATCAAGAGCTAACATATGGGAATCAGGGACGGCATCCCGTACCAATGAAACAGTAGCGTCCCAAACTCGCGCGTGAAAACCGGCAGCGTGCACGAGCAATACGGTCGTGCGATCCAACGAACGTCGACCCCACTCAAAATAGCAAATTTCGTTCGACTCGATCTCGATTCGATGTTCTTTGGGCAATCAGTCACACCTTTTAGATTTAGTTAATTCTTACGAACTTTGATAAGTTCACAGTAAAAATCCCGACAAAAACAACATAGCCCACCCCGCGACGAAACCCTACAATAGGGGTATGAGCCACACTCCATTTAAACCAACGAGTAACCGAAACTTCGGCAACACGAAAGACGATATCGTATCCGATGATCGGGATGAATTGATACTCGTCGACTCCGAGGATTCCGAGATCGGGGTACTCGATAAAGAATCTTGCCACGACGGAAAGGGCACATTGCACCGGGCAGTGTCAGTGTTCGTATTTAACGAACTAGGCGACTTGCTAATGCAGCAACGTCATCCAAATAAACGTCTTTGGGGGGGGTACTGGTCCAATAGCTGTTGCTCTCACCCAAGATTCGGCGAAAAAACCCAAGTGGCGGCAGAAAGAAGACTGTATGAAGAATGTGGACTACACGTTGCTCTCGAATTTGTTTTTAAATTCGAATACTCAGCACTATTCGGTGAGGCGGGGGCGGAGCATGAACTTTGTTCGGTATTCATTGGAGTAACAAATACGCCTCCTATAATTAATACCACCGAAGTATCCAACTTCAAATGGCAAAAACCGTCATTGCTGGATCAAAAAATCGAAAACCAACCACATATATATACACCCTGGTTTAAAACTGAATGGGCAAAACTTCGGACGGAATTTTCTGATCGGCTTCCACAAATTAACACCATCCCGAACTAACGGAATCTATACTGGGGCCCCTACCGCTACTTCTTTACCACAGACGGTTTATTCATATTCTCTGCATACTTGGTAGTGTGATCGAACCAGTCATCTGCCGTCTCATGGACATAAGACCGCATGGTCCTTTTAATACGAGACAATGCTCCAGGCGGATATTTAGAGAGATCCTTCATAAGAGCCCGAGCGCTGCTCAGAACTTCAGCGTCATTAGGTGTGGCATATGCCACACCCATTCTCAAAAGTTCTTCACCCGTGAAGCGACGTCCAACTAACGTGAGCTGGGAGATGATGGCCTCAGAATATCGAAGCTTCAGCCACGCCAGATTGTACGGAGCAGCCATGCCTTGCTGGACTTCACCAACTTGTAAAAAAGAGTTTTTTCCAACTAATAAAATGTCCGCGGCCAAAGCAAGCGCTGCCCCGCCATTTATGGCAAATCGTTCTAGCGCCGCAATCACGGGCTTTTCAGTTTCATACAACGCTCGGTGCACTGACCGCCATATGTCGCCGAAATCAGGCATCCAGTCAGGCTCTGGATCCGCGTTAAATTCCTTCAAATCAAGGCCCGAACAAAAACATCCATCTGCACCACGGAGCAATATCGCTTCAATAGCTACATCCGAATTTAACGCATGCAGATGTTCCGCAAGTAGCAATCCAAATGGCCCATTAATTGCGTTTCTTCTATCAGGACGATTAAGAACCAGCTCAGCCCAACCTTCGTGTTTTTTTACCTCAACTTCTGCCACGTAGCCTCCTAATAGACCATCTAATACAACACCAAAACCAATAAGCCTAAAACAATGAATGCACTACCTGTGAGTTCAATCGCAGAAATACGTTCTCGAAAAAGAAAGACTGTAAACAATAACGTGAACAGCAATTCGATCTGACCTAGCGCTCGCACCAAGGCCGCCTTCTCTAAAGTCATGGCAGTAAACCATCCAGTGGAAGCAATCATCCCGGCAAGGCCAACCCATACACTACTACGCCAGGTTCGCGCGACACGAATGATGGAATTTTTTTCTCCACACAATTTTGGTCCCCAAAACCCTAAGTAAAGAACCATCACGATCATTTGTATCGTTGTTGCTGCGGCCACCGTCATAGCAGCCCGTACAAAAAATTCACCTTCCGGTAGCGATAAAGATGCAGCTCGATAACAGACTGCTGCCAACCCAAAACAAGCACCAGTAGCAATACCAAACCATCCGGCTATCCCAGGACCCTGGCTTAGAATTTGACGCCAACCCTGGCGAGATGAGAGCAGCAAAACACCAAAAAAACTAACCAGAATCCCGACGAAAGCAGACCAAGTTATCGTCTCACCCAATAGCAAAAGTCCAAATAACACTATCTGCATAGTTTCCGTTTTGGAGTAGGCAGTTCCGACTGTAAAGTTTCTGGTTTCAAATGCACGAAGCAGAAAAAATGTACCGAAAATTTGTGGTAACGCGCCAGAAAATACATACCCCAAGAAAGCGTAATTTATATTCGGGAAATCAAAATTATTAATGGCTAGATAGCCCACATACAACCACGCGAACGGCACCGCAAAACAAAATCTTACTGACGCAGCCTCGATTGCCATTAACTCCGTATTAGCCAAACGTCTTTCGAGTGCTGTCCTCAACGTTTGACTAAAAGCTGCAGCAAGAGTTATCGCCACCCATAGATCCAAGGATCCCTCCGAAATATATTTATTAATTTGTAGGCAGGAGCTTGATTGACCATATACGCTTCAAACAAGCCATTCATGCAAAAACACCCGATTAATTTTCACCTTAATATTAAGTTTTATTGCTGTTGTGATTTAGAATAGAACTGAAAATTTTAACCCGTATACTGATACTTAGATTACAACCCATTACTGGAGAGCTAAATGGATCTCAATAACAGCAATACTCTGCAAAACCTTAAAGATGCTTTTGCAGGTGAATCGCAGGCAAACCGTCGCTATCTCTACTTCGCTGCAAAGGCCGATGTAGAGGGCGAAAACGATGTAGCCGCTGTCTTTCGTTCTACCGCGGAGGGCGAAACTGGTCACGCGCATGGACATCTCGAATATATGGAATCCGTCGGAGACCCTGCCACAGGCCTGCCAATAGGGACCACAAGTGACAATCTGAAAGCAGCCGTCGCTGGTGAAACTCATGAATACACAGATATGTATCCTGGTATGGCAGCTACTGCGAGAGAGGAAGGGTTCGAGGAAATCGCCGACTGGTTTGAAACGCTTGCTAAAGCGGAAAGATCGCATGCCAATCGATTCCAAAAAGCGCTAGATGCAATGGACTAAGTAGATCGGTGACCCGATCGAAGAAAAAGGGGGCTAAGTGCCCCCTTTTTTTCCTGCCGAACAGCCCAGTGACGCTAAATATGCGTATCCAGGCTACCAAGCCTCACCCTCAGTTTTAAGGACTTGAACGTTGGCCATCCGCGAAGGTAATTTAGAAGCTCCCAAACGCCACCCAATCAAATGGCAAGAACCTGATTATTACGACACAACCAAGATAAACCAGGAATTGGAGCGCGTTTTCGATATTTGCCATGGTTGTAGGCGTTGCGTCAGTCTTTGTAATGCTTTTCCCACACTATTTGACCTGGTCGACGAGTCTCCTACTCTGGAGGTAGATGGTGTAAAAAAAGAGGATTACCAAGCTGTCGTAGACCAATGCTATTTGTGCGATCTCTGCGCAGAAACCAAGTGTCCTTACATACCGCCTCACGAATGGGCAGTGGACTTTCCACAACTCATGCTTCGCACGAAAGCGAGTAAGTTTAAGGCTCGGACCTCCAGCATCACCAAGTTCTGGCGCGATAGGCTAATTAGCAGTACGGGCTCTTTGCTCAAGACGTTATCCACACCTGGAATTGCTCAGGCAATAAATTCAGCCTCCAAATCCTCCAAATTACGTGCCATTGGTCAAAAAATCACGGGAATCCATGCCAATGCCCCACTACCCCGGTTTCACCCGAAGCCTGCCGATAAACAGCTAGAGGAGCATATTGGACAAGATTTGCCCGTCAAAAAGGGTTCAAAGACAACAGGCAAAGTCGCTATATATATCACTTGCTACGGGAATCATAACGAACCCGCGATAGTTAAATCCCTTGTTGATATTTTGATACACAACGGAATCCCAGTTCAGCTTCTAACTGACTCGAATTGCTGCGGAATGCCAAAATTGGAGCTTGGTGATTTGGACTCTGTTGCTAAGCTCAAAGAAAAAAATATACCCGTCTTCCGACGAGCTATCGCTAATGGTTATGACATCATGTCGATCATTCCATCTTGCACGCTCATGTATCGCGAAGAAATTCCCCTCATGTTTCCCGAAGACCGAGAGGCGTCAGATGTGGCTAACCATTTTTTTGACCCCTTCGAGTACCTCATGGGTCGGTACAAGGACGGCCTTATTAGCACAGAATTCAAAAATCATCTAGGAAACGTCTCGTACCATGCAGCGTGCCATCAAAGGGTGCAAAATATCGGTCAAAAAACCCGCGAGTTCCTTTCACTCATTCCTGATACATCTGTGACTATGATCGAACGATGTTCTGGCCACGATGGCACTTACGCACTGAAGGAGGAGTCGTACGAACATGCCATGAAAATAGCAAGACCGGTTTTACGACGAATTCAGGAATCACAACCCGACACTTACGGCTCCGATTGTCCTATGGCTGGTCGCTTAATTGCACACGGAATGAATGATGAATCAAATCCCGAAAGCCCTCTCAAGATGTTAGCCCGCGCCTATGGATTAGGAAATTAGAATGAAAAAGATCGAAAAAAAAGATTTGTGGAGCCTTGAGGAGTACGCCATCGAAAGAGCCAACTTTAGAAGACAGATTCTTGCGCATAAACGTGTACGACGACTGACACTCGGTAGGCATGCGACGCTCTTTTTCGAAGATTTCCAAACCATCAAGTATCAAATACAAGAAATGCTGCGAATTGAAAAAATATTCGAACCACAAGCTATTGATGAGGAAATCGAAGCTTATAACCCACTAATTCCGGATGGTACGAATTGGAAA
>PAMR01000029.1 GCA_002708205.1 Gammaproteobacteria bacterium
GAAGCCTATGCCTGCTTTGGCGTGCGTTGCCTCGTTGGGAACAACATACCAAATAACTTTGGATCACTTCGGACTATACGCGTTGATGCGCCTGAAGGGACAATTTTAAATGCTAGATCTCCAAACGCAGTTTCGGCTCGTCATGCTCTAGGGCAGATGTTGCCGGATGTTGTTTTCGGATGTCTTTCGCAGATCATTCCTGAATCGGTTCCTGCTGAAGGTGCTTCATGTATTTGGAATCCTGTTTTGATGAATGCGGGTTCTGTGAACAGTAATAATAACAATGACACGTTTGTTATTAACCCCATATTTAATGGAGGTACCGGTGCGCGACCGACAAAGGATGGATTATCAACAACAGCTTTCCCATCGGGAGTGAGAACAACTTCGACGGAAATTAATGAAGTGACCTCTCCACTGATTATATGGAGGCGCCAATATTTACCAAATTCAGCGGGAGATGGCCAATACCGTGGTGGTTTTGGACAGGTAGTTGAAATAGGACACTTAGAAGACCTTCCGTTTATGGTTTCTAAGATGTTCGATCGCATTGAACATGCTCCCCGTGGTAGATCTGGGGGTGGCCCTGGAAGAGCTGGGCGAGTCTATCTTCGTGGTGGTGTAAGTCTCAGAGGTAAAGGAAAGGAAACGATCCCCGCGGGGAATACTCTTGTTATGGAGACACCAGGAGGTGGGGGCATCGGAGATTCTAGGAATCGGCTGGTAGACCTACGAGAAATCGATGATAAAAACGGTTTATCTACTTTTAGGGTCGGTGGTTCTGATTGAGAGAAGCATTATGTGATCACTTTCCATGTGTTTTGTAGCTGGATTGCATTGTGGTTTGGTAAGCCTAATTTCCACTCCTGCATGAAATGCCGAATAGCGGCTCTTGTCGGCCTTTGTATGCGAAGTAACACACGCCATTAAGTTTGATTAAATATAGTTTGACGGGCCCTTCGAGGTATTGGCCGGAATTCCGTCGGCCTTCTAGAGAGATTTGATTTGGGGGTTCTAGATTTACGAAAGGTTTTTTTAAAAATTCTCTTTTGTCGATTACCACGTTGATATCAGGGAACAACCGTTTGAGGGACTCTTTCATGGCTTTATGAGTTTCGTTGGTAAATTCGGTTAGTAGCGCGGGTTGTGGATTGTTCTGTAATGGTGTTTGGCAACTAGCGAAGCATAGAAAAACAATGATTGATAACAGGTAGTATGGCGATCGACTCACGGAAACTCAGTTTATCGACTTATCGGAGTTGAAGAATTTATCAGGCTCGATTGATATTTGGCTCGTTGCTGAGTGCCAATTTGAAGGTCAATTCCTGTTTTATTAGGTTTTATGATGGACATTCCAGTTGGACTAGGACACTCCCCAACAGATCTATATGACAGGGCGGCTGCTATGCGTTCTTCGCTAGTATCCCCAAAACCATGATCGAAATCGTCGGCGACTGAACAGCCTGGTAACGGGACCCCACTGGAGTTGGCAGTGTTACGGGGCGCAAAACCATCGGAATATTCGCCAAATCCAGCATCATTAATGCCCTTAAATTGGATGGTAAGGTATGTGGTTCCACAATTATCGAATCCATAGAATCCATAGGGTTTTCCACAAGTTTGTGAGCCGATTTGTATGACTTCTATCCCGATTCCTCGTAGTCCGTTGATGATGGATTCGCTTGCTGAGCATGTTCCTGATCCAGTTATTACATATACACGGGATAGATTAAGGGAAGGGAGCTCGCTTCCGGCGATATTTTCGTCGTCAAAACCGATGGCCGTTGTTCTGAAGAGTGTTGGCGTTAGCGTTTCGCCGGTAACTGGGTTTCGTTCCGTATGTTTGTCGTTAAAAACTGTTTGCGAAAAGACCCTACCCTGCGCTGCGGAGGGGCCGGCAATCATATATGCAAGTTGGTTTGCAATCGCGAGGTAACCGCCCCCATTATAACGAAGATCTAAAATGAGATCGGTTATTCCCGTGCTCGCGAAATTGTCGATGGCATCAATTAGCTGGGTTTCTGCCGTCGCAATATGATTGTTAAACAGCATATAGCCAACTTTGCCGCTATCGGTTTCAAATGTTGTACCGTCGAATTGGACCGGATCGGTAATGATCCCTGTCGAAGTCATCGTGATTTCTCGCGTTTCAGTAGAGTTGAGGTCGCGTACTACGAAAGAATGGGTTTCGTCTAACTCGGAAGGCCATAGACCGGCATTGATGGTATCGACGTCAGATTCAGACGATCCGTCGATGTCGACACCGTCGATAGCAATAATACGTGCGCCCCTAGACAAAGACTGTTGGGTTGCCGGTGAATTCGGTTGGGTGTAAGCAACGGCCACTTCCCGAGGGATACTGGCTGAAAGCACTGTGAAACGAGCTCCGTAGCCAGCGACAATACCGGAGCCAAAATATGATCTCCATTGTTCGGTGGTCTCTGTGTAATGGTAATTATCTTTGTTGGCACCTGACTCGGTCGTTGCGAAGGTTTTTAAAACTGAAAAATAACTAATCGGATCATCGTAGTTGCTGGGATCTCGATCTGTTATTTCGTTGTACCAAAGATAGAGATCGTTACTCCAAGAGCGGAGCCAGTTGTTTTCATCAAGGGTTGTTCCCTGTACATCAGCCCATGGCAAACCTGAACTTGAATCGTTCCCACTTCGTGGGTTTTCACATAGACCCGAGAACAACGACCAATCTTCATATTCCCCGGCAGTCCAAGTGGATCTGAGTGCTGCGACCCCCGTGACGATTATGGACTGGGAGGTGTTCCCGCCAGCACCAGAACATTCCAAGGTAAATGTGTTTGTGCCTTCGGTTGTCACGGTAATAGTTTCGGAATCAGTGGTGCTCTTCGAACCTGACCATGCGCCTGAAGCATTGCAATTATTGGCATTAGTCACATTCCAATTCAGAACAACCGTACCATTCAAGGCAACAGATTCACGATTTGGTGACAGGGAGATAGTTGGTGCAGAGGTGGTGGAATTCATTGTGGCTGAATTAGGATTTGTACTACTCCCGCCGCCACCACCGCACGATGCGACCATTATTAGGCTACACAAAAAACAAAGATGTAGTGATCTGTTTGTAGATCTTCGTTTGCACTGAATGCGGTATGCTCTATTTGGCCGATAGTTCAAAATTACCTCAGCGATGTTCTCTTAACTGTATTCATAAATGAAAAGATGCGTGAAGGATTGTGTTTTCGCAATGAGCTAAATGTACTATTTATCGATCATAGGGGGTAATTTCTGAGCACATATATAAGCGTTCAGTTATTGCCCGGAAAGAATTTGATAAAACCGACTTGTTAAATTTGCGCCTCGTCGGTCTCCCAGCATGTTCATGTCCATTTGATTCATAACGTATGACATGCACGCCCTGTTTGTATGGTCCAGAATAATTGTCGAACCGCCAGCCCCGCCCCAAAAACAAGTTTTTGTGTCGTTTGGAATGGCACTCGCAAATAAGCCTGAAAGACCGTAGCCGATCCCATGCTTCACGCCCATGCCGGACATATCCCCTTGTTCTCGAAAAATCTGTTCGATGGTGTGTGGCGAGAGTAGATCAACCCCGAAAGCGGACCCGCCGTTAACGATGGGTGTTTGGGCGCGTACCACTGAGCGTGCATTTCCATGTCCATTGGCGGCGGGGCTTTCTGTTTTTCGCCATCCGTCAGAATTAGTTTCGGGCGGCATTACGTTGGGAGTCCCATCTTCTCTACCTTTCATATAATCGGGTGTCATGCTTTCCGGCATTTGAGGTATTTCCCCTCCGGAAAGCATTTCAGCAGTTCTCGGATAATGGCTCGGTTCTAATCCGATATGAAAATCGGCTTGTAATGGTTCAGCAATGTGGGTTCGAAAAAAGCCCCCAAGGGACTCTCCGCTTATCCGTCGTACTATTTCTCCGACGAGATATCCCTGTGTGATCGCGTGGTACGCGCAGTATTCACCCGGACTCCACCAGGGTTCTTGCCGCTCAAGCACTTTAATAACTGAGTTCCAGTCGTAAAGTTCTTCTTTAGTCACTTTTTCTCCAAATCCGGGAAGACCAGCGGTGTGTCCTAAAAAGTGACGAACTAGGGTCGACTCTTTTCCGTTTTGTCCGTACTCGGGCCAGTATTTGGTAACGGGATCATCGAAATTAAGTTCCCCTCGATCAAAAAGGAGTAGCGCACACAGAGCGGTCATGGTTTTGGTTGTGGAGAAAACGCAGACAATTGTATTTTCTTCCCAAGGCAAGGTTTTTGCGCCGTCACGGTTCCCACCCCAGATGTCTACGACATACTCACCTTCTATGGTTAACGCAAAAGATGCACCTATGTCGTTATGTTCTTCAAAATTTTTCTCGAACTCTTCACGAAGAGCGGAAAATTTTTCGTCGCAATAGCCGTTTATAATCATTTATTTTCCCGAGGTGTACGCTTAATTTCTGCGTTTTCATTCGTACCTACTCTACGATGAGTGGATTTTAGTGTAAACGTACTATTTGTAGCGCTATTCTGTAGGGGATATCTAATTGGGAGGCCCAGGGTATGTCGCGTGTCAGCTTTAGGTGCGCATCAATAATTACAAGGATTTGGTGCGTTCTTTATTCCGTGTTAATTAAGAAATTCGTTCAGGTAGTAGGGTCTTTGATTCTCGCTGGGCTTTCGATAACCGCAGCTGCTGGATTGGACCAGCCGATCCAGTTGGTTTCTGGGAAGGTGACGGGTACTACTCTTGAAAGTGGGGTCCAATCATTTTTAGGCATTCCCTTTGCAGCAGCACCGACTGGAGACTTGCGCTGGAAGCCTCCCGAACNGCCGATTCCATGGAAGGGAGTGCGAATTGCAGATAGAAAAGGTCCTAATTGTNTGCAATCTCGTGGACGTTCTNTAATGAGTGAGGATTGTCTATATCTAAATGTATGGACAAAAGCTGAGGCAACATCCGATAAATTACCTGTTATGGTTTGGATCCATGGTGGTGGTTGGGCTATGAAGGCNACCTATGATGNGGATGTATTTGCAAATCATGGAGTCATACTAGTTGCGGTTAATTATCGTATGGGTGCTTTTGGCTGGATGGCACATCCCGCCTTATCCGCGGAATCGGCTTACGGGGTATCTGGAAATTATGGGATTCTCGACCATATTGCGGCGTTGGAGTGGGTCCAGGACAATATTGAGAGTTTCGGCGGAGATAAGAATAACGTTACGATATTTGGTGAGTCTGCGGGCGGTGGCAGTGTCTACGCTTTGTTAGCGACTCCTCGATCCGATGGTNTATTCCATAAAGCGATTGCGCAAAGTACCTGGATAAATACNACTAACGTATCGAATCTCAAGTCCCATAATGGNTTTATGCAAGNCGCCGAAAAAAGAGGCGTTGCGGCGATCGAGAAGCATTTNGCAAGTACAAATNAATCNNACTTAAACATGTTAGAAGCTATGCGNTCTTTATCTGGAAAGGANGTTTTAGAGTTGGANCACCAGGTAGCNTTGATTGTTGATGGATGGTTGTTTGAACAGGCACCAATAGATACTTTTAAAGAAGGGAAACAGCATCGTGTTCCGGTTATTTCAGGATATAACGATGGCGAGGGATTGGGTTATAGTCGTCGAAATATTCCCGAGTCGGTGATGCAACAGCGCGAACGCCGATTGAGACAACTAGGTGATTTAGGGGACTCTCTTGCTGAGCTTTATATAGCGAAAAATAAAAGTGATATTCGCAATGTGGAAGTCGATTATACAAGTGATGATATGTTTGTTCGAGCGAGTAGAGAAATCGCTCAAGCGGCAGTTAGATCGGGTCAGGATTCGTATTTGTATGTATTTGGACGCAATGCGAATCAGCCAGAAGAACGGGCGCCTCATTATGCTGAGGTCAAATATGTATTTAACAAATTGAAGCCCGATGCGTTACTCGAAGATCAGGGTCTTGCCAAAAGTATGATCGGTTATTGGACGACNTTCGCCCGAACGGGATCGCCAAATCACGATGGTTTAGTCCCATGGCCAAGGTACGATCTGAAGAGTCAAAGCTATCAATTTTTGGATACTTCGATTTCCCAGGGATCTAGGGATAGAAGAACGAGATTAGATGCCATGGATTCTTACGTTCGAAGCAGGTATGCAACAAAACGGCCGCCAGGTGTGAGTTGGCCTATCGAAAATTTGACGGAATAGCGATTTACAGTTTCAGATTATCGCAAATCAAAAAAATGCAAAAAAAACTAACGGGATCTGGAAGATACCCGTTAGTTCCGTAGAAAGTAATACTGCAAAAATAATACAAGATCTGTGTAGATTTGGTAATAGTGTGAATGTACTAGTAGATGTGGTGTTCGGAAGTCGAAGTTCACGTGAAAGNAGATAGAATAAGATGTCTCACTATTTNAGNATTATTTTGGAGTAAAAATGAATCGTTTAAAAATGTCTATCGTTTTTCTTGTTAGTTTTTNGGCNTACTNTGGGGGTGCTGATGATCATGCAAGTAGTTATGCTGGCATGGACCTNNGCGCTAGAGTTGGGTTGCAGTATGAAGTGTGCCAATTGCGTGAAGGCAAAACNTTAGCTGATGCAAATGCACTGACGGAACAGGCGGGAANAGAATTCGAGCGTCTCGGGATGGATCTTGGAATCATTATGTTAAATCCCATGTTTGATCATGGGGATGCTAATAATTTATCCGCTGATTACGTGATTATGGTTTTTGGTTCTATTCCAGCTTTTGGTAGCGGCTGGGATCTCTGGGGTCAATCAAAAAATGCTCAGAAAGTAATGAGTTTAAGAGCTGAAATTGGAGACTGCCATTTCAAATTTAACCACGCAGTTATGAAGCATGCGGATGTGGCTGCTATGGAAAGATCGACNGATCGTCTCTATGAGATCAATTGGTGTACTGCAAAGCCAGGAATTACACCACAGCAAATGAAAGCGAAACACGANACTTGGTTGGATGCTAACAAGAGCAACTTTAGTTCNATTGCATGGAGTATTATTTTTCCTCGTCTCGGTCAAGCCAATGCTCCAGGACAGTACGCGCATATGTTTGTCTATNATTCGGCGGCAGNCTTNATGGCTAATCAAGAGTGGCTTGCTAACGGAGGTGGTTGGGCTGGCGTGCAAGANTACTATAATTCGTATGCGGACTGTTCAGGACCATCGGTTTGGACNGGAAANATCGCTTATAGACCCTCAAATTAGATTTTCATATTTTCTTTATCGTCCGNAGAGTATGATCTTCGGNCGATAAATGGTTACAACACGGCCTTAGTGTATTTGTTCATAATTGAAATTAGCTATAGAGGTGACTNATGCCAGTAAAGACTATTTTAGCTTCTCTTGTAGTAATTGTCGGTCTATTGATTTTTTACTCAGGGTGGGTAGTTGTTAATCCCGGACATGTAGGGGTTGTAAANCGCCTCGGCGCAGTAGAAACATCGCCTCTCCCTGAAGGATTCCATATNAAAATTCCTTTTGTCGATATTGTTGAAGAAATAGATATTCGATTNCAACCAGCTAGAGTTCCTGGNAGTGCAGCTTCAAAGGATTTACAGCAGGTTGATACAACCATTGTCTTACAATATTCGTTAAATCCTTCTCTAGTACCCAAAATCTTCCAGCAGGTAGGAAACCGAGAAATAGTTAATACGGCGATTTTGAGACCAGCCATAGCGGAATCAGTTAAAGCAATAACAGCTCAGTTTACCGCTGAAGAATTAGTAACACGCCGAGCGGAAGTAACTATTTCGATGCAAACACAAATCGAAAGCTTTTTGACCGAGACATTAACGGAAAAAGATCTCAATGGAGCTTTGGCAATTGCTAACTTAGCAATAGAAGAATTTGAGTTTTCAGCAGATTTTAATCGATCCATCGAAGAGAAAGTACGAGCCGAGCAGGAAGCATTGAAAGCTGAAAATGAAAAAATTAAGCGCGTAACCCAAGCGGAAGCAGCTGCTGCAGAGCGTACACTGGCTGCNGATGCGGAGGCCTATAAAACGGAAGTCGAATCCGTGGCTCGAGCGGAGGCAATCCGTAGAGAGGCCGCAGCATTAAAGTCCAATCCCGAGCTAATACAGTTGCGTATGGCGGAAAAATGGGATGGGCAGCTTCCGCAGTTCACGGGCGGTGCNGTACCTTTTTTGCAGGTCGAGAATATGCTTAGAGAGTCACGGTAGCGAAGTCGATAGAACTACGAGTTAGGGCGTGAAGTCATTTAAAGTGTCTATGTGGANGCGGAAGACTTCACCATTCTCGTTTGTGATTAGTATAGTCTCTGAACTCTGCCAGGTTACGCCCTCATTTTGCTTAACAAGATGTCTTGGTAAGTCAAGAATACGAGTACGTGTTTGTAGCCAAGAATCATTATTTTTTGGTTTATCAAATACCCACAATCTGGGNTAGGTNAAGATGGCTAAGAAGTNTTCGTTGGGTGATGTGTCAGCTCCGGTTACCAGGGAAACCGATGGATGCGCGTCGATAAGTGTAAGTACGTTGTCCTTATCGGTGTAGTACGTATCAAGTCGATAGAGTTTCGTTCCTAGCTCCCANCTGGATATTTGTCCCGCTTCCCTGTGTTTNGTTAGGAAATACAATTTTTTTTCAAACGTAAANATTGCTTCGCAATCGAAGTGCCAATTTTTTGCCGGATAGTGTTGCTGATCAGGGTAGCGAATAGGGAGGTAGTGATTGGAACGAGCTTTTATTACAGCGGATGGATCGAATTCATTAATCACATAGACCCCGAGATCGCGTCGGGCGTTGCCGTTGTTGCCCACATCTCCTATATACAAGACACCGTCATCAAGGGCTATGTCTTCCCAATCGTGATGCCAGGCGGCCTCAATTTGATGCCCATCCCATTTGTTCGGNTTTTTNGTCTTAATCCACGATGGAATTTGTACCTGTCCCTCGATGTCGATGGCAAAAATCCGAGCCTCATCGCCCGAATCGTTGTGGACCCAGTAGATGTCGTTTTGTTGAGATNNAACGATACCACTCATCTCCTTAAGTTCGGGATGCGTCACGCGNGCGATCTGTTCTATGGACTCGCTGCTATGTGCCAGCATTCCCAATCCAATNGATAATAGGAATCGAATGTAGTGGGTTTCTATTCGCAATGGATAANCCTTCGGTTGTTTTTCGGGAAAGAATACCGGTGTATCGTGACAAAAACTTATGTTATTGATCCGATTACATTTCGAATGTTCAAAAATCGATTTGTAACAACGTCACACCCGCAGATGCGCTACAAGTATATGGATGAGGGACATAGGCCGTTAGTGCACTAAGTGTGACGGGTCAAGTTGTACCAGATATCGGTTTTAGCGCACACTAAACAAATTCCTAGAGGAGAAAAAAATGGTCGAACAAGCACTACCCTTAGCTGGATTCTGGATTGGTATACATTTACTGACGACGTTACTACTTGCCTTGAATGTCACGCGGCACCGCATGATGCAAGGACAGGGTAAGGTGGACGAATCTCGGGTAAATCAAGCGGTTCGGGCACATGGTAACAATATTGAATACGTTCCTGCTGCCCTTGTGGCTATTACGGCCCTTGCGCTTCTCGGCTACAGCGCTTTGTGGATAAACGTTTTCGGAGGACTGCTTTTTGTGGCAAGAGTTATGCATGGATACGGAATGCAAGTGTCTACGCCAGGCCTACCGAAAACACGGGTGTTGGGGAATATCATTACCTGGTTGATTTATTTGGTGTTGTCTGCCGTCTTAATCGTGGGTTTATTTTAACCATGAGAGAGCGTCGCTCTATTTGAAGAATATCGGTACTAAAGAATTATGGTCGTTCAAGCTCAGAAAACCGATACCCGAATATCGATATTCGTTGACGTACAAAATATTTTTTATACGACTCGAGATGTTTTCGGCCAACATTTTAATTATCGAATATTTTGGGAGACTATCGAAACACAAGGCCGGATTANTAAGGCGTTTGCGTACGCTATTGATCGNGGTGATGAGGGCCAACGAAAATTTCAATCAGCGCTTTCGCATATCGGCTTCACAGTAAAACTGAAACCATATATTCACCGTAGTGATGGGACTAGCAAAGGGGATTGGGATGTGGGTATAGCGATTGATGTATTAGACAGTCTCAGTGATACGGACTCTGTTGTTCTTTTGTCTGGCGATGGAGATTTTTCAGTGTTGCTAGATCGAGTAGCATCTGCAGGGTTGCGTACNGAGGTNTACAGTGTNGAAGAACTAACGGCCAACGCGTTGATCCGTTCTGCGACAATGTATCATCCNATCGATAGTACGATGCTTTTATAGGACTGNGGAGNAATAGNCTAAAATATCGACTGNTCAAAATNGGTCTGTGTTATGTCAGTGACAATTAGAGAAGCCGAATTAGGTGACAGGGAAGAATGTTCTCGTTTACTGCAACTTTTGGGCGGAGGAGAGAATACTGGACATGCTTTGAGTGAGGGACATTTTGCTCAACTGATTAAAGGGGACAGAGGTGCTGTCTTGCTTGCTGAGGAAGACACAAGTGTGTTGGGGATGGTTTCAATATCGTTCAACTTGGCATTACGCTACGAAGGAGGGTATTGCCAATTGGAGGAACTAATCGTCGATCCTTCGGCCCGTGGAAAGAATGTTGGATTTCAGCTGGTAACTAGTGCAATTAAACGGGCAACCAAGCATGGATGTGAGGAGATAGGTCTTTATCTCATGGCTTCTACAGAGCATAACCAACCGTTCTACGAGAAGTCGGGGTTTCAAAGGATCGGGAGTGAAATGCGACAAAGTTTGGTGAGCTGAGATACGCTTATACTGTGTCTGATTCGGATAGAAATTCATACGGGTTAAATGTTAGTACTTCCATAAAATGTTCAAGCCGTTATGCTGCCTCCGAATTGGCATGTTTTTAAAGTGATATGGCGACAGGTAGGCTCCTGGTTGCCTAGAGAATATTGAGAGTAGGAAATGGAATTCGAAGAAGTTATTCGCGGTAGGAGAAGCATTAGGGGTTACAAAGAAGACCCAGTGCCGAAGAAAGTCATTCAGGAGGTCATTGAGCTAGCAAATCGGGCACCGTCATCGATGAATACTCAACCTTGGCATTTTCATGTCGTAACGGGCACACCCCTCGATATGATTCGAGCGGGCAATACAGAGCGCAATATTTCAGGAGTGCCTCCGTCGCGAGAAATTCGACAACATGGAGCTTACAAAGGTATCCACCGAGAACGCCAAAAAACGATCGCTGCACAACTCTTTGAGGCAATGGGTATTGACTGGGGAGATAAGGCAAGGCGGCAGGATTGGGTTTTGCGTGGGTTCAGACAATTTGATGCACCTGTTTCTATCGTGGTGACCTACGATCAGGAACTGGCCGACAATGATGTGGCGATTTTTGACTGTGGTGCTGCCGTCAATGGACTGGTCAATGCGGCTTGGTCAAAAGGGTTGGGAGCCGTAATTAATGGACAAGGAATTATGCAGTCTCCTGTAGTTAGGGAGCATGCTCATATCCCGGAGGAAGAGGTCATTATGACCTGTGTTGCGATGGGATATCCGAGAGACGACTTCGCAGCGAATGAAGTTGTGTCGCAAAGACGCATCGTAGATGAGGTAACCCAGTTTGTGGGTTTCGAAGATTAGTTGTACCCAACGAAGATCACGCCCCTTGAATTGTTTCCTGCGTTACTGGCGTATAAGCTGCAGATAAATCTTTCGAGGGGGTGGTTAGAATGCAGAAAATACCTAGTTATGTACAGAGTCTGAATAACTTGGCCAATGCCGAGTTGGGTGGTCAGCAGCTCTTCGAGAAGTGGGCTGAAAAGACTTCCAACATCAAATTAAGGGATGTGCTTCGCTTTGTTGCCGTACGTGAAGCAGAACATTCCTGGGCATTTAGAAAGCGGCTGGAGGAATTAGGATTCTGCATGGAAACCAGCCCGAATCCCGCTGTTAAAAAACTCAAACGATTGATGGCATCACGCGCNACTGATGAAGAAAAATTTCAAGCTTTTGGCATTGGCGTTAAATCGAAATCACCTGACGGGCCGGATGGCTTATTACGGCTATTGGCTGATACTTCGATAGATCCACAAACGGGATCGCTACTTGGGCGATTTATTTGCGAAGAACGCGATAGTGGCCGGCGTCTTGTTAAAGCATATAGAGCTTTAAAGAGAGAGCAGAATAGAAAAAAGAAATGACGTGATTCCTCTTCTGTTCGACTACGTCTTTTTTGACTATTAGGATTTGGTTGCGCATAAGATGCTGTCTGACATTGTCTTATTCATTCATTTTTTTCTCGTTCTTCTCGTTGTATCGGGTTTTATTCTCTTTCCAGTAGGCTATTGGGTCGACTGGAGATGGGTTCGATTACGATGGATTCGTCTCTTGCATATAGGCTTTATGGGATTTGTTACTCTCGAGGCATTGGTAGGAATTTCCTGTCCATTAACGATAATTGAGAATCAATTACGTGGGCGAGAGACCTCGGAATCATTCGTCGGATACTGGGTTCGTCAGATTTTTTATTGGGATTTTCCAGCAGCTTTTTTTATGGTTCTGTATTTACTGTGTTTAGTCTGGACCTGTTATGTTTGGAAGAAATTTCCGCCACGTGGCAGTATTTAGATGCTATTTTCGGATGGCCAAATGAAAAAAGTACTAAAAAGGAAATCAATAAATGGGTATTGATCGATATGAATTAGCTCGGGAGATGGATCTGTTGCGACAGTTAGCGATGGAAAAGTGGAAACAAGATCCATTGCCTGTTGGCCGAGCGGCGGAAGAACGGTTGCAAGGGGAGATTAAAACATTAGGGTTGCAGAAGCATATTCTTGATTTAGAAACCGATGGTTATACGGTCTTACCTCCAGGAAAGGCTGCCCCACTAGGGCTTTTTGATGAACTTCAGGGGGCGATGAACCAACTGCTCGGATACGCGAAAGCCGATAATTTACCTGATTCTGGCTTGGGACAAACGCTCTTTCATATGCTTCCAGAAAATCCTGTATTTGAAAAAGCCCTAATGGCTGAAGCTTCATTGACCTTGGTGACTTATTTGTTGGGTTATAGGGCCAAGTTAAGTCAATGTACGGGTCTGATAAAAGAAGCGGGAGCCCCAGCCCTGGGCATACATGCCGATCACAGCGCAAAATTTCCAGCGCCGTGGTCGAATCTCTCTAATTATTGTGTAGTCACTTGGGTATTAACAGATTACACACGAGAAAACGGTGCCGTTTGTGTATGGCCTGGTAGTCATCTGAAGGGTCAACCGGTTCCTCCTGAGTTGACGATGGCGCATGACAGGGAGGAAATTCGTGTACTGGAAGTTCCAAAAGGATCGGTCATCGTGTGGCACGGAAGTCTTTGGCATGGAGCTGTACCGCGTACCTCTGCGGGTCGACGTATGACTTTGGTGCTTCCGCATGTACGAGATGCAATCCAACCTCAGGAATTGTTTTGGGCGTCGACGACAGAAGAAATGATCGAGAGGAATGCACCACGTTTCGCGACTCTCATGGGTCTAACATCTGCGGGGCCATGGATACAAGATGGTCCAAGTCGAGACAGGCTGGCAATGGCGCCTTTCGGAGGGTCGAAGTTCGAATAACTAAAATGAGTACGCCACATAGATTATGTTGATATTGATCCGTAGACCTTAGGTCCAATGCATATGTGACTACGGGTTTTTAGTAGTCCTATGATCTAAAATGTTTTACGAAAAGCGATGCCTAATAGGTCAAAGTCAGCACCGTTGAGATCGTATGATTCGTAATTAATTTCAGCAGATAAGTCGTTCGTTATCTGCATACCACCTCCGAACCCAATTCCCAATCCAGATTCGGTTCCTGTATTTTGGACGCCACTACCGGTTGCTCTTGCCGTGAGTTTTACCTTTGCTGGTGCGATGAAGATAAAAATCTTGTCATTCACTTCCCATTGAGCACGAATGCCCAAGGTCAGCATTTTGTCTATTTCCACGGTAAGTTGGTCATATTTATCGTCGCCCACACCAAAACCGTAGCGTAATTCTGGAGTAAAGGTAACGTTCTTATCTGTTTCGATCTGATAGCCCAATATTATTGGAACGGTGTTTAGATCAACTGTGCCTAGAGCTTTGTCTTCGATAGAGGAGAAAGCTACTCCTGTTCCCACTAACCATTTGTCCGCGTGAGCTAAGTTGAAAAAAAAACAACAAATAAAGCAAGTGATCATTTTCACATGCCGTATACGTGATGATGAATCCATCGAAGCAATATGGTATCCGTGAAATAATTCTCGCATATGTTAGTCTACTCCATATAGGCGAATAGCCTTTCGATCGGGGTTTGTGGGCTAAAAGCTTAATAGACTAACCATAACACAACTGCAGGGATCAAATTTTCGTGAAACAACTAACGGTATTACTAGCAATATTCCTTTTTTTTGGTTGTACCGAAGAGGATCGTCTAACCGAACAACAAGCTATCGACAAAGTGGAGGATTTTTTTAGACTTTTGGACGTGGATGTTTACGACAGTGAAATGATTCAAAAAGAAATTACTCAGGATTTTCGTATATTTGAA
>PAMR01000030.1 GCA_002708205.1 Gammaproteobacteria bacterium
GGAGGATTGCGTTATTCTTGTTGAGGTGGAAGGAACATTGTCGGTGATCCGGACCCTGCTGTCTCGTACCGCCCTTGGGGCATCGTTAGATGTTGAGGCTAGATACCACGCACCCGAAACTCCTTGTGCCTTCGCCCGACTGATCAGCCTTCGCACGTTATCTCGAGCCGCAGTTTCGGACGCCACGCGGTAGTAAGTCCGCCCATTAACGAGTGCCTCGACGACCGAAGTGCGGATTCCTAGAGCCTTCCCGACTTTTAAAGCCTCTTGTTGCGCCGCGGGTTCGCTTGCGTAACTACTAAAAATTGCCCGTCCTTCCGAGGCGAACGCGCTGACCCCGCTAGTCATAAAAAAAAGCGTTGCGAGCAACCGGACACCAAATCTCTGCATCAACATAAAATAGTCCCAAGACATTTAACCGTGTTCCTCGCCATTTAATCTACCTTCAAGTACGAAACAGACTCCCGGTACTCGTAGAGGCCTAGCGAGGATTGACCTCTACAATTACAACCATTCGTCTTTTGTGGATCCATTGACCCAACCGAACATTAAAAAGTAGCGGTTGGAAATCTGTTATCTGCTTCCAACCCAAGCGCGCGGAGACGAATTATAGTGTAAATCCACCATCTACTCCAGATGGATAACCATACCGTTACAACCCCCGGACAGTTATCTAGCCGTGTCGAACCATGCTTGTTTTTAATGCCCAGGCCGTTAAGGTACGCCTAAGGAAGGCAATCTAAGGGAGAACACAAATGCTGGTTCCACATTGGAGATTGATCGTGTTTCTAGTGTTAGGCGTACATGCCTTTGGTGAAATACCACGCACCGATGATGGCAAACCTGATTTTTCGGGTACATATGACATCACGAGCTTGACGCCGTATCAACGAGATACATCATTCGGAGAGACCATGTCCTTCTCACAGGATGAGGTCGATAACCTAAAACAAAAAGCTCATGCTCGCGTCGATGAGGCAGCACAGTCACTCGATCCAAATCGTAAGCAACTCAGCGCACCGGAAGGATCGCAAAGAGATCGCGGCGTCGATAATTCAGGCAGTTACGTGCCTGGCAGTCATGACTACTTCTGGTTTGATTGTGGAGGACAGTATTGCGACCTCTATCAGATCGAAGGTAAGTATCGAACCTCTATTATTATAGATCCGCCTAACGGGCGATTACCTGAAATATCCGATGAGGGTAGGGAACGGCGTGCGAGCCTTCGCCCATACTACAAGCCGAAGTACCCCGGTGAAGCATGGTGGCTCGAAGAGGGCGTTGACGCCTACGATAATCCCGAAAGTTTGTCCCTCGGCGATCGTTGTCTTTATATGGGGTTAACGGTTCCCGCCAGACCATCTGCTTACAACAATATGAAAACGATTGTCCAAACAGACGACCACGTTCTGATTATGGTTGAGTGGATGCACTGGCCACGAATGATTCGACTTAACTCGCAGCACCTACCCGACGACATGCGCTCACTCGGTGGCGATTCGATCGGATGGTGGGAAGACGATACATTAGTCGTAGAGACCACGAATTTCTTGCAAACTACCACAACGCCCCGCGAAGGCTTGCGAGTCGTCGAACGCTTTAGCCCTATTGACGACGGTAGCCTTCTCTATAACTTCACCGTCTACGACAGTGACTACACCGCCCCCTATACGGGCGAATTTCCATGGACAAAAAGCGATAAGCGAATGTACGAATACGCGTGCCATGAAGGCAATTATTCCATGACAAATACACTAAGGGGCGCCCGAGTCCTAGAACGTAAATGGATAGAGAAACATGGTGCGCCCACGTTTGATAGAAGAACCGACTGAGTGAGGATTAATATGAAACACTTATACACATTCGTTCTCCTGAGTTTACTGATGTATGGCATCGCGCTCTCCGCAGACCACCATGGTGATTGGAAAGCACCCCGTGGCCCCGGTGGGATCAATCCAGATCTAAACGGTGTATGGCAGGCCCTGAACGAGGCGAACTACGATATTGAACGCCATATGGCGCGGCCGTCGGTACAGTTACGCGCTGGTCCAATGGGACCAGTACCGAGCGCAGCAACTTTGCGTATGGGAGCGACCGCTGCCGTCCCTCCAAGCTTGGGTGTCGTTGTTGGCGGCAAATTACCCTATAAACCGGAAGCCCTTAAGCTAAGAGACTCAAATCGCGCCCATTGGACGGAACGTGATCCCGAAGTGAAGTGCTTTCTTCCAGGTATTCCTCGTGCTACATATCTGCCACACCCCTTTCAAATATTTCAGGGAGAAAATACCCTTGAATTCGTCTACCAGTACGCCAGTACGAACCGCAATATCTTGATGGCAGACCCAGGACCTGCCCCCGCTGACTCTTGGATGGGCCAATCTGTCGCTCGTTGGGATGGAGATACACTCGTCATCGACGTTACATCTCAGAACGCCGATACTTGGTTCGATCGAGCAGGCAATCATCACAGTGCATCGATGGTTGTTACTGAACGGTACACCCCTAAAGGGCCAAATCATTTGATGTATGAAGTCACCGTTGACGATACAGAAACGTACACTCGAGAGTGGACTATGAAAATGCCTCTGTATCGTCGAGTTGAGGAAAACGCAATGCTTTTGGATTTTAAATGCGTCGAATTTGTAGAAGAGCTCATATATGGCGAGCTCCGACGATTCCCACTACCACGTTGAGGAGGAATTTATGAGATTAATAACCATATTTATCGCGACTTTAGCACTCCTAACTGCCCCCAGAGTTGCCGCACACCATGCTTTCGGAGCCGAGTTCGATCCGAACCTTCCCCTACAATTAAGGGGTAAACTTGTGCGTATCGAATGGACGAATCCACACTCGTGGTTTCATGTAGAACATGTAGAAGCAAATGGCGAGAAAACTATCTGGATGGTTGAAGCCGGCACTCCTAACACTCTATTCCGCCGAGGAATTCACCGCAACACAGTGCCCTTAGGCACCGAAGTTATCATCGACGGATTTCAAGCGAAGGATGAATCAAATAGCGCAAACGGACGAAGAATCACACTAGCCAATGGTGAAACTATCTTTATGGGATCCAGTGGAACGGGTGCTCCCAGCGATGGGGCGGACCCGGGACGGAGGCCTTAATGCGAGGAAATCTCTTCCGGCTGGCCAGTCTTCTTATCACAAATACGGCAATTGCGATGGTGGCAATCACCAACGCGACACTCATCGATGGTACAGGCGCCCGACCATTGGCTGCCGCAACCATTTTGATCCAGGGAGAACACATTGTTGACGCGGGAACTCATGTTGCAGTTCCTAAAGGAGCATCTATTTACGATGCCACAGGAAAATACATCATACCGGGACTCATCGATCTACATTGTCACTATGGTGGTGACGCAGAACAAATGAAAAGCCTATTTGCCTTACAGCTTACTTTCGGGGTAACTACAGCTCGCAGTCTGGGTGCCGATACGCCTGAAAACGTAAAGTTGATGCATGCGGCGAATCGGGGCGAGGTACGCGCTCCACGCCTCTATACTGCCGGTCAAGGCTTTTCTGCTCCCGGAGGATTACCTCCCGGAGTACCTATGATAAATAGGCCAACCTCNCNNGNNNANGCNCGAGAAATGGTNCAAGAGCTTTCCAAGCAGGATGTGCATCTNGTCAAAATGTGGGTTGATGCCACNCTCGATGGCTCACTGGCTCGAGGACCACTACCCAAGATATCGCAGGAGATACGCACTGCCATCGTACAAGAGGCTACCCGTTTGGGGATTCCGGCAGTCGCTCATATTTATGACGAAGAAGATGTACGACAACTGAACGCCGTCGGCGTTAGGCACTTTGTACACACCATTCGGAGTGCTTCCGTAGACGAAGATTTTGTCCGCTGGGCAAAAATGCAAGGACTGACTTTNGCTCCCGCTTTGAGTAAAGCACAAGACTCTTGGTATTTTGCGGAAAATCCNACCGCGTTAGAAGANCNAGGACTTGTAAGGGCATTTGGTGAGGCTCGGATAAAAAGACTTTCTTCTCGCGAAACTCGAGACCGCATGCTGTCAAACCCCGAGTCGAAACAACTACGCCAGGTATACGCATACGAGCAAGAATTCGTGAACAAGATGCAAAAAGGTGGAGTTACTGTGGCACTCGGCTCCGATAGCGGTGCTGGAAATGTGGCGTTCGGATGGGGAACCCATCACGAGATGACACTATTGGTCGAAGCAGGACTGAGTCCTCTACAAGCTATCGTTGCGGCCACATCCAATGCAGCATTTGTTCTAGAAGGAGATAAAGCTACCTTTGGAACCATCGAACCTAACAAATCGGCCGATCTCATTGTATTAGATGCTAATCCAACGATCGAAATTCAGAATTCGCGTAAAATCACACGAGTAATGCAATCCGGCACCTGGCTTGAATGAACCTTAAAATTACGTTTATTTTTTTGATATGTTATTACGATAGTGTTCATTCATACTTTTCGCCGTAAAAGAGACAACACTCATACNTTGAACCGAATATACCTATTCGTCACGTTAGTCATGGTGGCCNCCTGCAGTAAACCGTTGCCCAACACCGATTGGTCAACCTATCTTGCCGATAACACTCGCTCGAATTATTCAGACCTCGAACAAATCAATCGTTCGAATGTCCACGAACTGAGAACGGCATGGATCTATGATTCAGGAGAACTACAAGATGGCGCTTCCGTCATGCACACCAGTCCACTCGTAATTGAGGGTGTGCTGTACGGGTTATCTCCTCGACTTTCACCATTTGCGGTGAACGCAACTAACGGTCAAGAATTTTGGCGGCGAACTGATCTATCGACTAATCAATCAACCATACAAAAAAATNTGCTCTGGTTGGAGCGCGAAGATCAACAGCAATTGATCCTTACCTCAGGCACCCAATTAATGGCACTGAATCCCCAAAATGGAGAAACCTTATTTTCTATTGACCTCACTAGCTATATAACTGCTAACTCAAGCGTCTACGATTCACCAAAACTNTTTTTTAAAGACCTCATCATTATTGGCATCGGGAAATACCTTATTGCCGTAGGTCCTGACGGTGAAGTCGTCTGGCGAAATCCGGTAGGTACTTCCGTTAGTGGTCTCAGCGCCGACACAAAACGCGGTTGGATTTATGTAGCAACAGATTCACCTGATCCTCCCCACGATTTAAGTAACCGGGAAGATGGACACTCCAACTCGGTTCTCGCGATGGACGCCCTTTCAGGTGCAATTCAATGGAATTTTCGCAATATCGAAAACGACTTGTGGGATAGGGGTTTCAAAACCTACCCAACACTTATCGGCGACTCTACCTTGAGCATCCTTGCAGNGACAGGAGATCTACTTCTACTCGATCGNGATACCGGGCAGCCGCTNGTTCCCTTAAAGAAGATCGAACCTCCTCCGGATGACAGAACTGAANACCAGTCCTCCTCTTTTCAATGGTTATCGTCGATCGAACTGACTCGACAAAATTTTGAAATAACAAATCGGAATACCAGATCCCAAGAGGTAGTGACAAATAGTCTGGCGGATGTGGATCTACGAAGGTTGGCTTTCCCCTCGGTTCAAGGTGGACTTCTATTTCCTGGCTATCCTCCTAAAGCAGGATGGAACACAGCTTATGATCCAACNACCAATCAACTTTTTATTAACACGCAAGAAGTAGCCGGAGTCATGGAGATGCTACAAATCCCGGTGGGATTTAGCGAACAAGATGAGTACATGTTGCATTGCGCNCGATGCCACGGAGTCGATCGCAAAGGACTATACGCGGGTCGAGATGCACGCTACGGCGCGGGTGGACCTAGTCTGGTCAACGTCTCGGAACGCTTATCCGCAAGGGATATCGAAGCCGCTATAAGGTTGGGTCGCGGTTCGATGCCAAAGATAGAAACAGCAACTGAAATCTCCCGACGAGCGATAACCAACTATCTTCTAACCGGTGATCGTGACTTAGCCACTAATCCAAGAACTACAGAAACTAGCGTNATTTTTTCCGGCCCGAAGGTTCTTCGTGACTCTGACGGTTTACCAGGCAACTCTCCACCTTGGGGAACNCTGAACGCTGTGAACATAGAAACTAAAGAACTTCGGTGGAAAACACCACTGGGAGATTACCCAGGTTACAGCGGCAGTAATTGGGGATCAGAAAACATCGGCAGTCCAATGGTGACTAAATCCGGGATCGTCTTTATGGCAGGAACACCAGATATGAAAATTCGTGCCTTTGATTCCAAAGACGGAGCAATACTTTGGGAATCCGATCTTCCGGCAGCCGCATACTCCAGCCCAATTACCTACCGCATCGACGGAAAACAATATCTCGTTATAGGAACCGGAGGTGGCGCGCTCGGGCCGCCTTCGGGCTCGGAGTATGTTGCATTCACCCTGCCGTAGGTAACGCAAAGACAACCAATACTTGCTTCTCATCAAAACCGCCAGCTGCNGCAGCAATATATTGCCGTCCTTGATGCAAATACGTCATAGGCGCCCCATGCAAACTCTGTTCGACTTCGACTTCGGCTAACAGTTCACCGGTAAGTTTGTCAAAAGCTCGNAGGTAAGTTCCTTGTTGTCTGCCACACTCACCGCTACGACACTCGTCAGCGTACCGAGACAAGTAGCCTATTAAAAGCGTTTTGGTAACCAATAAGCCCCCCTGCCATCTACCAGAGCTACCCATATCACCCAAATCAAGATGCTTGATCTCCGGATGATCCTTCGGGCCAGACCCCATAGGAATTTGCCAAACGTGTTCCCCTCGATTTAGATCAATAGCGGTAATTCGTCTATATGGTGGCTTAAATAACGGCAATCCCCTCGGACCTGCAATCGATTGGTACTCAATCACATATCGCCAATCCGATTGACCCGACTCTTCTGGTGCCCAAGAAGCAGACCGAAAACCTGGCGTAGGTTCAACCAAGGCCATCCCTGTTGGTGCTGTTTGCGATTCAACATAAAGTATATTTGTCTCCGGATCGAACGACGCACCGGGGAAATTGGCTCCACCACCGGCACCAGGCATTACGATCGTCCCCTGTTTTCCNCCATCTCCTTTGACGATCAANGGCGTAAATATCGGCCCTAACACAAACTTTTCCGCAATATCTAACGCTTCGCTTTTTAATTCCGGCGTAAAATCAATTAAATCTACTTCGCTAATTCCTTGCCGTTCGAAAGGCGGCGGTTTTACCGGATGTGGCTGCGTAGGTGATAACTTTTCACCTGGAACGGGAGCATTAATTTCAGGAACTGCTCTCTCTACGATCGGCCAAACCGGCTCACCGGTCTTTCGATCGAATACATAGGTGAAGCCAGTCTTCGATACCTGAGCAACGGCTTTTATTGCACGTCCATCAACAACAATGTCGACCAAATTTGGTGCGGAAGCGATATCATAATCCCATATTCCATGATGCACAGACTGAAAATGCCAAACTCGTTCACCAGTCTCTACATCGACACATACCAAACTCTCAGCAAACAGATTATCTCCATGTCTCATACCGCCCCAGTAGTCATTGGTTGGTGTCGACGTCGGCAAATAGACATACCCAAGTTCCTCGTCAGCCGCCATCATGGTCCATACATTGGCGTTACCCGCTCGTCTCCATGAACCATTTTCCCAAGTTTCAGTAAATGCCTCACCTTCCTGGGGGATGGTGTTAAAACGCCACTTCAAAGCACCGGTCCGAACGTCGTAAGCTCTAACATGACCAGGTGGACTATTGTTCTTCATCCCATAATCAAAGATTTTAGAACCAACAATGATCGTGTCTCGAACCACTATCGGAGGCGCCCCATGAGTGATATAGGTTAAGTCGAAATTCTCACCTCCAAGATCACCAGCCAAATCAACGACACCATTATCGCCAAAATTAGGGTCCGGCAGTCCTGTTGTTATATCGATAGAAATCAGCTGCTTTCCCAGAGTCGCTATTACTATGCGCTCGGCTGATCCATCACTCCAATACTCTATCCCTCGAGTCTGGAGTGGCAACATGTTGGGCTTGCCACGTGCATAACTTCTGGGATCATATATCCAAAACTGCTTACCAGTTTTCGCATCCAAAGAAGCCACTTGTCCATGGGAGGTCGCCATATAGATGCGACCATTAATCATTAACGGTGTCGCCCGATATTGGCCTGTGTCGTACGCACCGCCGAGGCGCTTATCTGCTGATTCCCAAATCCAAGCTACTTCCAAATCAGAAAAATTTTCGGCGTTGATTTGATCAATAGGCGAATATTTTGTGGACGCCTGGTCACTACCGTGATGTAACCATCCAACACTATCCAAGGATGGTGCATCGCATCCGACAATGCCGGCGACCATCAATAAGCAAATAGGGAAAAGCCTCAGCATTACTTATCTCCATCGATTCAAGATCATTAATCTATGACAAAACCAGATGCGACGTATATAGCGTAGGTCCTAAGTTCAGGGTAGTCTCTGACTAGTTCGTATTTCGGAAAGAGTCTCATGACGTTACCGATTGCACCCATGCGTGAAGCGGATATGCCTCCCCGCAAGACGAGCCTATGGCGATTAACAGGTCCTGGTGCAGTGATGATCGGATTAGCAATCGGATCGGGTGAACTCATTCTCTGGCCTTGGATTACTGCAAAGTTCGGCACTAGCATGATTTGGGCGGCAGCCCTCGGAGTCTTTGTCCAACTGTGGATAAACATTGAAATCGGACGCTGGGCTGTAGCAACCGGTGAGAGCGCGTTTACCGGATTTGCGCGCCTATCCCGCTTTTTCGTTTATTTCTTTCTGACCCTCATGTTCATCGGAGCGTTTCTTCCTGGTTGGGGAAGAGCACTTGGTACAACTATAAAAATTATGTTCTTTGGAACCGATGGACCCGGAGAAGATTGGTTTTGGACCGCTTTGATTTTTATCGCGGCTCTCTTAATCCTCTTTGGTCCCAAACGCATATATGCAGCTGTCGAGCGTTCCGTAATGGTCATGGTCCTGATCATCACCATCGGAATGTTGATCGTAGCGTTTAGCGTAGGAACATGGGCCGATGTGGGCTCCATGATCCAAGGATTGGGTAATATCGGTCATATCGAACTTGATGATGAGTTTACATTTCATCGTTTCTTCGGAGCTTTCGTATTTGCCGGTGCCGGCGGCCTTTCTAATCTCTATTACGCGTATTATCTGCGTGATAAAAACATCGGCATGGGTGCTCGAATACCCGTTTTACTGAACCCACTTCGAGAAGCTCAACGCGGTAACAGTGAAATAGGTTTCCGGTTTCCTAGTACTACGGCCAACGTCAAAATCTTTTACGACTGGTTCAAATTTGTAAAAATCGATACAACATGTTTTTTCTGGCTGGCCAATACGTTCACGATGTTTCTATTCATGTTTGGAGCACTGGTCGTCTTGTATCCCGCAGGCATCGTTCCGGACGAGGGCGAGCTACTCTGGGATCTTGCTATGATACTCGAAGGGCCTATGGGCACATTCGGACGATACCTTTTCCTAGTAGTGGGGATCGCGGCGCTCTTTAGCAGCATTCTTGCGGGCATGGATGGTGGCGTTCGGTTATGGGTTGACATTCTTCACACGAATTTTGGTTTCACTAATAAATTTGCAGCTAACAAACTCTATCTCGGAATTGCGGTAGGTCTGTCAACCATCGGTGTCGTGGCCACTTGGTTTTTTACGGCTTTTGACATCTCCGCATTAGATTTTTTCTTTATCAGCGGAATGCTCAGCGGCTTTGCAATGGCTGGATATGTACCAGCAATCCTTTATATGAATCTGAAACACTTGCCTGCGGCTGTACGACCGAAACCCCTCAACATCATTATGATGATAGTTGCATCTCTTATTTACATTAGCTTCGCTGCGTATACTCTATGGAGCAAGATTGGAACATGGTTTTGATTATGAGAAATTCCCTAACTCTGTTGTTACTTTTTTCTTCATACCAACTAATCGCTGGAGAAGCTGGCGAGACGGAAATAGATCCGATCGTTTATTACGAAGCTAATCGGGAAGGGGTTCAGCTCTACGAAGAGGGTAAATATGAAAAAGCCTTTCCCTTGCTCCGTCAGGCAGCGCGAAAGGGTTTCAAACAATCACAAGTACGACTGGGTGGAATCTACTTATACGGCCTCGGTGTGGAACGTAGTGACATACGTGGTCTTGCTTGGATTGGGACAGCAGCGCGTAATACCGAAATAACAGAAATCACCGATTTGTACGACTCCATTTGGTCAAAAGTACCGGAATCGGCCGCTGATCAAATAACTGCTGTAATCGATCAATACGTAGATCGGTATGGAATGGATCCAACCGAATTGTGCGCACAAACGCGTCAAGCCGGCTCAGCCATAAGTACACGAACCTGTGAATACGGCGACAAATACGACACTCTACAGGAGGTGCAACGTGAGACTGAATACCAAAGTACATTTGGCACTCGACGGGGGGCTGGCGGTGGAGTGCCCGACGCCGGTTTCGGAGGAGTTAACAACTAGCAATCCAAATCTAAAGTGGATCTTTGTTGTTTTAACATCTCTAACTATCGCTTGTAGTCCACAGCAAGATCAGTCTTCAAATACNCGNGATAANCAANAAGAAACTNCCATCGTCGATTTAGTGGAAGTCAACGATCAACGACTTATTAATGCGGGCCGAGAACCAGAACAATGGTTGGCATATGGNCAGACTTTCGAAGAACAACGTTTTTCCCAATTAACGCAAATCAATCGAGAAACGATCAGTAACCTTGGGTTGGCCTGGTATCGGCCATTCGGTGAGCGTCATCGGCTGCAAGGTACACCCTTGGTAGTCGATGGAGTTATGTTCGTATCCAACTCCTGGAATGTAACTTATGCTCTGGACGCTTCTTCAGGGAAGGAACTTTGGCGCTTTGATCCGGAAGTAGATCGAACGTCTGTTCGGTATGCCTGTTGTGGAGGCCCCATGAGTAGAGGCGTCGCCGTGTACCAAAATAAAGTTCTTATCGCTACGTTTGACGGACGAATGGTGGCCGTCGACGCTAGTAATGGAAACAAACTGTGGGACGTAGACACATATCATCCTTCTGCTGTTAGTCCATTCACAATATCTGGTGCGCCTCGCGTGGGTGGTGGCAAGGTTTATATCGGTCAGAGTAGTTCCGAATTTGGGGTGCGAGGATATGTTAGCGCTTTCGATGTAGAAACAGGTGATCTCGCGTGGAGATTCTATCTCGTACCCGGGGACCCAGCTCAGCCTTTTGAACATCCCGAGCTTGAACCGGCAGCAAAAACATGGAGTGGGGAATGGTGGAAACTTGGTGGAGGGGGAACCGTTTGGAACTCAATCGTGTATGACCCGGACTTTCACACAGTTTATCTAGGAGTTGGAAACGGAGCTCCCTGGCCCCGCTCCATTCGATCCCCTGGTGGAGGAGATAATCTTTACCTTACGTCTATTGTGGCTGTCGATCCCGATACCGGGAAAATGAAATGGTATTACCAAACAACACCCGGAGATAACTGGGACTATACAGCGACCCAGGACATGGTCCTAGCGGACCTCGAGATTGAAGGCCAGAACCGCAAGGTGCTCTTACAAGCNCCCAAAAACGGATTTTTCTACGTGTTAGATCGTTCGGACGGAAAATTGCTCCGCGCACATCCTTACGGCCGTATCACTTGGGCTTCGCATGTCGATATGGATACAGGAAGGCCGGTAGAAAACCCAGATGAATATTACGATGAAAATCCACGTTGGATCTGGCCAGGAACGGGAGGGGCTCACAACTGGCAGGCTATGTCGTTTGATGCATCAAAAGGGGTAATGTTCATCCCTACACTAGAAATACCCACATTTTTTGCACTGCCGGAAGAAGTCACAAAAACCGGCATNTTCAAAAAAAGCGAAATCGGAATGGATTTAGGTCTCGCTCAGGGAGCCTATCGAGAGCGTCTAATTGCTGAATCCGAACAACCAGTCCCGAACCAAAANGCTTTCTTAAAAGCATTCCATCCGCTGACAGGGAAAACACTTTGGAATGTAGAGAAGAAAAACAGCTANAACGGGGGGGTTTTGGCCACGGCGGGAGGTNTGGTATTTCAGGGAGATGGATCNTGGACCGGNGAAAGNGCCGGTAATNTCAGCGCTTACGACAGCGATACNGGATCTCTCCTGTGGGAGTTCGAAGCTTTTGCNTCGATNGGGGCACCACCCATCTCCTANGANATCNATGGAACTCAGTATCTNGCAATACTTGGAAGTGNTAATCAANATTACGAAGGTAGCGGGAAACTCATGGTTTTCAGGCTCGNCGGTNACGAAAACCTACCNATCCCAAAACTCAGGGACAATAGCTTTCCTGTCCCTCCAGCTCTATCAGCNTCTGAAGAAACGCTTATAAGAGGGGATCAGCTTTATCATGAAGTCTGCGCCAATTGTCACGGNGCTCTGGGACGGGACATCATTGCTACTCGCGTGAAAGATCTTAGGCGTATGACGAGTTCCACCCACACAGCGTTTCAATCGATTGTNCTTNATGGCGTACTAGAAAAACTCGGCATGCGGAGTTTCTCAGATGTGTTGAATGCTAAAGACGCAGAAGCCATCCGACAATTCGTCATATCAAAAGCNATCGTGGCATACGAAGAGCAAGAAAACGCTGAAATTCCTAGAGGTTAATTCTTTCGGAGATCCCCCCTTCAAGAGCTTAGATGTTATAACTAGGAACCAATCCATTGATGGGGAGCGATAAAATGTTCATGCGCTGGTTAGCTGCTTATTGCATTCTCACAGCATGCTCGTCAGTAGCAAANGATCCGCAATTATCGGAATATCTCAAACCGATATCCGAACACACATGGGATCGGGAAAAAGCCGCTCACCTACTAGAACGGGCTGGATTCGGCAGCACACCACAAGAAATCGATGTTCTAGTTGAAATTGGCATACAGGCCTCGGTGGCCCGCTTAGTGCGGTTTGAAGGAATAGATGCAATCAATCTTCCTAATTTCAAACACTCNGGTGTTTTCGACGAAGGTTTAGACCCTTTTCCTGCTAGTCGGCCAGCAACGACTGAACTCGCTAAATTGAANGGNCAAGCACTTGGCATTGATGTAAAGCCCACAGGAAATAGACCCGTTCAACCGGTCGTAAATAATTTTTTTTATTGGCTACGGGCAAGCCGTCTTGAAACTGACCGAATAGCCTACTGGTGGGCGAACCGGATGCTGAAATCGAGTAAGCCACTACAAGAAAAACTGGCTCTTTTTTGGCACGGACACTTCGCAACCAACGAAGATAAGGTNAGAGATTATCGCAAAATGTTAGGGCAAATCAAAATGTTCCAAGAAAAAGGCATGGGAGATTTTGAAGCCTTACTACGAGCCGTATCTAAGGACCCAGCGATGCTTGCCTTTCTAGACGCGGGAGTAAACATCAAAGGCTCTCCTAACGAAAATTTTGCTCGCGAGATAATGGAACTTTTCACGATGGGAGTGGGAAACTATTCAGAATCCGATATCCGTGAAGCAGCAAGAGCTTTCACCGGTTGGAATTTTCAAGATCTTGATTTCAAATTTATTGAAGACCAACACGACTCCGAAGAAAAACTCTTTCTCGGAAAGCGGGGAAATTTCGATGGTGATGACGTTATTTCAATCATTATTAACCAAGAGGCCACCAGTGAATTTATCGCCTCAAAACTTTACACATACTTTGTCAGAGACAATCTTGACTCACATTTTAAATCAGAACTAGGAACCCTATTTCGAGAATTGGACCTAAACGTCTCTTCGTTTCTCGAAATCATTTTTAGATCGCAAGATTTCTACTCAGATGATTCAGTCGCCACGCGAATCAAAAGTCCTGTCGAATTAGTGGTTTCGACCTATCGCAAAATGAATCTGAGTGAAATTCCAGGCGTACCGGATTTTAACAATGTCACCGGGGCACTAGGCCAAAGATTGCTCCATCCGCCAACAGTNGCTGGATGGTCACATGGTCGAAGCTGGATCACTCCCGGACTCTTATTCGATCGAGGAAATTTCGTCTTAGACGTTGTTTTCCACGATATCGGCTTTATCCCGCCCGATCGATACGGTGGGTACCAAATACGAAACGTACACAAAGGTATCCGGGCTGGTAAAACAATATCGGAAGCGACCAAGCCCGCTGGTATGAATTTCGATAATAACGAAATGATGGCGGCATCTAATCTACTAGCAGATCGGGATGAGGCATTTAATACACGATACGGAAGCTACCGCGGATGGCAAATGGCAACCGAACGGGTCATACCCATTCCACGATCACCGGCGCGTCTAAATCTAGCCGGCATGATTTTAAAAGAAGAACTACAGACGCCTGAGGAAGTCGTAGATTACCTCGCTTCACGTTTTCTCTCCGTTCGTTTGCCGGAGACGACACGTGCCGAACTTGCAAATTTACTCTATGACGAAATTGGTACTCGTGATATTCAAACAGCAGCTACCTATCTGGAGGACCCGTTGCGACTCTTGCTGCATGTACTCTTGAGTACTCCAGATTATCAATTGGGTTAAACATCATGCCGACACGACGATCACTCATTCAGACATTTAGCGCACTACCACTAACTGGTCTAGCCTCACTCACGCATGCTCAGGCGATAACAGACCGCGTCCTCGTGATTGTCGAACTATCTGGTGGTAATGACGGACTAAATACAATCGTCCCGCATGGGGACGATACTTACTATAGTCTCCGACCCAACATCGCAATACATCGCAAAGACACATTACCTATCGATGATCATTTCGGATTTAATCCCGGCATGCTCGGTTTTAAACGACTTTGGGAAACAGGGGATTTGGCGATCGTGCATGGATGCGGATATGCACAACCATCGTACTCACATTTTACATCGATGGCCTACTGGCATACCGCAGCTCCCAATACAGGTAACGAATATGGATGGGTAGGCCGTTTGGCAGACGCTATGACAACCGAACAGCACCCCAACTTTCTAATTAATGTAGGGGCGAGACAATCGCTGGCGGTAAAAAGTAAGTATCACCAACCCATTGTTTTTGATGATCCAAATCGATTCGAAAGAAGAGCACTTGCTGCCGCACGAGATACAATGGCTTATCAGCACCCCAAGACAGGAAATTCGACTCAACAGTTTCTACACAATGTCGCCCAAAGTGCAAAAGATGGATCTAAGCTGATTCAGGAAGCGTGGAGTCGATACGAAAGCAATGTAGACTACGGCATTGCTCCAATCGATTTACCAAAAGTTGCCGCTTGTATCGATGCCGGCCTACCTACCCCTCTTTACTACGTGACCTTTCGAAATAACGCCTTTGATACACATGTCGAACAACCTAATTTACACCGCAGATTATTATCATACGCGTGCGATGCTATTCACGGCTTCTTAAGAGACATCGATGCTATGGGGCATGGCGATCGTGTAGCTGTTCTCGCATTTTCAGAATTTGGTAGAAGAGCCCCTGAAAATTCGAATCTCGGAACTGACCACGGTGCAGCCGGGCCCATGTTTTTGGCAGGAAAGCCTATCGTGGGAGGACACTATGGAATGCCTCCAGCTCTAACTAATCTCACAGAAGACGATAATTTAAAGCACACTACGGACTTTAGAAACGTCTATGCAACTGCCATAGACGAATGGATAGCCCCTGGAAAGGCTGCACAAGTACTTAACGGCAATTACCCGTCTCTTGGAATTTTTTCCGCGTAAATTTCGAAAAGACGATCGCTAACCTAACGCGCTCATCCAGCAAAAAATCACCGACCCCATAGCCAAACCACCACAAATAAATTGCCCACTTTTTCCCAAACGACGTGGGTCAAAGCGAGCAGCGACGAAACCTAAACCCATCCCGGAAACAAGTCCGGTGAGATGAGCAACAACATCAGTACGCAGATCTCCGATCCCAGCAAAACTGAAAAGTGCGACTGCCCCAAAAAGAGGGGTGAGACTGCGGCGCAGGCCACCACTTCTGTAATAACCACGGCGCCAAACAAATGTTGCCATGATTCCAAGTGATGCAAATACCGCAGTCGAAGCACCTAACGACATATAATGGTCTGCCCTAAGTGCGGCACTCAGGATATTCCCCATCACGCCACCTATAAGAATCAAGAACCAGCCATATCCCGAACCCAAATAGCGAGTAAGGCCAACACCTAGAATGACACCAAAAAAAGCATTGGCTATAAGATGCGGGATATCGGCATGCAACGTGAGAGATGTAACCGGACGCCACCAATCCTCTGCCGCAATCTGACTATTATCCATGCGTCCGATGAGTGACATAGATACATCTGGAACCATCGTTTGTAGGATCGGCACAGCAAAAATCGTAACAAGAAATCCGATAGCACCGAGCGTTCCAATACCCAAATGTTGTGGGATCGGTGTTTTCGTTACTTTGTTTTCCGACTCGTACTTNGCCAGTTCNCTTTCAGCCGCTTGAGAAAAACGGCTTCGTGTGTATATTGCCCAGTTTTCAAACTCGCCACGCTGGATCGAATTCTCGATACCTACCGAAGTCAAGACCAGTGANGCTTCATTGATACGGTTTCGGCGATTGTCTCTAAGTACACATACCCATTCTTCTTCGATGGTGAAGTCCCCTTACAAATCCAGCTGTCNATACCGAAAGAACTTAGACAACTCGGTTACTAGACCTAGTCNCGCCAAATGTCTAAAAATCTACCCGTCCGCAATAAGTTATAAGTAACGGATAAACTATGTCGTCCCNTGTTTATATGAAATAGCAGTCGGTATGGATCTAACAATAGACTTGGCTAATTTTGACAAAGCCTCCAATTGCTCTCCACCACAGCATACTCGGATATGGCTTCCCAAGCGAAAAGTCCCTGAAGGCTTATTCATATTGGTTCATAATTCGCAACCGTAATAAATGGATACAGCGAATCGAATGACTGACGCTCGGAAAAAATTGCAAATCGAAGGGAATTTCCCGATGCAAAGAGGCTCACTCCAAGACCCGGTAATTGCCTACGAAACATGGGGCAGTCTCAACTCGACAAAGAATAACGCTGTTCTGCTTTTTACCGGTCTATCCCCTTCTGCTCATGCAGCTTCATCAACGATAGATCCATCGACTGGGTGGTGGGAAGACGTGATCGGACCCGACAAGCCGATCGACACCAACGAATATTTTGTCATCTGTGTAAATTCCCTCGGAAGCTGTTTTGGTTCAACGGGACCAGCCTCCGTAAACCCATCAACAGGCACGCGTTATGGCTTGGATTTTCCAGTCTTATGCCTCGAGGACATCGCCCAGGCCGGACAACTTGTTGTAAAAGACTTCTCTATCAAGAAATTGCACTCAGTGGTGGGCGCGTCGATGGGAGGCATGACGGCCCTTGCTTTCTGTCTTATGTACCCTGACCTAACAAAAAATCTCCTCTCCATTTCATCGGCCGCCCGAAGTCTTCCTTTTTCGATTGCTCTACGATCTTTACAAAGAGAAATGGTACGTTCTGACTCGGCGTGGAAATTTGGTGATTACAATCCTAACAATCCACCAGCTGAGGGAATGCGATTGGCCCGTAAACTCGGCATGATTAGCTACCGATCCGCTGAAGAATGGACTATTCGTTTTGGTCGCGAAAGAACAACCGATACTGAAGGAGATGAACATGCGTCACCTTTTGGTATCGACTTTGAAATTGAATCGTATTTACAAGCCCATGCTCTAAAGTTCACAGGCACCTTTGACGCCAACTGCTACCTCTATCTATCACGAGCCATGGACTTATTTGATGCAGCAGACCATGGTGGTTCGTTACAGTCAGCTTTTGCACGGACCAAATTGAGTCGAGCGCTCGTCATCGGCGTACGTACAGATTTTTTATTCCCACCAATCCAACAAGAAGAGCTGGCTAATGCACTAAAGGAATGTGGTGTAGATACGGAGTTTCAATTACTCGAGTCCCTGCAGGGTCATGACTCATTTTTAGTCGATATGGATCGTTTCCGACCAGCCATCTCTAAGTTTTTTCTATAACGAAATCAAAACTATCAGGCATACACCTGTTATTAATTGCTTAGCTCAATTCTTGAGGGGCCATCAGAAAACACCTCTCCAACAATACTGGCGTATGCATAACCCTCTGATACCAATTCATTCACGCAGGCCCCTGCTGTCGCTTGAGGCATAGACGCAAGTAAACCTCCAGCGGTCTGGGGATCGGCTAGCACGCGTATCCGCTCAGATGCTCCAGATCCACCATCTATATCAAAATCTGCCAGTGCTTTTTCGTTGTTATCCTGGAGTGAGCTTTCCAAACCACGTCCAAGCAATTCGATTGCGCCAGGGAGAATCGCTATATTTTTTGTCGTCAATGCTGCATGCAAGTTACTTGCTCTGGTCATTTCCGACAGGTGCCCTATAAGACCAAATCCGGTGATGTCTGTGCAGGAAGTAGCTCCATATTTACGAAGCGTTTCTACAGCTTTCGCATTCGATAGATCCATTGAATCCAATGCAGCTAATAGNTGCTTTGCGCTCGTTTTACCAACCATAGAACCAGCCAAAACAACACCTGTACCAATCGGTTTAGTCAANACCAGTTGATCTCCCGCCGACATACCACCTTTAAGCAACGGCTGTGGTGGCGCTGCTCCNGTGACAGAAAATCCCAAAGACAATTCAGCACCCTCAGCCGAATGCCCACCCACCAAATTAACTTGATGCTCACGAAATACTGCAAGGGCACCCGCCATCGTNTGAAAAAAATCTTCCTCCATCAACTCATCCGACATTAGCGGTATTGTGGCAAGGGCAAGAGCTATTTTTGGTCTAGCTCCCATCGCAAACAAATCGTTTAATGCGTGATGTGCAGCTATTCTCCCAAATAAATAAGGGTCGCTGATCATCGCTCGGAAGGAATCGCAACTGGTGACAATGGTTGAAGAGCCCATGTCTACCAGNGCTGCATCGTCACCAATACCTCGAATTACTCGNCGGTCCGCTTGAATTTCGAGCCGTCNCATTACCCGTTCCANCAGATCNGCCCCCAATTTNGCGCCACAGCCACCGCAACGCATGCTTGAAGGGGCATTCTCGCGAAGTGGCTTCGGTAAACCGTCCACGCTCTCAACCATTTCCGGGAGGTCTTCAAATTTCTGCATAAATCGTTTGTCGATATATTTTTTCCATACACTCAATAGTTTGAATTTTAGCGACAAAGTGCCCCGCATCCCCAACGAAGAACCATCGCCAACTCGAAGAATTGCCAAAGCCTGTTTTTGTGCCNTATAAGTACGAAGTGATTTCTTGAGAACGTATCGACGAAGGTTTTCTGCCAAATAGGGTCCGGCACGCACTGCATATACTCCCGACTTCGGCCGACTCTGACCTGTCANTTCCGCGACGTCACCAGCAGCAAACACATTTTCATGGGAGATCGATTGCAAACTTCCAGCCACCCGAATAAAACCAGACGAATCAACCGCAAGACCAGATTTTTCCGTCCAATCCGGGGCTTCAACACCAGTAATCCAAAGCACCACATCAGCCTGTACTGTACGATTATCCATGGATTTAATGCTGGTTTGATCAACCTCCACTACTTCAAAATTTTCTACGACAGTCACTCCGGCTTGCATTAGCTGATACTTGGCTAGTCGAGCTGACCTTTGACCATGTTGCCCCATTAAATTTGATCCGCCCGTATATAAGCTAATCTCGAAAACATCCGGAAAACGTTCGGCGATCGCAATGGCTAACTCCACACTGCCGGCGCCCCCTCCAATAATCGCTAACGCAACTCCAGTCGCTCCCTCATAACGGGATACCACAGACTGCCATTGAGGCAGAAACTTTCCTATTGGTTTTACCGGAATGACGTTCGGATTAGTCCAAAACTCTGTTCCGGGCGATCCACCTGAATTGATAGATAACACGTCGTATCGAATTCTTGGGCGATCACGAACCAATACTCTTTGCTCGTCTAATTCTAGACCAATGACTTCACCCTCAATAAATCGAGCACCGGCGAAAGTTGCTAGCCTTGCTAGATCGATGTGAATGTCATCCCAGCTGTAATCACCTGCCACATACCCGGGTAGCATTCCCGAATAGGGAGTATGTAGCTCACGAGCTATCAACGTTAGTCGTATCCCTGGGATAGGCTTCATACCAAACCGCTTAAGGACTTGCACGTGACTATGTCCGCCTCCAACGAGGACTATCTCACGTACATAGGGTGTAAATTCATTCACGGCCTGCACTCTCGCAATGTGTTCTTTTGTTTACACGCAGAGCAAAGCTACCGGTGACTGTGCACTGGCTTGGCATTGCACAANTAGAGAATCATCGAGCTTCGTATCATGCGTCGTCGAAATCTTCCTCGAGGTANTCTAAGTCCNCCCTGAATCGGCGTAATTCATCGCGTTCTTCCAATTNTCTTCTTATTTCTAGAGAAATAGCNGCCTTCTTTTTGGGATCCAGCATAGCATCTGTATCTGTCTCACCTTCATTACTTTCATCGCCCTCACCAGCCATGTCATCAGGAGAGCCCTCTGACGCGTCCGNCTCTGTTTGAACGTCAACGGCCGGCTTANGTTCTTCTNCGTCTAATTCAGAGCTTACCGAAGNTTCCAGATCAGAATCCCCCTNCTTATTCTTCTTCGTCGAATTTTTATTCCGAGATCGACGCGCCATTTTCCATCCGCCTTGAAGATGTAAAAGNNTACTCTTTCTTTAAGTGCTCCTTAGAACACTGCCTATAAAATTCTTAGATTTGGTATCTATAAATGCGTCCTAATCAGTCGCAGAGGCTATTCTTTCCGAAGCAGCCATCGCAAAACCACTCTTTTTCTATTCTAGTACCGACCTAATCAGGAAGTCCCAAAACCCGTTTGGCAATGATATTGCGTTGTACCTCATTACTGCCGCTGTAAATAGAAGAAGCTCGGTTGTATAGCCAATGTCTTGTCACCGCCAATTCGGTCTCAGAGAAGGTGGNATCATTGCCGAAACCTCGATAGCCCCGCAGCTCTACGGCCAATGCGTCATNCTCCTGACTCAATTCACTTCCGTAGACTTTGAAGATAGAAGTGACCGGTCCCGGCGTTGCCCCATCGGTTGACTCTTGAACGGCCCGACGTTGTGCCAGGCGAAATACTTCCGAATTCATTTGGTAGCNGAGAACCCTATTTCTCCAGACCGGATCAGCTATTAAGCCGTCCTCATCACCAAGGTACTCCTTAGCAAGTCTCGTTATATCGTGGTCTTCAGCTGCCACCCCTCCNCTGGCTAGCGACTCGAGTCCGGATCGTTCGTGCTGCAACAAGCGCTTACCAACTGTCCAGCCCTGATTNAGCTCGCTTACTAAATCCTCTTTCTTAGCAATCGCNTTGTCGAAAAATACTTGATTAAACGGTGACTCACCGCTAATCATCCGAATCGGACTGATAGTTATCCCGTCTTGATCCATGGGAAGCAATACGAAGCTAATACCCTCTTGTTTTTTCGCACTCGGATCAGTTCGTACNAGACAAAACATCCAATCAGCGTTGTGNGCGCCAGATGTCCAAATTTTTTGCCCATTGATCACAAAATGGTCACCTTGATCTATCGCTCGCGTCTGCAGGGAGGCGAGGTCCGATCCGGAACCCGGTTCGCTATAGCCCTGACACCACTCCACTTCAGCTCGCGCTATACGAGGCAAATGCCTGTTCTTTTGTTCGTCGGAGCCCATTTCCAGTAATGTTGGACCGATCATCGATGTCCCAAAAGACGATAAAGCAGGCCGTGCATGGATACGCGCCATTTCTTCGAGTAAAACTACAAATTGGGCATTACTAAGCCCNGCCCCGCCATATTCTTTAGGCCAATTCGGAACCGTCCATCCTTTCTCCACCATCCGATCGAGCCAAAGACGCACATCCGGATCCGAAATGCCGATTTTCGTACTGCCGTTCGGTACTTGACCTGGTCCGCGAGCCCCTTGCGGGCAATTTTTGTCCAACCAATCCCGTGTTTCTTCGCGAAAATCGTCTATTAATGACATACCGGCTCCATGTGTAACTACGAGCATTCCCCTATATCTTACCCTGCTTTTGTGTAGTGTAATTACCCCATTAATTTCTTGAGTCTGATAGTCTTGAGAGATACATCGAAAGGAGTCATTAAACCGTCATGACAAACCTGAAACTTCGCAGAACGTTTAGCGCTGCCCTCGCCTTATTGTTTTTTTCGAGCTTTAGCGTTTATAGCAATGAATACCAAGCTCCTCGTATACCTGGAACAGAATTACCTGACATGAACGGAGTATGGCAAGCCCTCGGTAATGCGCATTACGATGTTGAACGCCATACGGCACGATTTGCTATGGCTTTGCGAGAAGGTCCGATGGGACCAGTTCCTAAAAAGGAAGTTCTCGCTCTGGGAGCAGTAGGAGCGGTACCTGGAGGCATGGGAATTCTTACAAGTCATGACCGGATTCCCTACAAACCAGCCGCACTGATAACGCGCAACGAAAACGTGTCCGACTGGCTTAATCGTGATCCTGAGATCAAGTGCTTTTTACCGGGCGTACCACGGGCTAATTACATGCCCCATCCTTTTCAAATCATCCAGGGGCATAACTCTTTTTTTATCGCATATGAGTATGCAGGTGCGGTACGAGATGTTCTGTTCAAAGATCCTGGGCCAGCGCCTGTCGATTCCTGGATGGGACAATCTGTAGGACGATGGGATGGTGACACACTAGTTACGGANGTGACCGGACAACTAGACAGCTCCTGGTTTGATCGAGCCGGCAACCATCATTCGTATTTAATGAAAGTCACCGAACGTTGGACTCCAATTTCTCCTAACCATATTCAATACGAAGCAACGATTGAAGACCCGGAAACATTTACCGAACCTTGGACCATCGCTTTGCCGCTCTACCGTCGCATCGAACCAAACGCAACACTTATGGATTTTAAGTGTGTCGAGTTTGTCGAGGAACTTATGTACGGCGAGTGGCGTCGATTTCCGATTGAGGACGAATAAACAACCGATTGGGTGATTTATGAAAACATTATTTTTATTNATCCTACTGACAGGCGTTCACGCNTTAGCAGATATTCCTAGAACTCCTGATGGAAAGCCTGATTTATCAGGCACCTACGACATCGCCACTTTGACGCCCTTAGAAAGGCGAAGTCAATTCGGAGATAACCAATTTCTAACTCCTGAGGAAGCTCAGGAGATTGCGGATGCAGATGCAAAAGGTCTCGCCGACAATTCCAGCGGTTCCGATCCAAACCGTGGAGCCCCTCCAGATGGAGGTGATGGATCTCCTGGAGCCGCGGGAAACGTAGGCGGATACAACACGTTTTGGATTGATAACGGGGATGGATATGCCGAATTCGATGGCAAATTCCGAACTTCGATCGTCTACGATCCTGCTAACGGCCGTCGACCCGATCGAACAGAAGCCTCACAAAAAAGAAANGAGGAAAGACGGAAGTTTTATCGCCCAAATATAGGAGAAGCCTGGTGGCTTGAGTTGGACGGTNCTGGNCCATACGACCATCCGGAATCCAGACCACTAGCTGAACGTTGCATTTTAGGTTTTGGTTCTACCGCCGGACCACCCATGATGCCAGTGCTCTACAACAATCTAAAGCGTATCGTCCAAACGCCGGACACCATCATGATCTTAATAGAAATGAATCACGATGCTCGAATCATTCGAATGAACTCAGAGCATGTGTCGTCCGACGTACGTAAATGGCTAGGAGACTCAATTGGATATTGGGAAGGTGACACACTGGTAGTAGATACAACCAACTTNACTGATCGCCCGAGTTTAAGTGGAGCCACTCGTGATTTGCATGTGGTCGAGCGTTTTAAATTGGTGGATGAGAATACAATTCTCTACAGCTTCACGGTAGACGACCCAGGGACGTGGACAGCCCCCTGGTCCGGGGAATACCCTTGGCCGAAATCAGACAACTCACTTTACGAATATGCGTGCCATGAAGGGAACTACGCGTTAGGAAATATCATGCGCGGTGCACGGCTGTTAGAAGCCGATGTGCTCAAAGGCAAACAAACCTCTGACGGAGCAGAATGACAATGACTATAAAGAACACTTTAGCCGGATTGGTGTTGGCGACGAGCTTGATNGTCATCACACCATCGTCTGCCTATGCCCATCACGCATTCGGCGCTGAATTCGACCCGAATCGGCCTCTGATTCTCCGCGGACCAGTCATTAAGGTGGAATGGGTGAATCCACACGCATGGATACATCTTGAACATGAGACCGAAGACGGGGTTAAGGAAAACTGGATGGTCGAGGGTGGCACACCTAATACTCTCCTTCGAAGAGGGATTAATCGTAAATCCTTGCAACCAGGTACTTACATCGTGGTCGACGGCTATCANTCAAAAGATCGTTCGCAACGAGCCAACGGCCGGAACATCACCTACGCAGATGGAACAACGCTATTCATGGGATCGTCTGGAACAGGTGCTCCTCGAGATGGCGCAGACGCTAGCGAACAGTAGTAGAAAAAGTGCCTAAGTATTGCGTAGTCGTATTTGCATTAAGTACGGCTATCGCTTTTTTGAGTGGTTGTAGCGATCAAACAATTAAAGAACCACTACCCCCATATGACCATACCCTCGACATATCGGAGCTCATGCATCGTGTAATCGAACCAGCCTCCGATATAATTTGGGATTCAGCAGGGACGATAGATACGATCGACGGACGGGAAGATTTAGCACCAACCAGTGATGCTGAATGGTTAGAAACGATGAATGCGGCGGCCGTATTGGTCGAATCTGGNAACCTACTAAAGTTGCCATCGCGATCAGAAAATCGGTCTGATTGGATAGAAATAGCAAGCGGCCTCTCCGCAGTCGGTCACAAATTAATCGCCGCNGCCGAGGCACANAATGCCGACATNGTCTTCGATGAAGGCGGTAATCTCTACAATGTTTGCGTGGCTTGCCANACCCGTTATTGGATCAAAGAGGACTAAGTTACTTTGTCCGCAATGGCAGGTTCTTTAAAAGGGCGACAATTCAGTCTATTACTAATTGCTAGTATCGTCTTTTTNAGCGCACCCGCCCTAGCACATGCAATTTCAGACGCGAATGCACAATTCGTAGAGACCATCGACGGGCCCGCGATAGCAGTGTTTATGTACCTTGGTGCAAAACACATGTTCACGGGAGCCGATCATTTACTCTTTTTGCTCGGCGTTATATTTTTTCTTCATCGATTACGCGACGTCGTACTGTACGTATCGATATTCACGCTCGGACACAGCACGACGCTATTACTGGGTGTTCTCGGTAATTTCGGTGTCAACTCGCAAATCATTGATGCAATCATCGGCATCTCTGTGATTTATAAAGCCTTCGATAATCTCAATGGCTTTAGGTCTCTATTCGGTTTCCAGCCGAACATTAAAGTCGCGATATTTGTGTTCGGTTTATTTCATGGGCTGGGTTTGGCCACCAAATTGCAAGAAATTTTGACGTCAAATAATGGCTTATGGACTAACTTGCTTAGCTTTAATGTGGGCGTTGAGATTGGACAAATAGCAGCTCTTTCTCTAGTCATTGGGTTACTAACAATTTGGCGAAAAACAGACTGGTTCCAACGAACCAGCACTATAGTGAACGGCGCCATCATGTGCGCGGGATTTGTCTTGACTACTTACCATTTAATAGGATACTGGAATACGTGAGCGCTGTTAGCAAAAGAAAATCTGTACTTGTTACATCCACAATAGCATGCGCTGTTGCAGTGTTTACGACGATAGCCATCATTCTCCCAGCGGAAACTTCATACGATCCTCTAGGCATAGGTAATCTGCTCGGGTTGAGTGGATTGTCCGCACCGTCCACCCAGGTTCAAACAACCAGTCGGAATGCTCACCGAAATCACACAATTAATTTCGAATTAAGTCCTTACGAATTTGTTGAATGGAAGTACCAAGTGAAAGAGGGAACAGTCCTTTTATATACCTGGTCTGCTACTGAAGATGTAATCTTCGAATTACATGGGCATCCAAACGCCTACTTGGATGAAGGTGCAGTCGCACACCATACTGGTCGTACCAACCAACAATCGGGCACCTTCGTTAGTCCATTCGATGGTGTACACGGCTGGTATTGGGAAAATCGGAACGCCGCACCGATCACGATAACGCTGAAAGCTGCAGGCTATTTTGACCTCGGAATCGAATACCGAGAAAGCAACAGTATAGAAGTTGACCTCACCGACCGGTAACTAGCAGTTTCATGGGCCCTTAAGGTCCGGCCGCGTACCAACAACGATCCAAAGTGGGTCACCAGCCTTCGGTGAGCAGTCCATAGCTTCGATCTCGTGAAATCCAGCTTCCTCCAAATAAACCTGGACCAATCGTAGACGGTTTTGTGGATCCATCGATTGGAACGCCGCGATTGCTTTTGTCGGGAAACACCGATGTGACATGGCTATCGCTATCCGGCCATTTAATCGCAAGACCCGTTTAACAGAGCGCAAGACATCTACTGGACGAATCAAGTATTGAATGGATACAGCAACGATTACTCGATCAAAGCTATTATCGTCGTAACTTAGCAGAGGGTTTGTATTTAAATTATGAACAACAAAATCCGAAAGCCGATCATTCGCACTGAGTTCTTCTGCATTCATCCCTAATCCAGAAACCCTTCCTAAAGGCAAACTCTCTGAATCTGGTAAATGGGATATCCATGAGCTCATCAGATCTAAAACATCTCCCCCTTTGGGAATGAATTCAGAATAGAATTGCGTCAACGCACGAATTGTCTCCGGATCAATGTGCGCGACAAACCGTGGGTGCTGATAAAAGCGCTCATCTGAGGTTTCATCCACGCGGCGAAAATATTCATCGGGAAATATAGAATCAGTCATGGCTTTAGATACTCAATCGGAGGGAGTTTCCTCATCACATAAACCGAGTCTCTCATCATCAGCCACCTTCGTCACGGAAACGAAAGAAATCTTGAAACTCGGCGCTCCCATGGCCACTACACAATTCTTTATTTTAGGAATGGGCTTTCTGGATACTGCGATGTCTGGACATTATTCCGCCAATGACCTCGCGGGTGTATCACTTGCAGGGAACGTAATTTGGCCCGTATTTATGCTCATAGCCGGTATCAATATGGCACTAGTTCCCATTGTTTCCCAGCTACGAGGGGCCGGCCGACTCACTGAAGTTGGGGGAATGGTGCAACAAGGCTTCTGGTACGCAATCGCTGCCGCAATTATCGCTGTTCTATTTGTACTCAATACGAAACCACTCTTTGACCTTGCGGACGTTGATCCGGTCGTCACACAAATAGGCATGAATTACATCGAGTATGTCGTTTGGGGCCTACCGGCGGTACTTGTATATATGAACCTTCGGTATACCTGTGAAGGGCTTGGTAAAACGCTACCTCCTATGATCATCGTTGGTATAGCGCTCGTTCTAAATGGTTTCTTGAATTGGGCATTCATTTATGGGCGATTTGGTGCACCGGAACTTGGTGGAGCAGGCTGTGGAATAGCCACGGCAATAGTCATGTGGTTCGAGATGGTCTTGATGCTCACTCTCTTAACAACCCGCTTCATGAAGGATACACACATCCTTGAGCGCTTCGATTGGCCAAATTGGGGACGTCTAAAAGAATTGTTTCGTGTGGGAATCCCCTTGGGCATTTCCGCTTTTATCAATATGGCCATTTTTGCCATCATCACAGTGCTGATTGGTGGTTTAGGTGTTATTCCATTAGCTGCGCATTCGATTGCGGGAAACATTAATTGGGCTACTTATGTGATCCCGATGTCTATCGGAAGTGCTGCCAGTATTCGTATCGGATTTTTCGTGGGCGCACACCAATTTCAAAAAGCTAGAAAATCCGCATTAACTGCATTCCTGCTAGCTCTCAGTTATGCCTTTATAGTAGGCGGTTTGCTTATCCTTTTCCGGCATGAAGTGGTTGCCATATACACGACGAATCCGGAAGTTCTCTCCGTCGCGGCCACCTTAATTCTCTTCATTGCCGTCTACCAAATTGCTGACGATTCACTCGGAGCGATGGGTGCCACGCTTAGAGGGTATAAAGATACGACTGTACCCATGTTTTACGGAATTGCAGGATATTGGCTTATCGCGCTCCCACTCGGCGCATGGCTTTCCAGCAAAGGCTACGGCGTCTACGGATATTGGGCCGGGCTCAGCGTCGGTTTATGGCTGGTTTGTTTCTTCGTCGGCGCACGACTGATACAAACAAGCGGAAATGAAGAGCGCATACTACGTCTCTCAAAATTATCCGACTAGAACACCGTAATCCCCACAGAAATCGATTCTTCAGCATAATTCCACTTCTTTCCCTAGGCAGAAACTTTTACGGAACCCGCACTATAAGCCCAGACATTGCACCCGTAACAATGACCTGGCAACCAAGTCGGCTATCTTTCTGCCGTTCAGGAACAAATTCTAGAATTTCGGCCTCGTCAGGATCCAAATCACCACTCATTTCGAACCACGGTTCATCGACAAAGCAATGGCAGGTTGTACAAGTACGGCCACCGCCACATTGTCCCTGAATTCCACTCACGCCATTATCAACCGCTAAATCCATCAAGCTCGATCCAACCTCTCCTTCGACAGTTTCGTGTTTGCCATTCGAGTGAACAAACGTCGCATACACAGTTTCGGTTTTCATAGACGCCTAATCACGTAGAACTCGTTTCGACCTTATCAATTGAGTCGCTGTAGCGACTCGATCAAATGGAAAAATCAACCAAACTCTTTTCCGCTAAGATCCGTATAATACCCGCTTTTAAAACCTAGGAGAGACGGTTGACGATTATTGGCCTAACGGGAGGAATAGCTTCGGGGAAGTCAACAGTGGCTGAAATTACTGGCCAACGAGGCGCTTATGTAATCGACGCTGACAAACTAGGCCATGCGGCATACGAACCTGGCACCCGGGCATTTAGTGCGGTCGTAGAAGAGTTTGGAGATGAAATACTAGCCGAGGACGGGAGCATTGACCGCAAAGTACTCGGGTCCAAAGTCTTTGGCTCCGAAGGCGGTCTTGACCGACTGACAGGTATCGTCTGGCCTGAGATTCGTGCAATGGCCGAAGAAGAAATATCGACTCAAAAAATAGAAGACCCCAACCGAACCGTAGTACTGGAGGCCGCAGTCCTTTTGGAAGCCGGTTGGGAAGACGTCGTCGATGAGGTTTGGGTGGTCGTCATCGATCCTGAGGTGGCCATCGAACGTGCGATGAAACGAGATGGTGTAGAAAGAGAAGCTATTGAAGCACGTCTAGCTGCCCAGCTTAGCAACGCCGAACGAGAGGCGAAGGCTGATGTCATAATTGACAACTCCGGTTCAGAAGAAGAACTCTTGGCTGAAATAGATAAAAAATGGCGATCCGTTTCATAACGATTTTCTAATCACAATCTAGGAAACATATTTTGATTCTCGATTTACATACACATTCCATCAAATCCGACGACGGTAGAGCTAAAGTCAACAACTATTGTCAATGGATTCAATCCAGAGATATTGGAATCGATGGTTTTGTTTTAACGGAACACCGACAGTTTGATTTCGAATCAGACTATAGTGACTTAGCAGAAAAATACGGAATCACCATATTAAAAGGTGCTGAGGTAGAAACTGAATACGGACATGTGCTCGTTTTCGGAGTTACCGAAAAGCTTTACCAGGAATTTGACTTCTCTTCGATTGGTCTACCGTTAGCCATGGTCATTGAAAAATCTGAAAAGCATGGCGCCGTAGCCGTGCCCTGCCATCCGGGAAGACCACGGGTCGGAATGCATGCGCATATTGATGAATATGGAATTCCAGAAGGTGTACGCATCGTTGAAGTATACAACGGAGGGAGCCGAGGCGATGAAGACGGCATCGCCCAGAAACTTGCCGACGAACAAAACTATCTGGGCATCGGTGGTTCTGATGCGCATATCGTCAGTCACGTCGGACGATGTGCTACGGAATTCAATCACACAATCACAACTGAAACTGAATTAGTCGAGGCCCTCAATAATTCCGAATTTCAAGCGATAACACTGAAAAACTAACAAGCATCTCATGCCAAAAATCAATTTCTGTCCCCGGTGCGCCGAACCACTAGTGACCACCTATGACGGTGGTCGAGATAGGCTGGCGTGTCCCGATTCTTCATGTGGCTTCATCTACTTTGGTGACTTCTCGATAGGTTGTTCTGCCGTTGTACTTCGGGAAGAAGATAACGTTCAAAAAGCACTACTCATTCAAAGAGGACAAGAACCCTTTGCCGGAACATGGCAATTACCGGGCGGATACGTCGAGTACGATGAACTTTTGGCTGTCGCGGTAGAACGGGAAGTGCAAGAAGAAGCCGCGATCGAAGCAAAGGTACGTGACGTCGTCGGTTTCCGGCATATGCTCGGCGGACCAAGCTCTAACATATATATGATATTTCGCCTAGACTATGTTGGGGGAGAACCTCAATACGATGGTGAAGAGACATCTGATGCTGGATTTTTCTCACTTGAAGAGATGAAACACATGGTCGGCGTCCAAAACATCTCTCGTTGGGGTATTGAACAAGCACTCCAAACCTCTCCTGGCAGCGGACTGACTATTGATAAAGCAGGGTCTCGAGCCCAAAAATGGCTTCTTTTTGGACTAGAAGACCTCGACCCATCAATATGGAATCCTACTAACTGATCGGCTTAAATAACGGGATGGCATAATCTCCATTAGCTTCCCAGTCCACTTCAACTTCCATATCACAGAATACTTCTTCAGCATCAACGCCGACGATGTTACTTAATAGTCTTGGGCCTTCCTCGAGATCAATCCAAGCGACTACATAAGGTATGTGATTACGAAAAAAAGGATGGTAGCTTTGACGGACGATGCTATAGCTGTATACCCGAGCCCTTCCTGAGGCCACCTGCCATACCAAGTTTGACCCTAAGCACCCAGTGCAATGGCGTCGGGGATGAAATACTACCGTTTGGCAATCAGCACACTGTTGATATTTTAAGTAGCGTTGTTTGGTTCCATCCCAAAACGGTTTGGTGTCGGGTTCGTCAAAATTGGGTAAAGGTCGAGTGACGTCATTCATTATTAATCTCCTGCAAGGATTATCGTTCCACCGCTGTGGCGACTTCCTAGCATTCCTCCATTACCGTGCGCGACGGCCAGTTTTGGATTATTTATTTGAGAATACGACTGCCCTCGAAGCTGTCGAGCTGCCTCAATCAATAGAAAAATGCCCCGCATCCCCGGGTGATTTGATGACAGCCCACCACCATCCGTATTGAGTGCTGGACCATCGGAGT
>PAMR01000031.1 GCA_002708205.1 Gammaproteobacteria bacterium
ATGCTATCGCGTTGGAGCGCGTCGATATCTTGTAATGAGAGTCCGATTTCTTTAAAGATTTCTTTGTTATGTTCGCCGAGTCGTGGAGGAGGACGATTGATCTGCCAAGGTGACTTTTCAAAATGATATGGCGCCCCGGAATACGTCACTGGATCAGCTCGGTCGGGATGTTGGACAGGAGTCGGAAAGTTTCTGCTAATAAAGTGAGGGCTATTTAGCATTTCGTCGGGAGTGTTTAGTACAGAACAAACGATATTGCCGGCTTGTGCGCGTTCCATAAAGTCAATCGCATTGGTTTTTTTTGCGATCTTCAGAATACTTTTCTGGAGGCTATCGATGAGCTCCCTAGTGTTCGGCCAGGTACTAGTATCCAGATTTCCCGAAGAGATATGTTCGAGCACGCTTTGAAGGGGAGGCAAAATTGGCTCATCAACCTCCGGTAACCATTTCTGCAACAGCTTAAAAATATCGGGTTTACGCGCGGCTAGCATCACACACACGTGTTTTCCATCTTTGCATTCAAATTGATTCTTGATACTTGGTTGAATACTTGCGTGCCGGCCTGTCTGACGTTGAACCGTATTGTTAGCTACGAGCCACTGATAGGAGCCGGCTTCGGTAGTTACGTTGACTGAAGCATTAATACTTACATCGATGAATTGTCCTACGCCAGTTATATCTTTATGCAATAACGCTACTAATATGCTCATGAATGCGTAATGACACCCTGTGTGATAAGCCTGGGTTCCCCCGCCACGCAAGGGTGGGAGAGTGTGGTCATCGTAACCATTCATCCAAGCAAACCCACCGTTAGCCGCAAGTGTGAGGTCGGTTGAGGGTATTTTTGCTGCCGAAACATTGCGACCATAGGGCGTGATCGATGCCCAGATTAGATGGGGAGCAAGTGACTTTATATCACTGTAGTCAATTCCGATTTTCTGGGGATGGCCTATTGGTTGACTTTCAATAACTACGTCTGCTGAACAGATTAATTTTTTTAGTAAGTCACGTCCTTTGGGCTGAGTGGCATCAAGTGTGACCCCGAGTTTATTCACGTTGTAGGACCAGAAATACAAACTCTTTTCGGGATGCTCGTGATTATCGGCAAAAGGAGGATATGTCCGTGTTTCCTCTCCCGAGCGCGGCTCTACTTTGATGACTCGGGCACCCATATCTGCCATCAGTTTTCCAGCGTAGGAGCAACGATCGTTTCCCCATTCAATCACTGTCAGATCGTCGAGTGGCGTTGTCATATGGCGCCCTCTTTTTTCAGGTCAGCGATTTTTTCTGAACTTAGCTGTAGGACCTCGGAGAGTACTTCGTCATTATGTTCTCCCAGGCAGGGTGCGCCGTCTGACATCGACCAATCCGTTTCTGATAGGTGAACGGGAATTCCATCGACTCGTGTCGCCCCCATTTCTTTGTGGTGGACAGTAGGCCAAAGCCCAAATTCTTTAGTTGTTGGATCGTTGTCAATTCGTTCTCTTGGAGTCCGGACAGGCGCGCAAGGAATATTTTGTTTGGACAGTTGATTCGCTATGGTGGATTTCGATTGCGATTGCGTCCAATCACTTAAGGCTGAATCAAGCTCGTCTTGTTGGTTGATCCGATCGGTCAATAGAGAATATTTTTTTGTCCATGGTTCATTGATAATTTCGGCAAGGTGCTCCCACTGCAGGTCATCCTCGCAGGCTATTGCAACCCATTCATCATTGCCCGCAGCGGGATAAATACCATGTGGGGCTCTAGGGGGCAAAATACTTCGGTTAGCATGGATTCTACCTTCCTCTCTCATCGTGCGGTTGTTCACCGTGTGATCGAGAATTGCCGGTCCATGTAAAACGGCCCCCGTTTCGGAGGCTGCAATATCAACATACTGTCCTTCACCTGTTCGATTTCGATGTCTTATCGCTAAAAGTATCGCCATGGCACCGTAATAGGCTCCGGTATGGTCTAAGTAGGAGTAACCCCATCCAGCGGGCTCCATGTCATTTATTCCCGATGTATAGGATAGGCCAGAGGCCGCTTGGGCAATGGGTCCGAACGACTTAAATCGCGAATAGGTACCGCTGTGGCCAAATCCAGAGTTGGAGACATAGATAATATCTGCCTTGCAACTCTTCATATCCTCGTAGGAGAGGCCTAGTCGGTCCATTACACCTGGAGCGAAATTTTCGTGGACTACATCCGAGAGCGAAATTAGGTCTTTAGCAAGTTTAAGGCCTTTCGGATGTTTCAGATTGATCGTTACACCACGTTTTCCAACATTATGATTGTTAAACCCACCTCCAAGATCGATGCCGCGCCTTTCATCTTTAAATGGTGGATTTCCGCGTACCACGTCCCAACGACCTTCGCGAATTGGATCTTCGACTCTTATGACATCGACACCAAAAGCGGCCAAAAATTTAGTTGCTCCAGCTCCAGCTAGAATCCCGCTAAAGTCGCATATACGAATACTGCTCAATGCCGTTGGCACGCTTGGTTCCTTGTCACCCTTATTCGATCTTTGTTTTCCCATTTGTGAATCTCACTGTAAAGTATTTTAGTCTTATAAGGTTCGTCATATCTTAGAGTTGTCTAAGAATGTTGATGGACACAGACCGGTTTTAAAGGAAGTTGGGTTAAGTATTTCATTTGAGTGGTTAAGAACAGGAGCTTCTATGTCAGTAGCGGAGTTATCCATAGATCAAAAAAGACAATTTCTGAAAGACGGATTTATTGTTCTTCCTGGGATTGTCCCTCGGACTCTAACTGCCGCAGCTCGCAGGCACATATATCTCGATGCTTCCAAACACGGACTTCGGAGGCATTCTCACGATACAGAAGATAATGGCGCATTCTCTAACCTGGTTAACGAGAGTGCTTTGGGCGATGTTATTAAGAATACTATGGGGCCCTACGATCCACCTGAGCGCGGATTTGCTGCCATTCTTTACCCAGAACCTGAATTGGAAGTCCCGAACTATGGTTGGTCACCGCACATAGATGGTTGGGCCTACTTTAACGATTTACCTGGTACACCTCGGGAAGTAGATTCATGGAAGTCTCCTCGTACCGAACATTTCGGTACTGGTGATGCGAATGTATATGGAGATAATCTCACGCCTTTTTTTCAGGATCCGGAATGTCGTCTTTCCATAGGCAGTTTTACGGCTTTCGTCGGCGTCGCGTTAAATGATCAAACCCATTTTGGTAGTGGGAATCTATGTCTTTTGAAAGGGGCGCATGCGCACGTCGAAAAATTTTTTAGAAAACAGCGTGATGCTGGTGGTGTGATTGGTCCGGAGGGCCCAGGTTGGCCTCGATTGGCGCCATTTGGAAATGGTTCAGTGGGAATGGTTCCGATGCCCGATGAGATTCGAGATCAGTTCATGGACGAAGCTACAACGACTGAAGATGGTAATGTTTGGCTTAAACCGACCCCCGTCTTACTTGATGAGGGCGATGCAGTGATTGCTCTCCACGCATGTCCTCACGGTGCAAGTCGCAATCATATTGCTGAGCCTCGAAGGAACGTGTATTCTCGGTTACGTAGGCAACAGCCAGGACGAGCTAAGGTTCGGGGCGATAGTGATCACCCGGATAGGGGTTGGGATGGAGAATTCCTAGAGTATTCGAACGGATTTGATCCATGGCAGTCTTCGATTGATGCGATGTGTGATCATTGGAGTGAATGGGATGGAATGCAGGATGTTTTGTTAGACTCAGATCAATGAGAGGATGGCTTCACGAAGAATAATAAATATCATGCAAAGCCATGTTTCGAGCATACAGTGTCTGGCGCGAAAGAACGCACACTAGCGAATACGTCAGTCTTGTAGTGCTACGTATTCGTGAGGCTTGTTATCTCCCTTTGAAGTCGGCGTCTCTTCGTTCCCGAAATGCGGCTACACCTTCGGAAAAGTCTTGGGACATATCGACCAAGGGGATCGCCGTCTCTGACCAAGCCATGGCGGCATCGAAGTCTAGAGCGGCTGTTCGATAAGCCAAAACCTTACCGATCTTTTGCGCAATAGGAGGACCCGATTCGATTTGCAAAGCATATTCGTTCAGTTTTGTTTCAAATTCTTCCGGTTCAACGAGATAATTTGTGAGGCCTGATTCGTGTGCTTCCTCCGCACTCATAAAACGCCCCGTCATCATAAGGTCCATTGCTTTTCTCCACCCCAATATTTTTGGGATGGACCAAAATCCTCCTAGATCAGCATATAGGCCTCGCCGAACGTAGGCTACTTGGTAACGGGCGGCCGTCGAACCTACTGCTAGATCGCAGTGGCAGACTAGATCAAAGCCCGCGCCTACTGCGGGCCCGTTTACGCCTGCTATGACTGGGACTTCAAGTCGTCGTAACGCAATGTAGGCTTCGACTTCATTGCGCATATTGAGTCGACGGCCTTCTGGATCTGGTTTGTCGTCTACCGGAGCGGGGGCATCAGGATTTGCTCCGCCACCCATATCCATGCCGGCGCAGAAACCTCGTCCGGAGCCGGTAATAACAACACAGCGGAGCGTTCGGTCATTTCGCGCTTCTACAAAGATTTCTCTCATTTTGTGCAAAAGGGGAAACGTTAGGGCATTCATTTTTTCTGGACGATTTAAAGTGATCCAGAGGATGCCATTTTGGTTCCCACGCCGTTCAGCTGTAATTTCCTCGATATTATTGGACATAGATTCTCCGTTTCGGATTATTGGTTAGTTAGTAATTCGTTGTCGGTCTTGTAGCTGTTTGTGACGTGTTTGGCTAGCCAATCGGGATGGTCTTCACGAGGTAGTGTTAGGGAAGGTGTTCCTTTAACACTAATACGGTAAAGAAGCCGGGCATCTGCTATCGATTTGATATTTATTTGCATCGGCGGGGAGTTGTGTAGGGTCATATGATTATCCCAAATCGTGACATCACCCGTTTGATGTATATGATCGTATCGAAATTCGGATTTAAGAATGTGAGTTTCGATTTCGTCTAAAAACAGTCGAGAATCTTGTGCATTCATTCCGTCAATTTCTATGGGCGGACGTACACGAGGGCGGGATGCCCATATGGGGCTGTGCAATGATTTGATTTCAGATCTAGGGTGTGTCCTAACTAGTGGGGCTAGCCATCCGGTGTCCCCCGTGTTTAGTCGTCTTCTAACATGTGTCCGGTCTAAAATCTGTTGTTGTTTTTTATCCAGTGCATCATAGGCGGCCGCAGTATCTACGAATGCGGTTTCGCCGTTGAGGGGCAAATTCTTTCGGCGCTTCATGAGTAGTTCGGAGGAGCCTTCGAAGTATGGTCCGATGTGCGGTTCGACTAGTTCCGGATCATGTACCCACGTTCGACTCGGGCTTTCGCGATTTATCGGCATTTTGTGAACTAAAAACATTGATACGGTGAGTGGCTCAGGTTCGTACTCGATGTCGGTATGCCATGAACCTCCGCGAGCGACTCTAAGCACCTTGGTAGGTTTTGGGGTCTTGGTATCAAGAGTTCCCCGAAAGTTGCTTACTATCAATACTGCGGGAGATGTATGGTCCAAAACCTGCAGTTGTCCGGGAAAGGTTTTGTTGACTGATTGGATAGCTCGTTCTTCGAGGGGAATGAATTGTAGTTCACCTTCTGATGCCCAGTCTCCTTGTGCGGGTTTACCATCCCGCAGAAAGTTGCTGGGATGGGGGATTGGTGCTCCCCAATGGTTAGCGAATCGTTCCAAGTGATTTAGGTCAAATCGAGGTTGGGTTTGATTTGGAATACAAATAATGCGGTAGTACGCCAGTGTGTCTATAAGGCATTCGACTTGCTGAGGGTTGAGATTCTCTGCGAGATCAAGCCCTTCTATTCTCAATCCGGCACCCGAAGATGCGAGTGGTCCATCAATGGTCACGCCGTCACCAAAGCTTTCTTTAAAGCGACGGGCAGTTTCTTTGAGCGACGGAACAATAACCATGGCATTAATTCCTTGCAGGTATTTATATACTAGCTCGATAGGACAACAATTTATTAGATATAAGAACTAAAAGGAGGATTTGAATGTCGGAATATATTCCTACCCCAGTAGACTGGGTACGTAAGCATGTCGAACTATATGAAGGTAGTGGCGGGAAAAAAGGCGTGACTCTCCCGGGATCCGAGCTTCCATGCATCATTGTTACTCACAAGGGGAATAAAACAGGTGCTTTACGTAAAACGCCCTTGATGCGAGTAAAGGTTGGCGAGCACTACGTGTTAATTGGCTCTATGGGTGGGGCTCCTAAGAATCCAGTATGGGTTTACAACCTAAGGTCAGATTCAAAAGTAGAGATTCGGGATGGGACCGAGGTACATAAGATGCGCGCTCGAGAAGTTACAAATGCTGAGGAGCGTGCAGAAGCTTGGACTGCTGGTGTAGCCGCATTTCCACCGTATAAGGAATACCAGGAGAAAACATCACGAAAGATCCCGGTCTTTGTCGCCGAGTTGAGATGATAACTGGTCTGGTTGATAGATTTACGGGTTGGATAATATGTGTGCGGCAATAATCGTTAGGATTCTTTGTTAAACAAGCGAAGCGCGGTACCGGCCGAGGATGGGTCTGTATAGGACTTTTCGACGTAGCCCTCAGTTCCAATGCTATTTTGAAAAGCCTGTTGTCTAGCTGCGGCTAATGGGTGGGTATAGCCGGCCCCATGGGGCCACATGCCCGGCTTTTGGACAATTTTTCGACAAATGTTTCGGGCGTGTTTTGATAAGTTTGTCCAGATAGGGTGGGGCATTGATTTTTGAAAGGTTTCGTTGGTTCTCCAGGGTGCGGCATATTCAATACTTGGTAAGGCGCGAATTTCCTTCGATAGATTGGGGGTTGCGCCGTGCCAAGCCCGGGTGTCTCGGAATATGCCGGCTCCAGCAGGAACACCAACCAGAGTTGAATAGCGCATCCAAAGGGGTTCTTGATCGAGTGTTGGCGGTTTTTGCGCTAGACCTTGAGTACCGGGAATTTGGCGTATAGGGCCATTTTCCCAGGTCAATTCCGAAACAGTGAAGTTTATCGTTATCCCAGGTGGAACGAATTCCATGACTAGTTTCTGAGTGCGGAAGTCAAGATCGGAAAAGGTCATAGTTGGGCTAATATCGAAATGCTCTCGGGCATAAATTAATCGCTCTTCGCCATTAGTCTGCGAATCAAGGCCATCCGTGTGTAAATGCTGATATTCGACCGCCCCTGGTAATGATAGGTCTCCACCACCACCCCACACTAGATAATCTTTGGAGCCAAATAGGGCCGTCAATATTGGGGTGCTTTTAGGAAGGTCAATAAGGTCTGTCCATGCGGGGTTGTGCATCATATGTCTGGAGGCGGAGGAAGTGCCGTAGCAGTATCTATGGGGCAATCTACCCGTTTCGGCATTGTACCTGCGGTCGTTGGTCGGGCGGTGCGAGAGAATTTTTTTGAGTTCGAGTTCGCAGGCGGATTGCAGATTTTCTAATCGATTTGTGTCGAGTAGTTTGTCCACGACGACGAATCCATCTCTTCGATAGATATGTATGATTCTGTCGAGGTCTTCTGGAGAGCATATTTCCAGACCTCGTATACCGTTGTATTCGCGCAGTTGGTCTCTTAAATTTTGTACGGTCGGGTGGTTGTACTGGCGAAGTTTGGGCGCTCTAGGATCATCTACTCCAAAAGGGATACTTGTGGACACAGGTCTACCATGTTCGTCGACTCTTTCGTTAACAGGTGTTGCTCGGTCCCAGCCAACGGAGGTCGTTCCCGGAATCTTTATACTCTCAAGATCTTGATTAACCGTCGCCATAGACATCACGTTTTTTTAGAGAACTTACCTGATTATTAATAATCGTAACACCCGAATTTCGGATCAATTGTTGGTGCGATAGGGCTTGCTTTCTGCGCTCTACTGTTAGTACCACGATGCGAACGCTTGGCGAATCCTACCTTCGAACGAAAATAGTAGAATTTGATACTTTATGAGTCGTTCAGTGATGCCAATAATTGTGAGGCTTTTGCTAATTGCGATTCTGTATTGATATTGAAGAAGTGGACTGAATAGTCGTCGAGGTTGGTGGATTGGATTTTTTCATCTAGAAACCATTTTTTCACGGCTCTGCCGCCATTTTTATAGAACGTTTGTAGGTTATTGCTCCTCCGACGATCCATAAGCATCGTTAAATTGTGCTGTTGATTGTCAACAGTAGGGAACGCAATCCCTTGTTTTTGGGCATCCTTCTCAAGCAATGTAGTCAGGTTCTGGGGCACAAAGGGTGCATCCCCAGGGACTGTTAGCACCCATTCGGTGGTGACGCTCTGTAACGCTGCATTGAGTCCACCCAATGGACCCTCTTCGAGGTCTAAATCGACTACGACTTCGTGATTAAGGGTTTCGTATAGAGCTACGTTCCGGGTGCAGGACAAAATAATACGATCACATTGCAATGCAAGGCGATCCAATATGTGTTCGACAATGGTTTTTGAGCCGAGCTCTATAAGTGGCTTGTCGCGACCGTCTAAGCGAGAACCTTTGCCGCCACAAAGTACGATTCCCGTGACATTAGTTGCTTCGATCATTGTCCTTTACCCATTCCGGAGTAACGATTGAACCGATCGTGTCGCAAAAAACCTATCAGAGTAATGTTCTGTTCTTCCGCTAGTTCTATCGCGAGGCTTGACGGTGGACCTATTGCGGCGACGAAAGAGATATGGGCTAGAGCAGCTTTTTGTATTAGTTCGAAACTTGCTCGTCCCGACAGTAGCAGGCCGCGCTGAGAAAGCATTTTCATCTTGCTTTCTAGTAAATAGCTCCCTACTAATTTGTCGACTGCATTATGACGACCAACATCCTCTCGAATTTTTTCGATCTCTCCATCGCTGGTAAAGGTTGCCGCTGCATGTAAACCACCGGTTCTCTCGAATTCGACTTGTTTAATATGTAATTTTGTTGGTAAGGCGTGCAGATCACTTTCGCTAATAGGCAATTGGTAGGGGGACCGCGGCCCGACAGCAACAGCGATTGCATCGAGGGATGTTTTGCCACATATACCGCAGCTCGAACTGGTGTAGGTGTGCCGAGTTAGTGTGTCGGGATCGAAGGCGTGATGCGGTTCGAGGACGACCTCGACGATATTAATTAAGCCTTTATCGATTGAAGGACTGCCTACTGGATGGACACCTAGAATATCATCGGAATTATCGATGATCCCTTCGCCTTTGAGAAATCCGACAGCCAATTCTTCGTCGGATCCAGGGGTTCTCATAGTGACCGACAGACTAAGGCGTTCTCTTTTCTTTCCATGGATGATTCGTATTTCTAGGGGTTCTTCTACGGTAACCAGATCGTGACTTTTTGTTCCGCCATTGTGGCCGTCGTGTTCAATGGGCACTTGAATGCTGGCAGGCACACGATCAATCATGGGGCATTAACTACCGCCCGCTGGAAGTAGCTCAGTTTGCTGCTTCTCCCTTTTATCGAAACGTTCCTGCCAAGACGAACGATGGTTCGCTGGTCGTATTTCCACTGCTGTGACCTTGTATTCTGGACAGTCAGTGGCCCAGTCAGCTAGCTCGGTTGTTACCACATTTGTACCAGTAAGTGGATGATGAAAAGTCGTATAAACAACGCCGGGAACAACACGGGTAGTGATTTCAGCTTTGAGGGTGATTTCACCAATACGGCTTTGAATGGAAACCCAATCGTCCGTTCTTACCCCTCGAAGCTCCGCATCGGAAGGATGGATTTCTAGTCTGTCTTCTTCGAGCCATCTGGAATTTTCTGTGCGTCGAGTTTGCGCCCCTACATTGTATTGGTGGAGTTTTCTCCCCGTTGTTAGTAGCAGTGGAAATTTTCGATTTGTTTTTTCATCGGTGGGTTGATATTCCGTAATTGCAAACATTCCTTGTCCTCGCACGAATTCGTTTACATGCATGACCGGCGTTCCATCCGGCGCGTCATCATTACAAGGCCATTGAACGCTGTTTACGCGATCTAGATATTCGAAGGATACCCCTTTAAAAGTAGGCGTAAGTGCTGCTATCTCATCCATGATTTCTGCGGGTGAATCGTAGTGCATGGGGTAACCGAGAGCATTAACCAGTGCCTGAGTGACCTCCCACTCGTGCATTTCTGTTAAGGGTTTCGTGACTGGACGTACACGATTGATACGACGTTCAGCATTTATGAATGTGCCGTCTTTTTCCAAGAACGATGTGCCAGGAAGAAATATGTGTGCAAATTTTGCGGTTTCGTTTAGAAAGAGATCCTGAACGATAACGCATTCCATTGACTCTAGAGCGGTTTCGACATGCACAGTATTGGGATCGGATTGGGCTATATCTTCGCCTTGGATATAGATGCCTTTGAACTGATTAGCACAAGCTTGATCCAACATGTTAGGTATACGTAATCCTGGTTCTGAATCCAGTTCAATGTTCCAATTCGATTCAAAGCTGCTTCGGGCTTCTTCATCAGACACACTGCGGTAACCGGAAAGCTCGTGTGGAAAAGAGCCCATGTCGCAAGAGCCTTGCACATTGTTTTGGCCGCGCAGCGGGTTCACGCCAACACCTGGGCGTCCGATATTAGCCGTTGCCATGGCTAGATTTGCCATTGCCATAACCATCGTGGAGCCTTGACTGTGTTCGGTCACACCCAGGCCGTAGTAGATCGCTGCGTTCCTCGAGCTCGCATATAGCCGCGCTGCCTGGCGAATATCGTTGGCATCAACTCCGGCTACGATTGCTACATTTTCCGGTGAATTTTCTGGCTGTGCCGTGAATTTCATCCATTCTTGAAAAGACTGGTTATCGCACCGCTCGGAAATAAAATCTTTATCGTAGAGCTGCTCGGTGACGATTACGTGTGCAAACGCATTCATCAATGGAACGTTTGTACCTGGTTGAAGCGCGATGTGAAAATCGGCTTGTACATGTGGCGACTTGACTAATCCTATCTTTCTCGGGTCCAAAACAATCAATTTCGCACCGTCTCGTAATCGCCTTTTCATATATGAGGCAAAAACTGGGTGGCCCTCCGTTGGATTCGCTCCAATTACGACGATCACATCCGCATGATGTACGGAATCAAAATTCTGTGTGCCAGCGGATGTACCGAATGTCTGTTTGAGACCGAATCCAGTCGGTGAATGACAGACTCGAGCGCATGTATCAATGTTGTTATTACCAAACGCAGTCCGCACCATTTTTTGAACGAGCCACACTTCTTCGCTCGTACATCGGGATGAAGTGATTGCACCTATTGATTTTGAGCCGTATCGATTTTGCAGATTTTTAAGTCGATCAGCGGCGTATTCAATGGCGGTATCCCAATCCACTTCTTGCCAGTTGTCATCTATGCTCTCTCGAATCATCGGTTTTGTAATTCGATCGTTATGGTGCGCATAGCCCCATGCGAAGCGGCCTTTTACGCATGAATGTCCGTGGTTCGCCATGCCATCCTTGTATGGGACCATTCGAATCACTTGGTCCCCTTTTAGTTCGGCCTTAAACGAACAACCGACTCCACAGTAAGCGCAGGTGGTCACGACACTTCGGTCTGGTACGCCCTGCTCGATGACCGACTTTTCCATTAAGGTAGCCGTAGGACAGGCCTGCACGCAGGCTCCACATGACACGCACTCGGAATCGAAAAAATTGTCGGCGCCAGTTTTTACTTTTGAGTTAAATCCTCGACCCTCGATGGTGAGGGCAAATGTTCCTTGGATCTCTTCGCAGGCGCGCACACATCGGGAACAAACAATACATTTGGATCCATCAAACGCGAAGTAGGGATTCGAGTCGTCTTTAATTTCGTTTAAATGATTGGACGTGCTTTCGTACCGGACATCACGGAGACCGACGCTACCCGCAACTTCCTGTAATTCGCAGTCCCCGTTGGCCGAACAGGTAAGGCAGTCGAGTGGATGATCAGATATATAAAGTTCCATCACACCCCTGCGGATTCTTGCGAGTTCTTCGGTCTGCGTTTTAACAACCATGCCTTCGCTTACCGGCTCCGTGCATGATGCGATCAGTCCTCGTCTATCCTCCACTTCTACAAGACACACCCTGCAAGAACCGAAAGGCTCGAGACGGTCGGTGGAGCAGAGTTTGGGTACGGGGGTTCCGTTTTCTCGGGCTGCCCGCATGATAGACGTCCCAGCTGGTACTTTGACTTCTTCACCGTCGATAGTTAACGCGACCGTTGCGGCGCTAGGCTGTACCGGGTCTATCGTAGCCCCGGAAGCGACGTGGTTCCAAAACTGTACCCCGGTTGATTTCGAGTGTTGAGCTGGTGTGCCGAGATCTTTTTCGATGCGTAGCATGCTAGGAGCTCCTAACTATCAATGAGGTTCCGAAGTCTTCGGGGAATCGTTCCATGGCACTTCGCACTGGAATGGGGGTCATGCCGCCCATTTGGCATAAACTGGCTTTGTCCATTACCTCGCAGAGATCATCTAACATAGTGAGGTCCTTTGCAGTGGCTTTACCGTCTCGCAAAGCTTGCATCGTTTCTTTGCCTCGTACCGATCCGATACGGCATGGAGTACATTTGCCGCACGATTCAATTTCGCAGAATTCGAACGCGTATTGGGCCTGTTCTGCAAGGTCTACAGTATCATCATAAACAACGAGTCCGCCATGTCCGATACCGGCACCTAGATTTGTCAAAGCCTCATAGGTAAGAGGGGTATCGAGTTCATCCTCTGAGAGATAAGCGCCTAACGGCCCACCGATTTGTACTGCGCGCAATGGTCTACCGCTCAAAGTTCCGATACCGAAGTCATGGATCAATTGGCGGATGGTGACTCCAAATGGTAGCTCGATCAAACCGCCGCGTTGAATGTTTCCAGAGATTTGGAAGGGCATTGTTCCGCATGAGGGTTTGACACCAAGATTGGCGTAGAGCTCTCCAGTTGCCTTCATAAGACCTGGGATACTAGCGTAACTGATGACATTGTGTACGAGTGTTGGTTTGCCCAAAAGGCCTTCAATGGCGGGTACAGGTGGTTTTGTGCGTATTTGACCTCGNTTACCCTCTAGGCTTTCCAGCAATGATGTTTCTTCTCCACAAATGTATGCGCCTGCTCCTATGAATAATTCGAGGTCGAAAGTTACACCGGTTCCTAGAATATCTTTGCCGAGTAGTCCGTTTTGATATGCCAGATTGACAGCTTTTTTAAAAATTTCCTGTGCGATCGNATACTCGCTTCTGAGGTATACGAATCCTTTGGAGCTTCCTGTCGCGTACGCGNCAATCACCATGCCTTCGATTAACCGAAACGGATCGCCTTCCATGAGTAATCGATCTACAAATGTGCCCGAATCTCCTTCGTCTGCATTACACACGAGGTAACGAATATCAGCAGGTGTATCAGCTACGGTTTGCCATTTGATATGTGCTGGAAAGCCTGCCCCACCCCTTCCNCGCAGGCCGGATGTTCGTACGGTGTCTATGATTTGATGTGGTTCCTTTTCTAAGATGCTGATGATGTCGGAGAAATCGGGAATATCCAGAGGTGATGTGTATCCAATTCGATCAAAGATCAAACGCTGTTGATTGGCTAGAAACGGATGTTGTTCAATGTCTCCCAAATACTTTTCGTGTGTAGGTATTTTTGTTTTCAGTGCACCTGCNGCCACTAAACTTTTGGCAATATTTGGGCTGACTTGTTGGTAGGCGGTTCTTGTGCCACCGTTTTCTATTTCGACAAGGGGTTCTGCCCATGCCAATCCTCTTGATCCATTCCTAATGACTGTAGCTCCCGCTTTTCGGAAAATATCNGCGACGGAATCCGCTTCCAAGGCGATAGCAAATGAATCTAGTGGTACGTAGACCGTGGTCATAACGAAAGTTCCAGTTTTTCTAGGGTTGCTCTGCCGATGAGCTGCTTGTTGACTTGNGCAGCCGGCGCGACCGCGCATAAACCGAGGCAGTAGACAGGCTCGATAGCGAGTTTAGTGTCTGTGGATTCGCCTATTTCTAGNCCAAAATGCTGTTCTGCTTGAATTGTTAATTGTCGTGCTCCGACAGCTTGGCACGCTTCAGCCTGGCATATCCGAATGATTGAGGAAGGTGGCGGATCAGACCGAAAATCTTCGTAAAAGGTCACGATTCCCCGTACCTCAGCAATGCTAATATTGAAAACGTCGGCTATCACGCTATGGTCCTCCGGATCGATATAACCGTTTGTTCTCATCAGCGCATGCATTGCAGACAACGTTCCGCCTACATGATTAGCGAAAGGTTCTATTAGTTCGCGGATTTCTTCGGTGTCCATGGCGTTCTCTTTTCTGGTGTCGCGACTATAACAAACCTCAGAAACGGTGGGATCGAGAACTTTCTCGTGGTCTCGATAAAACNAAAAGACTAGTCTAGATTTTTTTGCGGAGATTTATTGTGGATTTTGGCGTTCAGGTTGGGTGTTATCGAAACACATGGGACGAAATTAGGACTGTCGTTGAGATGCTTGACACAAGTGGNTGGAATAGCGTGTGGTTTGCTGACCATTTCCTGCCGCCACCNGGAAGGCCTGAAGAAGAGCATTTGACGGCGCACGAGGCTTTTACGATAGCGGCAGCTGTNGCGGGGTTTACGCAAAACCTTCAGATTGGGCATCTGGTCTTAGGAAATACGTACCGCAATCCCGGGCTCGTCGCAAAGATGGCTGCTAATGTCGATCAGATCTCTCATGGNCGNTTTACGTTGGGGATTGGCGCAGCTTGGTTCAAAAGAGAGCACGAAGCGTACGGGTGGAATTTTCCTTCGATGAAAGAGCGGCAAGACCGATTTGAAGAAGCGATGGAGCTCTTGCGGAATCTANTGCATGCCGACGGACCGACCAACTTCTCTGGACAATACTACAGCCTAGATTCGGCTCCNCTCTCTCCAGGATGTTTTGACGAGCCGATCCCTATTCTTGTCGGAGGGACAGGCGAGAGGCGTACCNTGCGGACGTTGGCGCGATACGGAGACGTGATGAATCTTGATGGTTGGGCTGGCGGGCCTATGACAAAGGAGTACTTTCGCCAAAAAATAGCCGTTGTTGAACGACATTGCGAATCGGTGGGGAGGGATCCGGCAGATATCCGATACACCGTTTTAATGCCGGTTATGATTTCGAAAGATAAAGCGGCTGTGGATGCATTTATTGAGGGTCGTCGGCTTGGTGAAGGCTCGGCAGCAGGCGAAGCAAGTTATGTCGTCGATCGGATAGGCGAATTAGTTGATGCCGGAGCGGATGAAATTATGTTTGGCGGATTGCTGACCAACGAAATCGATAAAATTCAATATCTTACAGATAATATAATAACNAAATTCTAATAAATGCCATAGGGACGTCTTGGGAGATGTAATTTGGTTCCGGTCATACTAGACACCGATATGGCTTACGATGTTGACGATGTAGGTGCTCTTGCGTGCCTTCACGCACTAGCAGATCGTCGTGAAGCCAAGATTCTTGGAGTCGTGTATAACGAGACTCATCCTCTNGGTCCCATAGCAATAGATGTGATCAATAGATGGTATGGGCGACAAGTGCCAATTGGAGCTTTCAAAGGNATCTTGAAGAATCCGGATGAGTCCCGTTATTTGAAAGCTTTGTCGGAGTTCCCTCATTCTATTNAGGGAGATGTACCAAACGCGTTTGAAATCTATCGGACAATCCTTGAGNACGCTTCATTGAAAGAGGTAACCATTGTCAGTATTGGATTTTTGAATAANCTCTATCAGCTNCTCCAGCGCGAACCTGATTTGGTGAAGCAGAAGGTTTCTCGTCTCATCGTGATGGGGGGCTTGGTCAATGACGCTTTTAACTTAGTCCGTCATGAGTTGGTGGGAATTAGTGCGCACGTAATCCAAAATTGGCCTACNGAGTTGGTTGTAAGTGATTNNGNGGTTGATGTGTATACCGGTGCNGCATTGGAATCTGCNTCGAANGCCAATCCAGTTCGTGAAGCATANAGATCCTGGTTTGGNGGANAATTTCAGGGCCGNTCCAGTTGGGATCAAATCGCGGTCATATACGCTGTTAGAGGTGCCGCCAGCGGTTTAGTCACTATTTCTAGTGGCAAGGGAAGTCTAGCGAATGGCTTTGAATGGANCCTAAGTTCAGATCGAACGTATGTTCAATCTGAACTNNAACCCCGAGAAGCGGCCNACGTTATAGATTCGCTGATGACACAGTTACCGGCGAACAAAACATAAGATATCTACTTNGCCCGTATCACCGTTCCGTTGCGGGCNCCTGTGTGCTCGTCGTNCCTGAGTAGNACGCTGCCATTACATAGGGTTGCCAGATAACCGTTAGCTCGTTGGATAAATCGAGATGATTTATGNGGGAAATCNTGGACAATTTCGGGTTGTTTTTCATGTAGATTGGANAAATCGATGACGTTAAGGTCTGCTTTCATTCCGGGTTTCAAGATCCCCCTATCAGACAAACCCATGATCCGAGCAGGAGCAGAGCTTAATCGGCGCACGGCCTCGGCAATATCATATAATTTTTCGTCACGACACCAATGGGATAGTACAAATGTACCCCATCCTCCATCCATTACCTGACTCACATGCGCGCCCGCATCACCCAACCCCGGCAGGCAGTAATCGCATGATAAGAGGTTAGCAAGAGCATTAAGATTTTTATTAAAAGAACGTAGTGTAAACAATGCTTTACCGTTAGATTCTCTAGCCATTCGTAAGAAGGTTTCTGCAGGGTGTTCCATTGCTGCTAAAGCCAGTCCCGCGAGACTTTCTGAATCGGATCCCACATAGTTTGGACGTTCTTGGTTACCCATGTAAAAGAGATCTGATGGGTTCGTTCCTTCGGTCCTTTGAGCTTCCGCTACGAGAATTGCGACTTCATCGGGTTTGCTTATAGTGGTTAACCGGTCGGCGAAATCTTTAGATGCGAGCATTTGCCACGCTCCCGATTTCCAAGGTAGTCCGCATTGCAAACCCGAAATGAAGCCGGTACCGCGGGGTGTCGAAATAGAATTGATATCAAGTCCGTTCGATTGCATGTCCTCCAGCATGGAACGAACCCGCTGACCAGAAGAATCCTTTGCTCCGGCTGTAATACTAAATAAAACTCGCCCACCTGAAGCCCTGGCTTCCTTTCGAAGTAACTCAGCTTCCCCTTCAAAATCACCGCCAAGATTCAAAACGTTTTGCATTAGTCCACCGGCTTTTCCCACTTCTTTGGCGATCGCCTCGAGCTCGCCGTGTTCGGCATGGGTACCGGGAACATGGCGTCCATCGGGCATGTAGTGCCCCAGGAAGCGATTTGTGGAAAAGCCTACGGCACCATCTCGTACTGCAGCTCCTACAATGGCTGCGATTTCTGCTTGTTCACTTTGTGTGGGTTGTTCGTCGGCACTTCGATCTCCCATGACGAAGTATCGCACAGCGCAGTGTCCAACCAGACCTCCGACGTTGATGGCCGGTTGGAGCGTTTCGAGTGTATCCAGATAATCTCCATAACTTTCCCAATTCCAAGGCAATCCAGAAAGAATTGCTTTACGAGGAATATCTTCAACGGTTTCCATCATGGCGGCTATTAGCTCTTGGTCTTCAGCCTTGCATGGAGCAAAGGTAACGCCGCAGTTGCCTAGGAGGGCGGTAGTGACTCCATGCCATGAAATGGGAGTTAACATCGGATCCCAACCGATTTGCGCATCCAAATGCGTATGCAAGTCGACGAAACCTGGGGTGATCAGATTTCCATCCGCATTTATTTCTTCGTTTCCTTTGGCTTTAACGTTTCCTAGCTGGGTTATGGTTTCGCCATCGATGGCAATGTCACCGTCAAATAACTCCTCGCCCGTACCATCGGCAATAACGCCGTTTCGAATAACGATATCGTGGCTCACATGCTCCTCCTCAAGGTTCGTATAGTGGTCTGTTCCCGGCACTCTCTGGAACCGTAACTGAAACTCGAGACAAAGTCAGTCGCATCTGGTCAAAGCACATCTTCTGTTTTTGTGCCCAGCTCTAACATCGACGTGGCCAGCCACAATGCCATGGCACCCCCCCGGTCATCGAGTCTGTTGTTAAAAGGACGGTTTATATAATCATCTATGGAATCCAGAGGTCCTGTACCTACGCAGACCTGTTCAAGTTCGCCGGTAGCGCTGATGCGAGCAGCAACACCAGACCACACCTCTTTGAGAAATGGCAACCACTGGTTCTTATCAAGCCACCCACCGAGTATTCCTTGGGCGATGCTGTAACCGATCATCGTTGTCGCGCTGTGTTCCAGGTAGCTATTGGGGTTGTCTATAATCTGGTGCCACATACCGCTTTCGTGTCGGTATAGGCGCAATGCATTGAGATGCTTCATATGTATCTCAAGTAGCCGATTTCTATAAGGGTGTTCGTCTAAATACTTAAGCGCTTCAGCAAAACCCATAGCTGCAAAGGCATTTCCTCGCCCCCAAAAATAAGGTGAAGCGTGGCAATGCCAATACAATCCATTTTTTTGTTGTGTGTCGATTGAGACAAGATAATCGGTTAGCTTTTCAGCGAATTTTGCATTTTTTGAGAGATTGTAGGCTCTGCCCAGTAGCGTTCCGGAAAAGAAGAAGTCTTCTACCCGTATATCCCTGTCGGTGTCGATTCTGGTTGCTAGATTGATTAGCAGTTGACGGTATTTTTCTTGTCCGCTAATTGCGTAGAGCTCGTCCGCGAAGCATCCGACGGCAAGGCAAGGGGCGGCATCGGGGATGGTAGAAGGATCCTTACAAAAGCTTTCTGCGAGCTGGTCGATAGAGTATGCAACCTCTTCAGTGTTGCCGGTGGACCTGGCAAGTCGTAATCGGCCTGAGAAGGCGACTCCGGTTGGATACGTTAATGGGTCATCTAATTTATGGCCATAGATTTGCGCAAGTAGTGTCGCTGTTTTCAATACCATTATATCCCTCCTAATGTGCTTCGATCTGAAACGGATAGAGCAATAATATGTCGTGCTATGCTGATAGGACAATTGCGAACGCGAATGGAGATACCCGATGGAGTCAATAGCGGCGGAAGTGCGGTATTTAAATGAGGAATGGCGAAGTCGAAGCGACACCCCAAGTATCGGATCGAAAGAAACTCGGCGTGCTAATACTTCCAAGAAGCAAGTTCGAATTCATGATGCGCGTGATCAGAGCTTGGATTTGTCACTCGATGTTGAGGGATTTGAACTCATCGCTCACCAGCCAAGCAGCATAGATTTCTATAACGCAGACCAAGTGAAAGCTCGCTACTACCCTGAGATTGAAAGCGTTGTGCGACGGTCTTTGAAAAGACAATGTAAACGAGTCTTTTTTACACAACATGTTGTGCGTACTGAGGATACAACGGATTTCAATAAAGCCTATGCACGGTTCCTACATTGTGATTACAGTTTGAACAACGCGCGAATTGATGGGAATCAAATCATACGAGCGGCCGGATTAGAACTCGAGGAGTTTGAAGAATGTGATTTTGTTTGGTTTAACTCATGGCAGCCTATTGAATGGGAGGCTGAGTTAAACCCACTGGCTGTGATTGATGCTTCGAGTCTGAATTCGGACGATATAGTTGACTACTATTACAACGGTTTCGGTAAGGCAAGCCTTTCATCGATGCCGGTGTTTAATCCCGATCATCGTTTATATTACTTTCCTCGGATGCAGACTTCGGAAGTGTTGCTGATAAAACAATTGGATACTAGAGACGGTGTGGCTTCAGCTTGCCCTCATACATCGTTTCAGAATCACGAGGCGAGCCCGCTGGCTCGCCCGCGTCGAAGTATTGAAGTTCGTATGATGTGTGCTGTTTTCTAGGCATTTATGGCAGTCTGGAATGCTGCCCTATTTGAAACGCGTTCGACGTAGCCTTTTAATTCCGACATGTCATCAGTGACTCCTCCGAGGCGATTGCTCATAAAACAGGCATGGCCAAGCATGATGTCGGCGGCTGAAAAATCACCGATCAGATAATCTCTGCCAGCGAGCGCTTCATTAATAGGGGCGAGGGCTTTTCCTAGTAGGCGTTGTGCTTGCTCCAACGATTCCTTATTTTGGCGTTCGGGCGGTAATAAAACAGTTTGCACTACGATAATGTTAACGGGGGGCATGACCATTCCTTCGCAGTAGTGAAACCACTGAAGATATTCTGGATATAACGGTGAATCGATAGCGGGTTTTAACTGCCCAACGGCGTGACGGGATAAGACATATTCAACAATTGCACCAGATTCATAGAGCATTATTTCGCCGTCTTCCAAAACAGGAACACGTCCCAAGGGATGGCGAGCACGGTGCTCGTCCGATTTGAGATGAGAGGGATGAAAATCCATACGATTCATTTCGTACGGTAGGCCAAGTTCTTCGAGTAACCAGACTATTCGTCCGGCTCTACTGTTGGGAGCAAAATGTAGTTTTAGCATGATGTATCCAGAGAAAAGAGACTATAGGTTAACCCGTAGGCGCGGTTCGGGAACATACTTTATGAGCCCAATTAAACCGATCCCTTGCAACACTATAGTAGTGACGAACAGAATTTCATAAGAATAGAGTGCTGCGATGGCCCCGCCGATTAATGGGCCAATAGCGCCGATTAAGTTGACAGCACTTCCTGAAGCAGCGAGCCTCAAAGGAATGTCTTGATTCTTGCCGAATTCTAGAACCATATTTTGTCCGGATTGATTGAATCCCCCCGATGGGATTCCCATCAATACAAAAAAGACGATCATGCCATTTAGTGTGTCCACATAAAGCAACTGAATATGGGATAGTGTCCAAATAGCGAGCGTTATAATCATGACCAGCCGATAACCTTTGCGGTCTGCTATGAGGCCCCAAAAAAGGTTTGCTGTACTGGAGGTTATCATCCACACCGTGGTTAGGACGCCGAGCGTAAGCCCGTCCAGTTCCATCCGCATTCCTGCATAGAGGACATAAAATGGTAGTGCCATGCGCCCAAACGATCCGAACGCTCGGGCAATAAAAAAGCGGCCGAAAGCAGGATCTTGCCGAATCAAGTCTGGAATGGAGCGAAGGGTGTCTGGAAAGGATTCTTTGATGCGGACAGAATCAGCACGAGGTTCTTTAGTGAAGCAAAGGACGAGTACCCCGATACTCGCAATTACAAATGCCATCAGAAAGATCGAGGCATAGCCATTGCCTAGCAGATTCTGTTGAAGCACAAAGGCGCCAGCGATATAGGAAACTATGGCAGAACATATTCCAGCGATCGAATTTCTTGCTCCAGTAACAATTCCTCGTTTATCCGTTGGGATTACTTTCGCCCTTAGAGACTGCATCTGGACTTGAGACATACCTTGAAAAAAGCCGATCAGGGTAAGCAATACGATGGTTGCCGGTATCAAGGCTTGTTGTCCTAGGAAAAACCCCGCCAGTGCTAGGCCGAATACTTGGAGGCGCATCAGTACCGAAACGACCACAGTGATGCCGAGAATCTTTTTACGATGGCCGATGAGACTCGCGCCGATAAATGGCGACAAGACTGTGCCAAAAGCTTGGAATGCACGCGTTAGGCCCACCAGTACATCCGAACCAGTGAGTGAGAACAGGTAAGCTGGAATAAAGGTGGGTGCCGCGATAAGTCTAAAACCAGTTTGACCGAACGCCCCATGGCCCAGTTGTACGATGACATTCGTTCGAAGATTTCCTTGAATAAATCGGCGACCGCTTGTTTTTGATTTATCTTCGTCGGATTGGTAATCCATCAGGTAAACTACCGGAGCTAGTTTGCTTGGGCGACAGATCATGCAACAGGTTGATGTACAAAGCACCCCGCGTCTGGTTGGTTTCCCTTGGTACGATAGTTCCAAGACGAGGGATTTATGGAGCGGCTTCTGGGTCGTGATGCATCAAATGCTGCTATCCCGAGGGATACAGAATTTGCCGTTTGAACTTGATAGGAAGACAGATCCGCGAGATCAGTGGATTAATCCACAATTGTTGCTTTCTCAATGCTGCGGTTTGGATCTGCACTATCACGATATGGACCATATCGTGCCTGTCGCACGGCCTGCTATCCCAGAATTACAATGTGAGCCTGGGGATTACTATAGTTATGTGATTGTCCGGGGGGATGTTAAGAACTCTGGACGGATCGTCGTTAATAATGAACGATCACGTTCCGGTTGCACCAGTTTGCTTGAATGGCTGCGAAATCGTGGCTTGCGACCTGAATTAACGTTGGTGAGTGGTTCGCACCAGGAAAGCATTCGATATATTAAACAAGGCATAGCCGATATCGCTGCCATTGATGCCTATAGTGCCAGCTTTTTAGATATGACCGAATTAAAGATTGTGGGCACTACTCGTCCAACTGCTGCGCCACCTTTTATCACCCGACTGGATATCGACATTCCCCGAGAATTACTCATAGAGGCTCTAGAGGAGGCGGTTCGAGTGAAAGGGGTTTCCTTGGGCATCACCGAGGTTATCCCAACAGAACGTGATGCGTATTCGGACTTGGAAGCAGACTGGCAGAATGGATCTAGATGATAGAGCCGTTCCTAAAAGCACTCCCCATCAGATCTTCAAAGTTTCTTCGGAAAAACCTTTCTTGTGCGTCGACGGTGGATCGCGCTGTAGATTTGGCAAATCTTCCATACGGATTACGTCCCCCTTCGAGATGAGGATAATCGGAAGAAAACATGCATATACCGGGTCCCGATTGTTCAATAATCCATGCGACGGGTTCAGTGGGATATGGGGTTACCCTAACTTGTCGTTCTATGTATTCGCTAGGCCGAAGATTCAAACCTTGTAGTCGGTCTTCGTGCCGTGAAAATGCTTCGAATGCAGCTTCGAGTTGACGCATGAAACCAGGTAACCAGACGGCGCCTAGTTCAATGACGCCGACTCGTAATCTGGGGAAGCGATCCAATACTCCGTCGAGAATCAGTAGCGAAAGCGCTTGCATAGGTCCCGCGGGAATAGCCATATAAGAGATTGATCGGAAATTCTCTTCGCCCCCATGGAAATCGGGTACTTCCGGTAAGCCATTTATCGCGTGTGCTTTTGGGAGTACACGGTCGGCGGCTCCCACATGAAATAGTATGGGAACACCTGCTTCTTCGGCTTGTCGCCATAGTGGATCTAGCTCTATATGGCTGGTGGAATGGTTGTGAGGGCAGGCCCACGGAATTAAAAGAGCTTTTGCTCCTAATTTCAGGGCTTCTTCCGCAGCCCCAGGTGTTCGCTTAAGGTCTGCCAGAGGTACGTAGCAGACAGGTAAGAGGCGAGGATCGGAGGAACAAAATGCGATTTGGGCACGATTTGTCGCAGATGCGGTTTCATAAAGCAAATCGTAGTCGAGTCCGTGTTCTAACTCTTCGAGCCATACATTAGGAGAAGAAGGGAAGATCAGTTGAGAGGCAACTCCGATATGTTCAAGCGCTTCGACTCGTTCTGACGAGTCGAATGCGCCCAGTGCGTCGTAATTCTTTCTCAGCATGATCTCTTGGGCATTGAATCTTCGGTATTCCGATGACTTATGCTCTGCGACGATCCGGTCCAGCGAACGGTTAGCATAGCGCTCCCGAAACGCATTGCGAACTCGGTTGGTACCGAAATCGTCGAACCAGTTGGGTAATTCCATTGTGTGGGAATCGGCATCGTGGACAATTCTTTCTTCGATGTAGGACATGGGTACCCCAGTCAAGTTGTTGCTTAGCACCCTAGTCTTTTATTTTTCGTTTGACCAGAGCGTATAACGGCTGGTTCTTGAGAGCTCAATTCAAGCGGTTGGATCATACGCTTTGGTGTACGGAGTCATATCCATGTTTGGGTACCGTATTTGGCAGTCGTCGATGGTTTGTTCATTCCAAAATCGATGTCCCGGTGCTGGAAAATCGAGGAGTACTCTTTGTTCTGGCGAAATATCTTCGAGGAATGCGTTTAAATTGGGGTCTAAACCAAACCGGCCGAAACTATGCTTGCCGATCCATGTGGCCTCGGCGGCGCGATAATCTGCCAGTAGGGCGAAGCGGAATCCTTTGGGATCGACCATGGCTGTACCACGATGAAAAATTTCGTATGAATAGACCATCAAGGAACCAGCCACCCCAGTGGCATACATCTCTACGTTACGCATAGAGCCTGGTTCAGCTCGCATTACGCCATAGGGAATTGAGTCTGATACCGCTTTAGGAACGACTGCGGTGGGCCCAGTAGTTGTGGTTATGTCTGATAAGAAGATAAACGTAGTGGCTTCTCGATAAAGTCCGTCTCGACGTGGGACGGTTAACGCGTGATTGCCGTAATCGCGGTGATGTTCCTGATCGTAATCAATGCGATTTCCAAATTTCGCCCACAACTCACCTTTCGCCAGGCGTAAGTTAGGTGTTCCAAGTAATCCTGCAACACATTGAATAACGTTGGGATGAACGGTTAATTGATTTAACGATAACTCGGTCCAGGGAAATAATTTGAGTCCGGCAAATTGAGATGATGTCAATTCGTTAAATTTGTCGGGGTTAGCAAAATATTCATCCGGGGACGGGTAGTACTTTCGTAGAGCCTCTTGCGCATGCTTGAGCTCCAAATCCGGAATGACGTTTGGAATAACGGTAAAACCTATGTCATTGAATTGCTGCACGTACTTATTTTGTAAAATACTTTTCATTGATAGTGCTTCTGAGCCGATTCCGGTATTGGGTTCGCAAGTTAACTGAATCTATGCACTAATGACCAGATGGAGGTCTGGTATGTCTGAAAAACAAGAAACTTCAAATACGGAACCCACCGACAAGGTGGGAGGACGTTACGCTCACTATGTCCTTTTCGTTTTGGTCATTGTTTACTTTTTTAATTTTGTTGACCGGCAGATTCTTTCAATACTCGCAGAAGACATTAAGGCTGATCTTGGAATTACAGATGCGCAAATGGGGTTTTTGTATGGCACCGTTTTTGCCGTATTTTATGCGGTTTTCGGTATACCGTTGGCCCGTTTTGCCGATGTCTGGAATCGTAAAAGCCTGATATCAGGCGGACTAGTGTTTTGGAGCATGATGACAGCGCTCTCTGGCACCGCCCGTTCGTTTACGAGTTTGGCTCTCTATCGAGTGGGAGTGGGGGTCGGGGAGGCGAGTGCATCTCCCGCAGCCTTTTCAATGCTTTCTGATTATTATCCCCCGAATCGTCGGGCTACGGTGATCGCGATTTACTCGTCTGGGGTGTATCTGGGTAGTGGAATTGGATTGTTTCTTGGTGGATGGATATTGGATACATGGGCAACTGCATTTCCGGTCGACCCTCCTTGGGGACTGAAAGGTTGGCAAGTGGCATTTATGGCCGTTGGTCTGCCGGGTGTGCTGATGGCCGCATGGGTTCGGACGTTACGCGAGCCGATAAGAGGGTTGAGTGAGGGCTTACGTACGGCGAAGCATCCGGCTCCATTTAGACTGCTCGGTTCCGAACTTGCTTCCGTTATACCTCCACTAAACCTCATATCCATAGTGCAATCGAAGGCCTCGCTCAGGACGAATGTTTTGGCTGCTGTAATGATTGCTATAGTCGCCTATTTGCTGATCTTAATAACAGGTAGCATTGCTCAATGGATAGCCACAGGTATAGGGGTATACGTAACTTTTTCCTGGGTCCAAACGCTGCGCCAACGTGATCCGGCTACCTTTGCCATGATATTTAAGTCGAAGTCCCTGATATACACATTGATTGCGTTTCCTACGATTTCATTTGTTGGCTACGGCATTGGCTTTTGGACGGCGCCATTGTTAATTCGTGCGCATGGGGCCAGTGTGCTGGAAGTGGGTTTGTATATTGGACTTGGAGCGGCGGCTGGAGGGTTTTTATCTGTAACTTGTGGTGGTTATATCGCAGATTGGCTAAAGCAACGCTATGCAAGTGGCCGTTTGATTTTGGGTTACTTTGCCATCATAGGAACAATCCCGTTAGCCTTGTGGTTGATTTATACCGAAAGTCTCTATGCGGCATTCTGGATCAATTTTTTTCTTATGATTCCATCTGCCTGTTGGCCCAGCGTACCAGCAAGCACGGCTAACGATCTAGTTATGCCGCGAATGCGAGCGGTTGCGGGGGCATACTATATTCTTGTTAACACATTTATTGGTCTTGCTCTTGGGCCTTATGTCATCGGTCAGTTAAGCGACTTATTTGCTACGGGTGGTATGGATGAGGCATCAGCACTGCAATCCGGTATGGCGTGTTCTATGTTCATTTTTATTGCTTCTCTTTTTTGTCTCTATAAAGCGCAACGTCATTTGCCTGCAGACGAAGCTACCCGTCTTAAGAGGGCGGAAGCTCTCGGAGAAACAGTCGAGCAGGTCGGATGAAAGTAATTGCGCCTATTAGGA
>PAMR01000032.1 GCA_002708205.1 Gammaproteobacteria bacterium
TTATTTCAAAAACCAGAGTCCGGCCACAAAAACGGATTAATTCCAATATATATTAAATTTAGTGAACGGAAGGGAATGCCAATGTCGAAATGCGCTCGTGGAACCAACAACCGACGACAATTTCTAAAAAATACGTCGATAATCAGCCTTGGCGCACTTAGCCCAGCGATCTTGGCCGGCTGCGACATGGGTGTTTCTAAAGAGGAAGTACCAAATGTTCCACCAGAAGATGCGCTTCGTTCTAAAGATACACCTACCCGAATTACGGGCTTAGGTCCGCTGAAGCCACCCGATAAAAATGGACTAATGCTCCCCAACGGTTTTACCTCACGAATAGTTGCCAGGTCAGGAAACACACCCTCTCCATCTTCTGACTATATTTGGCATAAGTCGCCTGACGGTGGCGCGGTCTTTCACAATCCGAACGGTTGGGTCTACGTCAGCAACTCAGAAAGCAGTAGCAGTGGCGGTGTTGGTGCGATCCGATTCGATAATAAAGGCGCTATTGTTGATGCCTATAGCATCTGCCGATCTACTCGACGTAACTGCGCTGGTGGAAAAACGCCTTGGGATACCTGGCTCACATGTGAAGAAGTAGGAGACGGTTGGGTATACGAATGCGATCCATTAGGGCAACAAGCTGCCATCAAATGGCCTTTGCTTGGTTGTTTTAACCATGAAGCGGTTGCCGTTGATCCCAATACCAATCAATTGTATTTGACGGAAGACCGACGCGATGGATGCCTGTACCGTTTTACTCCCGCAAACGCCAGCAACGATCGACCAGACTTGTCGGCCGGAACATTAGAGGTTGCCGCTGGCTCTGGTGATCAACTAGTGTGGCGCGGAATCAAGGATCCAACATTAGATGCTTCAACGGAACTCAGATTTCAAATCCCCGATGCGGTTCGTTTTAATGGAGGCGAGGGTATCGATTATCATGACGGGTCAATATTCTTCGGTACAAAAGGTGACGACCGGGTTTGGAAAATCGACGTGGCGTCACAGAAACTTTCTATCGTCTACGACAGATCTACACATACCAATCCCATCTTGTCAGGTATCGATAATATCGAAGTCACAAGCGCAGGTGATTTAGTAGTCGCCGAAGATGGTGGAAACATGGAACTCGTAGGCATTGCAGACGGTCAAGTATCAGTCATAGTCAAAGTGTCAGGACAAGATGCCTCGGAGATTGCAGGTCCAGCTTTCAGTGATGATATGTCCCGACTCTACTTTAGCTCGCAAAGAGGGATGACAGGGGATGGATGGGATGGCATAACCTATGAAATTGTCGGCCCTTTCTCTGGAGTGTCCGCCTAATAGACAACCCCCAGCCAGGCGGAAAATCCAAGCGAGCCATACCTATAAGTTTTAGTCCTCAGTCGGTTTGATTTGGGTTCTTCGCATCAGTCGTCTTTCGTCGTTCGAAAATGATCCTCTTCTGTGCATCACCGACCGATTATCCCAAAGCACAGCATCCCCCACCTCCCAATGTTGGGTCCATACGTCCTCGTCCAATGCGACATACGCCCAAACCTCATCGAGAAATTCTTCGCTTTCGTTTAAAGACATCCCCACGACATACGCATCTTGACGGCGGCCCAGATACAAAACTTTACGATCTGTTTCTGGATGGATTCGAACCATCGGATGAATCGCTCCCGGCGCTTCTACTGGACTGGCTGAATCTTCGTAGCCGCGACGCAACCCGCCGATGCTGTCATGCGCCGCATCATGCTTTAAGAACGATTGCTCCGCTTGTTTTCGTAATGAAACGGGAAGCGAATCGTACGCAGCGTACATATCACAAAAATATGTATCCCCTCCTTGTTCAGGCACCTCTATGGCATATAGAAAGCTCGCATTTGGAGGATTCTCTATATATGACATATCCGTATGCCACGCCGCTTCGGAGGAACCCAATCCGCCAATGGGCCTGCCGTTTTCCACTATATTTGAGATCGTTGTAACAAAAGGACTTTTTACTTTCTGAAGATCTACTTTAGAGATCTTTCCATGTGGGGCATATTCCAGAGGACCTAAACGCGAACTAAATTTTTGCAAGTCGAGCTCACTCAAATGCTGCCCTCGAAACCGAACCACACTGTGCAGGATCCAATGATCATAAATTTCCTCAAAAGACGCCTCACTAAGATCACGTAAATCACAGTCAGAAATATTGATACCCAAATTATTACCTAGTTGCTCAAAGCGCATTTGATATAGCCACCTTCATTTCCAACCCCGACGCAGATAAAAGCAAACCCATGTCCTATAATATACGGCCAAAACTAATCATAAGAAAATCAATGAAAGCTGAGTTCCTTTTCGATTTTGGCAGTCCAAACGCCTATTTGTCCCATCTCGTCATTCCAAAAATAGAGCAGCGAACCGGAGTTAAGTTTGAATACATACCCGTTCTTCTTGGAGGCGTGTTTAAAGCTACAAACAACGTTTCCCCAGCCGTCTCGTTGAAAGGGATCAAAAATAAAGGGGAGTACCAGGGTATCGAAACCCAACGGTTCCTAAAAAAACACGACATCAGCAATTATCAAAGAAACCCATATTTTCCTGTGAATACCCTTCAAGTCATGCGAGGTGCCATATTTGCGAAACAGGCAAATATTTTCCAACAGTACATAAACGAGATTTATCGACATATGTGGGAAAATCCCAAAAAGATGGACGATCCCGAAACCTTTCGAGAAGCTCTCATCGAATCTAAGCTACCCGCCGATGACATAATGAATGGAATCAATTCAGCAGAGGTCAAAGGAGAATTGATTCAAAATACAAACGAGGCCGTCGAACGAGGGGTTTTCGGTAGTCCTAGTTTTTTCGTAGACGACGACCTGTATTTTGGCAAAGACAAACTCGTCGAAGTCGAAGAAGCTATCGTATCTGCAAACTAGAGAAGTTTTGCTTGCCTAATTTCAGAGATTTCGTCTCGCAATTTTGCTGCCTCTTCGAACTCAAGGTTTTTGGCATGATCGAGCATCTTACCTTCAAGAGTCGATAACAGCTTGCCTAAGCTTTTTGAATCGCTCGGCAACGCGTTAGATATTACAGACCTTAAAGTCTCACGCTTCACACCACCTTTTTTGGTAGAGGATGCTTTCGATCGCGCGCCCTCCATCACATCACTGACTTCTTTACGAATAGTACGCGGCACAATTCCATGTACAGAATTATGTGTAAGCTGTTTTTCGCGACGTCTTTCCGTTTCTCGAATCGCGGCTTCCATAGACTTTGTTATAACGTCGCCATACAAAATAGCTTGGCCGTTCAAATTGCGGGCGGCCCTTCCTATAGTCTGTATAAGCGATCGTTCAGCCCTCAAAAAGCCTTCCTTATCTGCGTCAAGTATCGCCACAAGTGACACCTCCGGCATATCAAGGCCTTCTCTCAAAAGATTAATTCCAACCAGAACATCGAACTCACCCATACGAAGATCTCTGATAATCTCCATTCGTTCAACAGTATCAATATCCGAATGTAAATACCGAACCCGCACTCCATTTTCATCCAAATACTCCGTGAGATCTTCTGCCATACGCTTTGTGAGAGTCGTAATTAACACTCTTTCGTTGCGCTGAACCGTAACCTTAATCTCCTCGAACAAGTCATCAATTTGGCTTACCGCAGGTTTAACAAGTACCTCCGGATCAACAAGACCCGTAGGTCGTACAAGCTGTTCCACCAACGCGCCCGATCGATCGTCCTCATAATTTCCCGGCGTAGCAGACACAAAAATAGTTTGAGGCGATAGTGCTTCCCATTCTTCAAAACGAAGAGGCCGATTATCCAGCGCTGATGGCAATCTGAATCCATATTCAACCAACGTTTCTTTGCGCGATCGGTCACCCTTGTACATACCGCCGACTTGAGGAACCATGGCATGCGATTCGTCTATAAATAACAAAGCATCACTAGGCAGATAGTCAAAAAGCGTAGGCGGTGGTTCCCCCGCGTCACGCCCCGACAGATAGCGAGAATAGTTTTCTATCCCACTGCAATAACCAAGTTCTTTAATCATTTCGAGGTCGAATCGCGTACGTTGTTCTAATCTTTGAGCTTCAACCAATTTGTTTTGATCCTTAAGGATTTTCAATCGATCATTCAATTCTTCTCGTATGTCATCAATCACTGACAAGATTTTTTCCCGTGGCGTCACGTAATGCGTTTTGGGAAAAACCGTATAGCGAGGAACCCGTGCAATTATTTCTCCCGTGAGCGGGTCAAAAAGAGAGAGATTTTCAATTTCATCATCAAAGAGCTCCACTCGAACCCCTTCACGCTCTGACTCTGCAGGAAAAATATCGATCACGTCGCCCCGAACTCGATAAGTACCTCGTTCGAACACCACGTCATTTCGCGTATATTGAAGCTCAGCAAGTCTCATCAATAGTTGACGTTGATCAATCCGATCACCACGGTCCAGATGCAACACCATACGCAGGTAGGACTCTGGATCACCTAAACCATAAATAGCCGATACAGACGCAACAATGATCACATCACGCCTCTCTAGCAGAGCCTTAGTCGCGGATAATCGCATCTGTTCTATATGAGCGTTTACCGAGGCATCTTTTTCAATATAAGTATCAGACGACGGAACATATGCTTCCGGTTGGTAATAGTCATAGTACGAAACAAAATATTCGACGGCGTTATTTGGGAAGAACTCTCTAAATTCTCCATACAATTGTGCTGCAAGCGTTTTGTTATGAGCCAATATAAGAGTGGGCCTTTGAACAGCACCTATGACATTCGCCATCGTGAACGTTTTTCCGGATCCTGTCACACCAAGTAATGTCTGATGAGCTAAACCGTCATTGATCCCCTGAACCAACTGCTTGATGGCTACCGGTTGATCTCCTGCAGGCTGATATTCGGCGATAACCTCAAAATGTTCTTGACTTTGCACTTTGTCAGGCTCGAATTGGCAAGAATATCGAGTACCTAATACGCATATTGATCGACGCGCGCCTGNGCTTGTGTGACGCCTTTTCCTCTAATCAANGTCGGATCTAACCACTTCTCTATAGCTTTCGCCTCATATCCATACCGACTTCTTTCTCTGACCTCGTCCAATGATAGCCANTGTCCTGAATAGGCAACAGGAAAGCCATTGGGATTCATTTCGTAACCGTAGACNCTACACAAATGATCGCCTTCATCGTAGTCATCGATATAACTGGCCCAGGGTGTTTCTATTCGGACTTGTTCACGCATACCTGCATGAAGAGACGCTATATAGTTACCGATATCCCAATCNGGAATTGCATTCTCCTGCCAGGTTTTTGCTCCAGNGAATNTCATCTTTTGATCCTGCCCAAGAAGCAGATATTTATCCTGATTTTTGAGNACCATTCGCGTAGTGCCGATTTGTTTATTTGAATGTACGGCGATTAGATCCTTCCCGGTTTGAGACAATACATTGTAGGCCGCATCGTCAAACAAGTAATACCCGGTCGCCGGAGGGCATGACTTGGCTGCGTATTTGTTAAAAAAGCCAATACGAGANTCTCCAGATCGATTCGGTGCAGCTTTATGCCAGCAATGCATATTCATCAGCAATAAATCCCCTCGCTTCAACTCTGGATCGATGTACGCATCGTCATCTGGTTTTACCGCTGACCTTACTTCAAGGGTCGGACCACCTTCATCATAAATACGTTCCAAGCGATGTGATCCAGGCGCCACAAAAAGCTGCCCATGCTCGGCGTCGTAGTCACAGGTAGGCACTATGGTAAACAGCCAGTTCATCGAAGAGCCGACTGGTCGCCAACGTTTATAGTCATTGTGCCCTGGTATTCCTGGCCCTCCAGGTGTTCGATCGTAGACTACAAAAGCAGTCAAAATAGGATCGTCGTCTAGAAGAGCGGCCGCGGGTCCAACAATACCCGAATGCTCGGCCACGAATCCTAAATCCGGATCCTTTAAACTACTATGCGCNAAAGTGTAACGACCTGGTGCCGGATACTCGAAGCCAGGCATTGGATGCAAATCGTCGGTATGTTTGAAAAAAGCCTGATTGAACGTCTCCACTTCNCGACTATCAAGCACATCTCGAATGATCAGATAGCCATCTTCTTCATATCGTTCCAATTGATTTGCCGTTAGATCCATCTGTGTACCCACAAAACATGTGTAGATCAGATTGTCTGAAGTGACGCTCGACGGCAAGTCGTCCAGGAAAAAGATTTGAATCTTTGGCTATCAAAGCGGAAATGTGATGTAAAATGCGACCATGAAATTTGGTGTCTTACAGTTTTTCAGTTGGCCGGGACGAAGAGTACCTATTACCACTGTTTATGAAAGAGCCCTTGATCGTGTTCGAATCATGGATTCANCCGGATACGATGCTGTGTGGTTGGCAGAACATCATTTTTCTACTTACAGCGTTTGTCCATCGATCCACATTATGGGAATGCATATTGCTAATCTCACAAAAAATCTTCGCATTGGTACTGGTGTATCGCTGGCAGCTTTCTACCACCCCCTACGGTTAGCAGAAGAAGTAGCCCTTTTAGACAATTTATCAGGAGGACGAGTCAACTGGGGCGCTGGTCGAGGCTTCGATAAAACGGAAATGAGCGCATTTGACGTGCAGCACGATAACTCTTACGAAAAATTCCGTGAGAACGTAGGTATCGTCATAGAGGCATGGCGTAACGACCGCATGACGCATCATGGTAAATATCACCAGTTCGAAAACATAGAAGTGTTGCCCAAGCCTCTGCAAGATCCAATGCCTATATGGATCGCCTCGTCATCGCCAGACGCCGTTCGTTGGGCTGCTTCAAACGGTCATGCAATACTCATGGATCCACATTCTTCTCACAAAGAAATTAGTATTAAGCATCAACTTTACCGTGATGAATTAAAAACCTCTGGTCTACAAAATTCCCAGGATGTACCAATAGCGCGACTAATCGCCGTAGCAAAAACCGACAAAGAAGCGGAAGCGGTTGCTCGAAAAGGCGCCGAGTGGACTGTCGGCAGTTATGCCAACCCTAAAACAGGCGGCGGTAACATGAACGAATTCAAGCCAGATGAAAAAGTCGAGCGCTACGTTAACGAGGTTATCATCCATGGATCACCTGAAAAAGTTGCCGACAAACTAACAGAATTGCAAGAAACGATTCCTTTAAANTATTTGTTAGCTAGCATACTAAGTCATGAAACCTTCTTGCTACTGACCGACAAAGTTCTTCCTCGCATGCGCTAGAGATAAGCAAAGCCAAACTGACAACGAATAATTCCTTAACACACCTAAGTTGATACTCGAACNATTCNNTTCCNAACGTTCCCACCACTTAACAAGTCAACAAATGCTTCAGGAGCTTTTTCGAGCCCCTCAAATTCGTCCTGCCAAGCTATNAGTTTTCCACTCAAAAGCCATTCCTTTAATTGACTCCTAGCGGACTCATATTGGTCGACGTAATCGAACACGAGAAATCCCTCCATTCGCAACCTTTTGTTCACTAGTAGTCCGGGAATACCCTTCGGTCCTGGCTCCGGATTTTTTGTATCGTATTGAGATACCACTCCGCAGCAGGAAATTCTTCCTCCGTCATTCATCCGAAACAACGCGGACCCCAATACCATCCCTCCCGTATTATCAAAGTAAATATCAACTCCGTTTGGTGTGGCTTCCTTCAATGATTGACGGAAGTTCGGATCTTTGTAGTTGACGGCACCTTTGAAACTTAACTCCTCGACTAGTCGATTACATTTCGTATCGACTCCCGCAACTCCCACCGCTTTCGCACCACGGATTGAAGCAATCTGTCGCACTATATGTCCCACCGCGCCAGCAGCTGCCGACACTAGGACCGTTTCGTTCTTCTGGGGATCGGTGATATTCAATAAACCGAAATACGCCGTGAGACCACTATTTCCCAGAACCCCCAAATAGTGAGCTGGATCCACATCCTGATCCACCTCATATACTCCGTCAGCACTTTGAATCGAATAGTCTTGCCAGCCTGTGGAACAGGACACAATAGCTCCTTCTGAAATGCCGTCCACTCGCGTCTTCTCTACTCTAGCGATACCAGCACCATTCATGACAATGCCACTTGTTGGTGCACCCGCGTAACTCGCCGATCCCTGCAAACCTGCCCGGCTTCCCGCATCAATCGATACAACGAGTGTGCGGCAAAGCAGTTCACCTGGCTTAGGTTCCGGCACGTCTCCTTCGATCATCTGATAATTAGATATCTTTAACTGTGATTTAGGTAACGAATCAATTACTACTTTCCGATTCTCCACAAAGGGACTCCTACGATTTTCTCCACTAATTAAGAACACAAAGCAATAGCAACTTCAATTCAGGTTTGCAGGAAAGGAACTTATTCGACAAAGTGTCATATTCAGCGACAGAAAAGATGTACCCATGGTTGATTCTAAATACCTTCTAGATGACGAGGCGATGCAACAATTCATTATGGATGGATACATTCAATTGGAATCTTCCCTGCCTCGAGAAATTCATCATCGGATATACTCGGAATTGGAACCATTGGACGAAGGCGGCCCGAGAGGTCATAACAATTTATTGCCTTGCGTTCCCGACCTCCAACTTTTACTCAATGAACCAATAGTCGTTGGCGCACTAGAATCTCTTTTAGGACAGAACTATTACCTTCACTTTCATCGTCACGATCACACCAATTTTCCAGACAGCGCACAGCCCCTCCATAAAGACGGAGATAACCACTCCCATCTGGCAGTCGACCGATTGCGTCGTCACCACCCAACACGATACGTCATGCTATTCTATTATCCGCAAGATACTCCTGCATCCGCCGGACCCACGGGAATCGTGCCGGGATCTCAATATGTAATGCGCAGAAAAGTCGAATCTGCACGTAAATCCTATAACGATGTTTTTAGTCATATACCTCAGCAGGTACGAGAAGAAATCCGTACCGGAAAATTAGATCAAACAAAAGCTTCTGAACGAGCAGCCGAACTGAGAAACGAGATTCGGGACCAACATCCATCCCTAGCTCAAGAGGTAGAAGAAGCCGATGCACCGTGGGAAGCCTCCAAAATTCCACTGACAGGTAAAGCAGGTGCGATCACAATTGTACATTTCGATATTGTTCACGGTCGTTATTCAAAAAATACGCTTAAACAACCACGCCATATGGTCAAGTTCCTGTTCACACGAAATGAAGAACCTCGTCGACCAACGTGGCGCCATGTTAATCAGCACTGGCAACCACCGAATAACCAAACACAAGCACCTATATGGAACTTCATATGGCATTGGCATCTTGGCAAAACGCCACCTGCACCAACTCATGGAGACCACACCGATTATGTTTGCGATTTAGATAGCGATGACGACGCAGTAGCNATTGCTGCTTCTTATGCGCTGGCACGATTCGACAAAGGNATTGACGTCCTAGTTAACCGATTCNCCGAATCNAATATTGAAAGACGAACGATCGCTTCGTACGGTCTTGCAGCAGCGGGAGCGAAGATCACACCAAGACTACTCGAGTGGCTCNANCCATCNACAAACACAAATGACCTATTGATCCGAGTTGTCGATTTACTTGGTGATATCGGTCCATCAGCTGCAAGCGCGTTACCCCAACTACTCNAACTNGTTAAACACGAAGATCCAAGNATACGTCGGTATATTGCTGAAACAATTGGTATCNTAGCCGANAGAAACACTCATCTNGAAACNCCGTGCATCGAAGCCCTCCTTCAGCTCATCACTGACGAAGATGCTTTAACCACAAGAAATGCTGTTTTTTCTATTGCCAGACTAGGCCCTTTGGCAAGAACCGAAACAATCGTTAACACTTTGAAGAAGAATATATTCCACTGGCATCATCATGTTAGAGGCTGGACGGTGGAGGCGTTGTTACGCATTGAGGATCCTGAAGCCACCGCGTTCATAATAAAATATTTAAATATGTCCCGCTGGGATCCAGCCCCAAAATCTGGAGATCGACCCGCAACACACAAACCCATGCGAAAAAATGATCCTTAATTTCTANGTATTAGACTCGCCGTCTATCACGTTCTTTTAAATATTCTTTCCTCAAACGAATAGCGAGNGGNGTCACCTCAATCAACTCATCATCATTTATAAATTCCAACGCCTGTTCTAACGAGAGTATGACCGGAGAGGTCAAGAGAATATTTTCGTCACTGCCCGATGCTCGAACATTCGTGAGCTTCTTCTCTTTNANAGGATTTACNGTCAAATCATTATCTCTGCTATGTATCCCTACTATCATTCCTTCATAAATACTCTCGCCAGGAGCAACCATCATCCTGCCCCGACTTTGTAAATTGAATAACGCATAACCCACCGCCTTGCCTTCCGAATTTGCTACCAAAACCCCATTTTTCCGGCCTAGACTAATACCGGCTACTTGCTTGGAATATCCTGCATTTGAAAATGTCATGACTCCGGATCCAGAAGTAATAGAGGAAAATTCAGTTCGAAACCCCATCAACGCACGAGTAGCAACCACGTAGGTAAGGCGAACACGACCANTTCCATCATTCTGCATATCGGTCAGTTCACCTTTCCGTTCGCCAAGAACGTCCATTATCCGNCCTTGGTGCTCCGCATCGACATCGAATATGGCAGATTCAAAAGGTTCCATCACTACGTCATTTTCAATTCGCGTAATAACTCTCGGGCGCGAGACGGCCAGCTCATAGCCTTCTCGACGCATCGTTTCAATCAATACAGATAAATGCAATTCGCCGCGCCCCGAAACTTCGAACTGATCGGGATCCTCAGTACCCACTACTCTAAGAGCTACGTTATGGGAAGCTTCTTGGATTAAGCGCTCCCTAAGATGACGACTGGTTAGATATTTTCCTTCGGTGCCAGCAAAAGGTGACGTGTTTACTCGAAATGTCATGGTTAACGTCGGTTCATCAACTGACAATGGACGAAGCCCTTCGACACAGCTTGGATCACACAACGTGTCCGACACATTAATTTCGTCAATCCCAGTTATACAAACAATATCTCCAACTTCAGCACGCGTAAGATCCACACGATCGAGTCCTCGACTCGCTTGAATGGACAAAATTCGGCCTCGCCGTTGATCTCCGTTTCCATCTATGACTACCACCGGGGATCGGGGCTCGGCAAAACCCCGCCGAACACGGCCAATGCCTATAACCCCCACATAAGCGGAAAAATCGAGAGTGCTTATTTGCATTTGAAAAGGTCCCTCGACGACTTCAGGTGGATGCACATGACTGACGATCAAGCTTAATAGTGGATCCATAGTCTGAACCAGAAGATCCGGATCCGTACCGGATGTACCCTGAGTGGCAGAAGCAAAAATGACTGGAAAATCCAATTGTTCGTCCGTTGCACCTAGACGATCGAACAGATCAAATACTTCGTCCACTACCCAATGCGGTCGAGCACCCTCTCGATCTATTTTATTGACAACAAGAATCGCACTGAGACCGGCGTCAAACGCCTTTTGCGTTACAAACCGGGTTTGTGGCATGGGGCCCTCGACCGCATCCACTACTAGTATTACGGAATCGACCATCGACAATATTCTTTCAACTTCTCCTCCAAAATCAGCATGGCCAGGGGTATCAACGATATTGATACGGCATCCCCCATACTCAACCGCCGTCGTCTTAGAAAGAATCGTAATTCCCCGTTCTTTCTCTAAATCATTGCTGTCTAGCGCCCGTTCGGCTATTTCCATTCTCTCTGGAATAACAGTTTCCTGTAGTAATCGATCGACTAAGGTCGTTTTACCATGATCTACATGCGCGATGATTGCGACGTTACGGATTTGCATAGTTGGAAATCAGCCAGGTGCTTTAATGTTTATTCTTTTAAATTCTTACGAATCAACTGCGCATTATTTTCCAAAGCCTTCGAGCTACTCTGAATAGCTCCATGCTGTTTCAATTCACCGCGGTTCCATCTCGGAATTATATGAAAATGCAGATGAAAAACAGTTTGTCCTGCAGCACTTCGGTTTAATTGCACAATACTAACACCATCGGGCTCGAAGGCTTTATCAACTGCTACTGCGATTCTTCGCGTTTGCAGAACCAGCCTGGCTAAAACCTTCTCTGAAATATCAAAAATATCGACGGCCGGCTCCTTAGGAATTACCAAGGTATGACCGCGTGCTTGAGGCATAATATCCATGAACGCCAACGTAAACTCGTCTTCATCCACCACAAATGCTGGAACTTCCCCGCGCAGAATCTGACCAAAAATATTAGTTGAATCGTATTTCATAGCTCAGTATCTAATATTCAGACTTCTTACAGATCTTTTAACGAATACTGATCTTCTGACGATTTAATTTCACGAGCAGCCTTCATATCACTTGACACATTACGGGGTTGAGTTGGCAGCATAGTCATCTCCTCGATAAGAGTCCTCTGCGGCATCGAAGCACAAAGCAAAATAGCTGCAGCTACATCTTCGGCTTGCATCATTGTTTCTCGAGCCTCGGCATCGGGAGGAAGCGGGCGATTATCCAGTATAGGCGTATCCACCTCTCCCGGAAGAATCGTACAGGCACGAATCCCCTCGGCGCGAAGCTCGGCGTTGATAGAGCGCATCATATTGAAAGAAGCTGCTTTTGCTGCTCCATATGGTAGTCCGCCCAGCAAACCCGGTGTTATCGCAGCCATGGAAGATACCGTAATCACCGTACCTTCTTGTCTTAGAAGCATATCTCGGACCGCGGCCTGGGTAATTCGATATAGACCTTCGACATTCACTCTAAAAACACTTTGAAATTCGTCTGGATCGACATATTTAACAGACCTAACCCGACTACTATGACCCGCATTATTTATTAATATGTCCACTCGCCCAAAATGTTGAATGGTCTGCAAGACCACTTTCTCGGCCGCATCACCATCCTCTAGATCTGTAGGCAAAACAAGGACTGAACTTCCACGAGACTCACAGTCCGAAGCCGTCTTTTCAAGGGGTTCACGTCTTCGACCAACCAGAACAAGAGTAGCACCTTCGTCTGCAAACATGAGGGCACAGGCCTGCCCAATTCCTGTTCCAGACCCCGTCACAATAGCGACTTTATTTTTCAAAGACCCCACATTACCTCCTTGTCGTATAGACTAACACGTCGAACACGTTCCATTTAATCAAGAGCCTCAATTCTCAATCGATGAGACTCCTGACTGTAAAAAAACATGCCTATCGCTGTGATAAATAATAAACACGAGACAATTACAAAGTTAGTCTCAAACGAAATATCATTCGGTAATGCTGCGAGAACACCAGATCCCGCTGACATTCCCAAATTCAATAATGACATATATACGGCAAACTGAGTCGCTGATACTTTGGTCCAACACATATTCATATATAGTGCAATCATTGAAATAAACACAAATTGACCGAGTATCTTAGCTACAAATAACATAATCACAACGTAGTCCATGCTAGACCAATACTCCGAAGTGAGTGCAAACAGTAAATTTGCAAATCCACTACCAATAAGACCAAACAACAAAAACCGCTTTGCGCCAAAACGATCAATATATACACCACATGCAGCTCCGATTAATGCNCCCGTTAACGACGCAATCCCCATGACGGTACCATAATCCGAATCTGCTATACCCAATCGAGTATCAGCCAGTACGGGCAAGACTACTCCAATAATGCCATCACCCATACGAGACAAAAACACGAAAAATGTTACTAACAAACTCATTGGCATGATTANTACTTTAATGAGATCCGAAAAATTACTCACTATCGAAGGCACAGCCTGTCTTCCAATATCTGCTGCCACACCCTCCGTCCATGGCATCAAGCGTTCTCCCGGCCGTTCTCTGACTATTGCAACTATGACAAATATTAANGCGATAACGATCGCGCATATAAAAGAAGTCACTCCCAATCCATAGACAGGGAGTAGAATTAAACACAGAGCGCCAAATGCGGCCGANCCCGATGCTTGACCAAAGCCCATCAGCGCATTCGCTCTTCCACGCTCCTCAACCGGCAGGACATCAATCGCCATCCCATCAACGGCAACATCCTGCGTCGCCGCAAAAGAGTTAATCAAAAACCCNACAGCCGTAACCATTACCAAATTCGAACTGTCAGTAAACGCCATAACAATAAAACCCGCGAGTAACCCGCCCTGAGCAACGAGAACCCAGGGGCGACGAAAACCCATGGAACGATACGTAAAACGATCCATGAAAGGGCCAACGACCAACTTGAATGCCCATGGAAGCGTCACAATCGCACCATAGGTTGCGAGCTCACTGATTGATCCATCCAGCCATTTTAGTAACGCGACGGTCAAAAATCCGATAGGAACACCTTGAGCAAAATAAAATGCCGTAAATGCGCTCATTCGAACCCATCGTTGTTCCGTCAACACTAATTGCATTCTTCCTCCTAACATGGAAAAGCTTTNAGTCCTTAGGGTGTTACTATTGTCGTCTTCCTACTGGAANTATGGAGACCTACAAGACTCTGATTGTTTACTAGCAATAACTTCAACTAAATCAAACTGATTCTTGCATTAACTAATCCTTCTCCGGATTTATCAATGGAAACGGCAGTTACCCGCATCCCATATTCTTGTTGTAATGAATCTAGTAAGCGGAGCAGATTATTAAAGCGTTGCCCTTCAATTTGAATACTAATGCCACCTGAAGGCACCGATTGAATCCGTACTAGGGGCACTTGAAATCGTTGCGCTGTATTGGAAACGTTTGCCAAATTGATATCAGAGGTGNTANTTATGTCAGCCACTCGGTTTCTTACGTTCGCTTCATTGGCACGCATCCAGTCCAAACCNGCTACTTCATTTTGAAGTTTTCTGACCTCAAAATCTCTAAATGTTTNGGCGGGTTGCCATAGCCCCAAATATGCACAAACTACTACGAATAAGACTACAGCACATTGAACGAGACGGGCTTCGCTCGCTTGCAGTCCGTAATACCATCGGGCAATCGTCGTATTTTGCCAAATCTCATAGATCCGTCTCATAGAGTATTAATTCCTAAGCGAATTCGCGCCCTCACTGAATCACCCTGCTGTTCCGCAGTGGGTAACTCGACTATGAGCCCTTCCTCTTCCAAAGCTCGCTTCAGCACATCCAGACGCTCGAAACTAGTTAGGTTTAAGTCCAATGACAAAGACTGACGCGACTCCGTGTAACTTAGCGTCGACAATGCGGCATCTGGAACAGTATCGCGAATTGTTACGGCCAATGTCGACATGAGGTTTTGAAAACTAACAGACTCCGATACCCCTTGACCCACTCGACGACGCATAGTGCTCGCAGGATTTCCGGGAACACGCTGTTCACCATAAATAGATCGATAGAGATCTGTTGTATTGGCTCGTACATCAGCGAACTCACCTCTAGCCCAGAATCCTTCACCAAACATCAAAACAATAGTTAGAGCCACCCAAAAAACTGCCAATCCCAATACAGATCGCCATTTCATCCACTGATCGGTATACGAGCTAGCGGGCGAAAACTCGGACTGCAGTACATTGATCACGTGATCATCTATTCGATCAATCAAAAATGGCATTAATGGATTTTCTACGTTCTTGAATCTGACAGATTCAGCGGTAAGTCCTATTTCCCCGAGAACGTTTTTCGAGTCGGCAAAAACTGTGATCTCATCATCTCGCCCATCAATATCCGGGATCAAGTCGANAATGGAAGCCAAATCCGCTCGATTAACGACCACTAACTGGGTTTCTGTTCGAAGAAGTACGGACTCACTATCTACGACGAGCGTACCTTTACCTGAATCATTCGGCACGAGCATACCATCTACAACAACTCTTCCTGGTATCACATCATNTACAGCTAAGAACTCGANCCAACTACGTANGACTTCCTTCGAAATGGCAATGCAATCGACCGATTCACCTCGAGTGATAGCTCCATAGGCGATGTGTATGTTTTCTATCTCATCAGCNACGAACTCCTCAACAGCAAAAGGGAGAGCACGGCGAACCTGGGCCACACTGCGTCCAGGAACCTTGCACTGAACCCACAAAGCGTCTTCGGTCGGTACAATAACCGTCACATTGGCTGGATCACGAAGTTCCTCATGCAACCTGACAAGCTCAGTCAATTGTTTAACATCTCGGGATAGCCCAGGCTCACTATGAGGATCAACCAGCCATTCAATCACAAAGTCTTGTTCAGACGTTTGGCTACTAANCCTATCTAGNAAACGAATATAGAGATGCATTTTAGTAACTTACAAGTCCTCACTAGAACGTCTTNTTTCTTGATCATNGGTAAACATCAACTCGCTCNCTCGATCTTCTTTTCTAGAGTAATCTCTAGATAGAAGAGTTACTTTCCCACTAGTCATATCCCTATGTACTAGAGACCACAAATGAACCCTGTTATTTGCAGCTTCAGCCCTAGACTCGATCTGAAAATACTCGCTGGCAACCCCCAATACAGCAACACTATCTCCAAGGGCAGCATATTCCGCTGTAATGTCTTCTACTGTCACGAACTCACGCTCAGATTCTATCAGTAATTCTGCTTCTGACCGATCAAAATTCGGACTCAGAGACTCTAATACTGGCTGCAAAACAGTATTAACATTAATTTCTAAATCAGTTGTGGGAAGGGCTACTACAAACGGGAATAACCGATCAAGCTCCCGACGACTAAAAACACCAAGAGCCATCAATTCAGATCTGTCATCCGCCAGCTGATTAGCGGTTCGGTACGGTGTGTTTTTCAATAAATACTGATCATCCTCCGCTCCAAATTCGCTGACCTCNTGATTNTCATCGATCCAATCCAGCCAAAGATCCGCTCCACTTTGGTCTAAACCTAAGATTTCTAAAAATCGTCGAAAACGCAATATGTTATCGGGACCATGTCTTCCTATTAATGCATTCAGATTGAATCGCGCGCTTAGGTCATAGATTTTGACCGAAAGATTTCCTCCATCGAATGAAATAGGTTCAAACGGTTCAGCCCATTTTTCTGNTAGGGTATCGACAGCTCGAGTATCCTCGTTCTCCCAATCTGCATACAATATTTCCCGNGCAAAGAGTTCTCCTCCAAGTGCATATTCCCGTAACTGGGCGCGATCAATCAAAAGCTTACTCGACGATATAGTTAATGAGTGNTGGGTTAAAAGGTGATACGCCAACGCCATAACAACCGCCACAATCAGAATCACGGTAATAAGGGCGATACCTCTTTGTCTTCTATCTATTTTAAACGGTTGATATATTCTAGATCGTTTCATTGCTGTGCNGACGATGCCTGCTCATTTCGCAATTCAGTATCCGCCGAATTCGGAGCTCGTTCCTCTCCATTACCATTTTTTTCTTGCCNAAACGTACCCCCTGGTACGTTCCAAATNTGTACGATTGGACCAAATTCAGCCGTTTCAATTTCAAATTTGATGGCTGCTAACGCAGGAACATNTTCATCTTCTGATTCAGCNTCTGGCGNTGGGGGCCAAAAGTATGTCTCGCTTCCTAACTGATCGATCGCTATGACATTAGCANGNGTAACCCCTCTCATAAGTACTTGTTCTACCGGCAAGGTATCAGGAGATCGATCCAATACTNNCCAATATTGTCGGAAGACCNGGTCCCCACGCAGGTCGTATGCAACGCGCTGTATCTCCGATCTATGTCGGAGGTTAGGATTCATCCATCCCTTCCGCGAAAATTCGATAAGACTTCCAACTCCTATCGAAACCTCATAAGTAGGTTCCCCTAGTTCGTCCCGTACCGACCGATAGGTCAATTGTTGAAAATCCCGTCTCATAATTTCAACGACACGATGAAAATTGACTAAGCGCTCCCCTCGAGACTGAGCAGTATCGGTAAAAGAAATCATTTGAGATAATAACTGTGCTGAAATTATGCCAATCACGGCAAATACCGCAAGCGCCACTAACATCTCAATTAGAGTAAATCCTCGAGCCAAAAACATCCCTAACTCTTGCCCACAAAAGCGATGAGACTATCTATTGAAATGGGACCAACATCATCCTGAATCAGAAATATTTCCATATCTAAACGCCGGANTTCTGATCCGTTCACACTACGAACATTTGTCACGATTTCCCAAGTCCGATCACCCAAATAATACATTTCGGAGCGAGACCCTATACGAACAGGAGACTCCGAAACGACTTGCTCTAAACGTACTCGAGCCAAGTGACTATTTAATACTGTATGAGCGATCGTTTGACGTTCGAGCCGATAGAGCTGATTGACCGTTTCNCCGTTACGCCCCATCACCGATGCCGTAACGACAGCCAATACGGCGAGAGCCACCATTAGCTCTAACAACGTAAAACCTTTATAGGAATTGAATTTCATAAATTGGGTACAGAGCGATCTAGCAGATGTGCCCTAGCGTCTCCGATTCCATCCGATCTAACAACCCAGGACTTTCCATCCCAATTCGGAATAAGCTCAATCTCGAAGGGTGTTTGTTCCCCACTCGCATAAATAAAAATATCTGGCACATTCACTTGCGTAGCATTGGTATTAGAGACATTACTCTCTTGTCCAGCAGCCGAAGTGTTNTCGGAATATTCGGTTTCAAAGCCTTCCAATGTCACGCGCAGGTATACATCGGCTTTCAACTCATTTGGCCCAAATTCTCCGCTTTCAATCTCATACCATGCCATGCGCTCGTCGTCGTATAAAGCAAATGCATAAGAACTTTCGGAGACAAAAAGACCCCAGGTTTCATTATTCGCAAGCGACTCTCTACGCACCAGCTTGAGGGCCANGGCCAAACGTTGAGCATCGGCCTTTACCAAGCTGTTGCGTTCCGAACCTAGACCACCGACCACAACGATACTAGCTAACAGNCCCATAATAAAAACGACTATCAGTAATTCAATTAGTGAAAACCCTTTAGTCTTACTTTCTGAATAGCACATCTTATTTATTAGCGGAACGAAAGTTGGCCNGACTCTGCCAACCAGAAACCTCAAAGGTCTCTATAAAAAATATCGGCCATTAAATTTTCTCCACCTTCTTGNCCGTCAGCACCAAAACTGTAGAGCTCGTAATTGAATCCATTATTAATATAAACAAACTCNGTTCCCCAAGGATCGGTAGGAAGCTTCTTTAGATATGGTTCAGGTCCCCAGCTTCTCGGCTCTGGAAAGCCAGCCGGTTTATTGACCAGTGCTTCAAGCCCCTGTTCGGTGGACGGATAATGAGAATTATTCAGACGGTATAAATCAAGGGCATTACCAATTGCGCGAATGTCAATTTGAGCCGCCGTAACCCGTGCTGCATCGCCTTGACCAATCACATTCGGAACAATAAGAGTGGCCAATAAGCCGATAATCACCACCACCACCATGATTTCAATGAGAGTGAATCCTCTCGGCAATCCCTTAATCCTTAATTTTGTCATGTCTTTTCACACCATCAATTGATTCATGTTCAGTATGGGCAACAAAATCGCCAGTACAATCATCAAGACGAGAGCCGCCATGCCNAATAACATCAGTGGTTCAAATAAACGTACAATCGTCGCGACCAATCGTTCTATTTCCTGCTGTTGATAATCAGCCACTTTNGACAACATTGTATTCAATTCGCCACTCGATTCTCCGCTCGCGATCATATAAAGAAACATAGGAGGAAAGTTACCAGCACCCTCCAATGCCACTCGCAAACTCGATCCCTCAATGACTCGTTGTACCGCATGCAGGAGATGCTGCTTCATCCATGCATTATCTATCACTTCAGCGGAAATATTCATGGCATCTACCAACGGCACTCCACTCGAATGCAATATAGCTAACGTATTCGCATAACGAGCAGCATTTCCGCCAATTGTTATCCGCCCCAACAGCGGCAACGACATCAAATATCGATCCCAACGAATTTTTATATCGGGCTTTCGAAANAGCCAGCGGACACCAACAATCACTAGAAACAACAAAACGATCAACAAGTAAAAATACGTCTGCAAAAATTCGCTGNCACCTATTAGCAAAGATGTAATCAGAGGTAGTTCAGCTTCCGTCTTGTCAAAGACCTCAACGATNTCAGGAACCACAAAAATCANAAGCATCGAAACAATTACCAAAGAGGCTACAAAGAGCAATACGGGATAGAACATGGCCATTTCGACATTCCTTCGCGCTTCAAAACGCTTCTCGGTATAGTCAGCCAAATTACCTAACACGGTTCCTAGGAAACCCGATTGTTCTCCCGAGGCCACTGTGGAACGATACATACTGTCAAAGGTCGCTGGATACTCTTCTAGAGCNGAGGCCAATGAATGCCCCTCCAGAACCTTACTCCTAATATTAANGATCATCGTTCCAATAATCCNACGCCCTGTTTGTTGGGCAACTGCACCCAAAGCCTCTTCAACCGGTAATCCCGCAGTGATCAATGTCGACAATTGTCGCGTAAACATCGCAACCTCTAACGCCGTCATACCACGTCGCCACCACATTAATTCACTAAATTGAAATGTGGATTCTGCGGAAACTTTCCTTCCCGTTGAGGCAGATTTGACATCAATAGGATTAAGGCCTTGATCGCGCAGAATCTGACGAGCCTGGCGGCTGCTATCGGCCTCCAGAACGTCCTTTCTCCTATTTCCACTCCCATCTAGCGCTGTGTATTCGAAAGCAGGCATATCTAACTGGCTCTATTCATCAAGCGTAACGCGCAGCACCTCTTGAACTGAGGTNGTTCCTGCCTTTACTTTGAGCCAACCGTCTTTGTGAATTGACCGAAACTGTTGGTGAGCATATTCATTCAGGTCTCGTTCCGACTTTTTATCGTGTATGAGTTCGCGCATTGTGTCGTCAACCACCAATAGCTCGTAGATCCCTGTACGGCCTCGATACCCCGTATGCATACATGAGTCACATCCGACCGATCGAAAGACTTGCTGGATATCCCCATATTCTTCCAAGAAATTACGTTCCACATCATCCGGTTCATGTTTTTCTTTGCAATCCGGACATAAGACTCGCACTAGTCTCTGTGCCAACACACCCACCACACTAGTCGCTAATAGAAACGGTTCAATCCCCATATCCACGAGTCTCGTAATCGCCCCTACAGCGGTGTTTGTATGTAGAGTAGACATCACTAAGTGCCCAGTCAGACTTGCCTGAACAGCAATTTCAGCNGTTTCCAAATCTCTTATCTCACCCACCATTACTACATCCGGATCTTGACGAAGAATGGCTCTCAAACCGCGGGCAAACGTCATGTCTGCTCGGGTATTGACCTGGGTTTGTCCAATACCCTGTAAACTATATTCAATCGGATCTTCTACCGTGAGGATATTTATCGTATCTGTGTCAAGTTCGGCCATAGAAGCGTACAGAGTAGTTGTTTTTCCAGATCCTGTCGGTCCAGTCACCAGGAATATCCCATGCGGTCGCGCTACCACTTTTTGAAGAAGCAGTAAACTGTCCACGTCCATACCNAAATTTTTCAGTTCTAACCTGCCGGCTTGCTTATCTAGTAGACGCAAAACAACTCGCTCTCCGTTACCGGTAGGCATCGTCGACACACGTATATCAATTTCTCGACCACCAATTCGCAGCGCTATTCGACCATCCTGAGGGACTCTTTTTTCTGCAATATCCAAACGAGCCATGACTTTGATCCGGGAAACAAGTAGCGGNGCTAAAGCTCTCTTTGGCTTAACCACTTCCCTCATAACGCCATCAACACGAAATCTAACCTGCAGCTCTCGCTCAAATGTTTCGATGTGAATATCAGATGCGTTTTCTCTAATGCCCTCGGACAATAATGCGTTGATTAATCGAATAATTGGGGCATCATCTTCTTGCTCAAGAAGNTCCTCAGTTTCGGGGACCGAATTCGCCAACCGAGTGAGATCCATTTCTTCACCGAGATCCTCAACCATCTGCTTNGCCTGGGATGAATCTCGTGCATATACCTGACCTAATAAAGAATCAAATTCCTCATCGCTCACACCTCGAAGCATTACACCTTGTTTAGAAAATCTACGTAGTTCAGCCAAAGCAGTCAGGCTAAGTGAACTTTTATGCGCGGCCTCTAATTGCCCCGGATTGTCCTTAGAGCCTCCCAAAACAACCACGCCGAATCGTCTTGCGAATGAGAACGGAAGTTGCTCCATCTCGTTGGCCGTATTTTTTGATTCGACTTCTTCACTCATTACAAAATCTTTACTTTTTCTGCACACCGCATATCAGCCCTTATTATACCAGCGCCATCGCTCAGTAATTGGTTATATTTATATATCGATTACTCGGCTCCCTAAGTCATCCTATGACCAAGGCGGCACCTACGTTATTATTAGCTGAAGACTCAGCGTTTATTTAGCGATCTCGCCTTACAGGAGCGCCGGTTTGGAGTTTGTAGGTAGTCACATACTGTCTGTAGATCAATTTGACCGTAAAGGCATTGAACACATATTTGCAATTGCAGACTCTATGCAGCCTTACGCAGATCGCATTCGCATAACACGCATACTACAAGGCGCAATACTTTCTAACATGTTTTTCGAACCGAGTACTCGTACCCGAGTTTCTTTCGGTTGTGCTTTCAATCTTTTGGGAGGAGAAGTTAGAGAAACGAGTGAAATAAAAGCATCATCGCTAACTAAAGGAGAATCTCTTTACGATTCAGCTAGAGTTTTATCAGGCTATAGCGACATCATAGTGATGCGGCATCCTGAATCCGGATCCGTCGCAGAATTCGCAAGCGCTTCTAGAGTGCCTGTCATTAACGCAGGGGATGGTCCGAATGAGCATCCCAGCCAAGCACTACTTGATTTATATACCATCAAAAAAGAACTTAACGAAAAATCCCGCTCAGTAGATGGTCTCCGAATTGCCATGGTAGGGGATCTGAAATACGGAAGAGCCGTCCACTCATTACTAAAACTACTGGGATTATTTAAAGACATAACCATTCATTTAGTATCACCGCCGGATCTCAAAACTCCGGATGACATCGTTCAACAGCTAAAACAACTTGGTCATGCTGTCCATGCGACGGATTCCATGGAAGAAGGCATTCATCATGTAGACATTGTCTATACTACTCGTACTCAAGAAGAGCGGTTTCCTTCACAAACTGAAGCAGATCGATATAAGGGTTTATTTCGACTCAATCAGGCAATCTATACAGAATTCTGCGAACCGAACACTGTGATTATGCATCCGCTTCCAAGAGATTCTAGATCTCAAGCGCAAGAACTCGATGATGACTTGAACACCAACCCAAACCTTGCCATTTTCAGACAGACCGACAACGGTGTATTGATTCGCATGGCCCTTTTTTCATTAGTTTTGGACATCACTGACCAAATACACAGCCACGCTTCCCCAGTCACCTGGTTTACGGCACGACGAACACCCAATTATTAACCAATAACTGAGTAGGTCATTCCAATAACCTTCCTCACTTTATTTCAAAGTGCTTCTTCGAATTCAGGTACTGCCTGAAATAGATCAGCTACCAGACCATAATCTGCGACTTGAAAGATTGGAGCGTCCTCATCTTTATTTATCGCAACGATAACTTTCGAATCCTTCATACCTGCCAAATGCTGTATAGCGCCTGATATTCCGACTGCTATATACAATTCCGGAGCTACGATTTTTCCGGTCTGCCCTACCTGCATATCATTCGGAACAAATCCTGCATCTACCGCCGCCCTAGACGCGCCCATGGCCGCCCCCAACTTATCAGCGATTCCCTCTAGCAGTTTGAAGTTTTCGCCATTTTGCATTCCTCGTCCGCCCGAAATAACTACNCTTGCTGCCGTTAATTCNGGCCTTTCTGACTTGGCAATCTCTTCACCAACGAACTTGGATAAACCTACATCTCCTGAACCCGCTACTGAATCAATTGTGGCGCTTCCACCTCCTGATTGAACCGGGTCAAATCCGGTACCACGAACTGAAACCACTTTCATATTGTCATTCGATTTAACCGTTGAAATCGCNTTACCCGCGTAAGTTGGCCGTTGAAACGTGTCAGGNGAATCCACTGCAATAATGTCAGAAATCATCTGCACGTCGAGTAATGCCGCCACTCNAGGAAGAAAATTCTTTCCTGTCGTTGTGTGAGCTGCTAGCACATGTCCGTAATCAGCAGCCAGTTCTACCACTAACGGTGCAATGTTTTCCGCTAACGCATTTTCAAAACACGGGTCATCCGCTACCTTTACTGCACGGACTCCTCCGATATTTGAGGCACTATCAGCGACAGACTGGCAACCTGATCCAGCGATAAGGACATCGACCTCCCCTCCTATGGCTTGAGCCGCCGCGAGCACATTCAAGGTAACAGGGCGTATATCCGCGTTATCATGTTCCGCTACTACTAAAATACTCATTCAATCACCTTCGCTTCATTTTTCAGCTTATCGACCAATGCCTCTACAGAGTCCACGATAACTCCAGCCGCTCGATCTGGGGGCGGGGCAACATTTAAAACTTCCGTTCGAGGACTAACATCTATGCCTAGGTCCTGAGGTGTCGTTATATCAAGCGGTTTTTTCTTCGCCTTCATAATATTTGGCAAAGATGCGTAACGCGGTTCATTTAGACGCAGGTCTGTAGTCAAAACGATGGGCATNTTCAGCGATACGGTCTGTAGCCCGCCATCTACCTCTCGAATGACTTGAGCACTTTCTCCATCTACCGAAAGNTCCGATGCAAAAGTACCCTGTGCTAATCCTGTCAATGCCGCAAACATCTGACCAGTTTGGGAATTATCGCCGTCGATACTTTGTTTCCCAAAAATAGTTACTCCTGGTTTTTCTTGTTCGTAAATCACTTGGAGCAGCTTTGCTATAGCTAGAGGTTCGAGCACATTATCGGTTTCAACCAAAATAGCTCGATCTGCTCCGAGTGCAAGACAAGTGCGTAACTGCTCTTGCGATTGGGTTGGACCAATCGATACTGCGATCACCTCGTCTGCCGTGCCGGCCTCTTTTAAACGAACCGCCTCTTCTATNCCAATTTCACAAAATGGATTAACNGCCATTTTTACATTGGCGAGATCCACTCCAGTGCCGTCGGGTTTCACCCGGACCTTNACATTTGCGTCTACAACGCGTTTAACTGGTACTAATACCTTCATGTCTTCTCAAACTTTCCTTAGAAAATTACGTTTTACCAAAATTCGTTTTCTGTTCTTAAGTCCCGCTACGCGGAAACATCCNTAAACCGTTAAAAATATAGNCTATTCAACGTCTNCGTAAAAAATTCGACTTTCGACTACTACGNGGCGCGGTATTCTCCTACATTGCGCTTTATAATTCAGCAATTTTACGAACAGGACATCGAAGTGACAGAACAAATTGAACGAGAATCCATGGAATTCGACGTCGTTATAGTAGGTGGAGGGCCCGCCGGCCTGTCAGCTTCTATCAAACTCATGCAACTGAGTTCTGAGGCTGGTCTAGAACTTTCTGTATGTCTCGTTGAAAAAGGTAGCGAAATTGGTGCCCATGTTCTTTCAGGAGCCATCTTCGATCCCCATGCCCTCAACGAATTAATTCCTGATTGGGAAAAGCAAGGAGCNCCGCTAGACAATCCAGTCACCTCCGATGAAGCCTATATGCTCACAAGTAGTACAGCACAGATAAAACTTCCCAATTTCCTGGTTCCGGGACCGTTACACAATGAAGGTTACTACGCAACGTCTCTAGGAAGCCTCTGCAGATGGCTAGGCGAACACGCCGAAAGNCTCGGTGTAAATATATTTCCTGGATTTGCAGCCGCTGAGATCCTGTATAACGAAAACGGTTCCGTAAAAGGCATTGCAACGGGTGACATGGGTGTGGGAAAAAATGGTGAGCCCAAAGACTCATTCACTCCGGGTTATGAACTGCACGCAAAATATACTCTGTTTGCCGAAGGCTGCCGCGGACATCTCGGCAAGGAACTAATGAGCAAATTTGGGTTGCGTGACAATAGCAGCACACAGCATTACGCAATAGGTATCAAGGAACTCTGGGATATTGATCCTGGAAAGCATCAACCAGGGAAAGTCGTACACGCTTTCGGGTGGCCCCTCGGTACTTTTGGACACACTACTGGCGGTAGCTTTCTATATCATCTAGAGAACAACCAGGTNGCTTTAGGCCTCATCACGGACCTCAGTTATTCCAATCCTCACCTGAGTCCCTTTGACGAAATGCAAAGATGGAANCATCATCCGATCATACAAAAGGTAATCGAGGGNGGAACACGCGTTTCTTATGGAGCTAGAGCTCTTGTTAAGGGAGGAATTCAGGCACTACCAAAACTAACGGTACCTGGAGCAGCCCTTATTGGAGACGATGCAGGATTTTTAAANGTTTTAAAGGTAAAGGGTAGTCATACCGCCATGAAGTCNGGAATGCTGGCTGCNGAAGCCACATTTGCTGCACTTACTAATGNTGAAGCCGGNACAGAAATTGATNTCCAGACTCGCTTTCAANATTCGTGGCTATTCGAAGAATTGAANTCAACACGCAATGCCGGGCCNGCTTGGCATAAATTCGGAATTTTCTTTGGCTCTGCNTATTCNTTCGTTGAACAACTCTTCAAAGGCAAATTTCCGTGGACACTTAAAGATCCAACGCCGGACCATGCAACACTGCAATCAGCAGAATCATCGCCCCAAATCGATTACCCTAAGCCCGATGGAAAAATCTCCTNCGACAAACTATCTAGTGTCTTTCTNTCCAACACGAATCACGAAGAAGACCAGCCTTGTCATNTAACCTTAATTGATCCCAACATTCCCCTANCAGAAAACCTCCCTAAATATAACGAACCAGCTCAGCGTTACTGTCCTGCTGGAGTNTATGAAATAGTNGAAGAAGAAGGGGAACCTAGATTTCAAATCAATGCACAGAATTGTGTGCACTGCAAAACGTGCGACATCAAGGATCCTGCACAAAACATAAATTGGGTTGTCCCAGAGGGGCTTGGTTNGTCCCAATTACCCTAACATGTGACCAAGAGGGAACCGGACTCCATCACTAACGAGATACATCTCATCATCACCTTCTACCAGGTTGGCAAGCCTATAGAACACACTTCTGCAAATTAGAGCATCTAAATTATTTCGCACCATCAGATACGGGCGTTGTTCCCCTCGGTCCTGTCCCATCCGTACTGGATTTTCACTACCGGCTAGAACGTGGTCTCCACAGTTCGTAGTAAACAAAAGACGTTGACTGGCTCCGGTCCCGTCCACCTCCATTGCGACAGCGACAAAAGGAACATCTTCGACTTCAATTTTAAGTTTTTCTACTGGGGTTACGAGAAAGAACTGATTTTCGTCGCGCCTCAGCACCGTCGAAAATAGATTCACAATCGATTGACGTTTTATCTCACGTCCCTCATGGAACCATACCCCGTCGCGGCGTATGGTAATGTCTATTTCACCAACTGTTTCCGGCTGCCATAATTCTACAGGAGGCAGTTTGCGACTCCCCACTGTCGCTATAAGACGGGTAAATTCGTCAGCCACCAATGAATTTCATCACAGTGACCTCACCTGTAAACGCAACAGGCTGTTTATCAGCAAGAGCCCCTCTCAAAATCGACTGAATAGCGTTTAAAGCCAAATGTTTGGGCAATTGCAACACCTCATGCATAGCATGTCGACTGGTGCTCGATAGACATCCGTAAATGTACCCATTGGAAGACAATCGCAAACGCGTACAAGAACTGCAGAAAGGCTCGCTCTCGTTTGCAATTATGCCAAACGAACCTTTGTTAGCTATCTCGTAACGAACTGAAGTTGAATCATAATCAGCATCAACCCGTGAGTATTCATATTTCGCTCCCACCAACCTCAGCAAATCATCCATACCCACAAAATCGCGTTGGTACACGGCATTGTGCTTCAAGTGCCCCATATTCATGAGCTCAATGAATCTCAATTCCACGTTTCGATCCATACACCAATCAAGCATTGGCATGACTTGATCCATATTTACTGTTCTCATCGGCACCATATTTATTTTTACTTTGAGACCAGCATCTAACATGAGTTCGATTCCGTGCAGCACCGTTGCCAAATCCCCACTACGGGCTATAGAACGAAACGCGTTTGGATCTAAAGTGTCTAAACTGATATTGATCCGCCTCAAACCACTTCGCTTAATCACTTCAACCTTCCGAGGCAATAACTGTCCGTTGGTTGTTAGAGCTACATCTGACAGATTCAGCCCCATCACACCGACAATAACATCATCGAATTTATCTGAAAGAAGAGGCTCACCCCCAGTGATACGGAGTTTTTCTATACCCGCTCCTTCAACAAGTAACTGAACTGCTCGAACCATTTCATCTGCCGACAGTTCTGATGATGCCGCTTGTAGTTTCTTTCCATCCGGCACACAGTAAGTGCACGCGTAATTGCAGGCAGCCGTCAAACTCAGACGCAGGTTACGAAACTTCCGACCTTGCACATCAACGATCATTGAAAATGGTCATCCATTTTGACTTATTGCCCTAATTGGGGATTGCTCGGAACCAAACACTATACCAGCCAATTGAAATTGAATCCTTTTCTCGCTTTTACCGCGCTTCTAACTCAGAAACCAGATCATTTACAAAACCCGCCTGCCAAAATACGCTATTCGATCCCTTTACTAGTATTTGATCCCCTTCTTTGATTTGGCATTTGAGACTATCCATCAAAGTCTCGTCTGCTTGTCCGTAGAAACCTTTGCGCATCGTTAATGGAATCGCTTCGTAGAGTTGACGCATAAAAGCCCCTACACAATAAACGCCATCTAGACCCGCCACCTCTTTCGATAAACTCTTGTGGTAACGCGCAGATTCTGCGCCAAGCTCAGCCATATCGCCTAAGATCGCAAATTTACGTCCCTCGCCATATTTTTTTCTAAATGTGTCGAGGGCGGCAACCATGCTCGCTGGATTAGCATTATAGCTATCATCAACGATTGAGACTCCAGCAACCTGCAATGTGTTGCCACGACCAGCCGGGACGTTCTCGTTATGAAGGTTTGACAAAGCTTCTAAAGGAAGATCAAGCGCATACAAAACAGCTCCGGCGGCAGCCATTGTTTCTGCACGATGTCTTCCACCTCCTGGAACTAACATACTAAGTGCTTGTTTTTTCGCTGGACCTTGACGAAATTCAATACTGTCATCGTTTTCGTAGATTATCTGAATATCTGCTTTATCAGAGAACCCAAATCGAACAACTCTATTTTCACTGTAATAATCATCAAACTCAGGGCTATCCGGCAATACCAACGTCCCTCCGGGTCTAATACCATCACTTATCGACAGCTTTTCTTGTCTTAACGATTCAAGACTCGAGAAATTGCCTATATGGGCTGGTTGAACATTTAGCACTACCGCTATATCCGGATTTGCGAGGTGAGATAACGGAGCTATCTCACCAAAATGATTGGTACCAATTTCAATGACTGCGTAACCATAATCCCGAGGTATGCGCGCCAGACTCAGCGGGACACCAATATAATTATTAAAACTACCCTCTGAAGCGGAGACCGATCCAATATTTTGGATCGCTGCCTGTAAAAAACTTTTTAGCGTAGTTTTACCACTACTCCCAGTGATAGCTATGAGCTGACCTGCAAAAGACTGACGCCTATGGGAACCGAGTTGCTCCATTGCCTTATACGTATTTTGTACTACTAATTGAGGCACTGCCCCCAACTCAGCGGATCTATTGACCAACACACCACAGGCCCCTCTACTAACAGCTGCATTTAGGAAATCGTGTCCGTCACGGACNACTTCCTCTCGGGCACCTTTTTTTTGATTCGACCTCCCCTTTAAAGCGANAAATAAATCGCCTGACGCTACTTTCCTAGAATCAAACTCCAAACCAACTATTTCTGGTCCATTANAATCAGCAAGTCCCAAAGCCTNACAAAGTTCCGACCACTCCCACAATGGTNTTGATGCCAAGGCCTTTACTTTCCCTATTAGTTTGTATGAGNAAGATGAGAATATCAGAGTGAACAGCCTCTTTGCTCAGGTGGGCTTTTCTTTTGGGCCAGGAATCACGAGAATGTCACCAATCTTGGAAGAACCCACATATGGCTATCAAAAATACATTGCTCCAATTGCTCAAACGAATCGGTCGACTGTTTAAATTTCTTCGCAATGTCGCAGCCAATCTTCTGCTACTTCTTTTTTTTGGAATACTGTTAAGTATCCTTTTCTTAGCTCCAACCCCTCCAGAAATACAATCTGGCACCGCATTACTTCTAAAACCGACTGGTGCTCTGGTAGAAGAACGTGCTGATTTTGGCGGTTTATCGAGTCTTTTATCTAGTCCTATACAAGGACAGACAATCGTAGCTGATGTCATTAAAGCAATAAAAAAATCCAGTGAAGACGACCGAATCACCGCCCTCGTAATCGATCCGACATCCTTAACGGGAGCATCCTCAGCTCACTTGGATCAGATCGGAAAGGCGATTACTCATTTCAAGAAAAGTGGCAAACCCGTAATAGCCTTAGGGAATTACTTCAGTCAAGGTCAGTATCTGCTTGCTAGTTATGCCGACGACATCTATATGCATCCATTCGGCGAAATGATTTTAAGTGGCTTATCTAGTAAACAGCCGTATTTCCACGACCTATTTACAAAGCTTCAAATCAATATCCATGTATTTCGCGTCGGAACGCATAAAGCGGCGGTCGAGCCGTTCGTGCGTTCAAACATGTCCGAGGAAGCCAAAGAAGACAATCGTACGGTCATCGGACAACTATGGGATACAACCCTACAAAGTATCGCCAGAAACAGACAATTAACCGAAGAACACATTCGAAAATATTCCGAAGAATACGATCAGCTATTGCTTGCATCTAATGGCGATGCTGCACGAGTAGCAATGGAACAAGGCTTAATTACCGAGCTCCTAACATACGAGGAAATTGACAAACGCGTACAGGAACATACCAATGTCGATGAGAATCACTATAGACGGATCGGAATTCAGAACTATCTTCAGGGAATTGCCATCGAGGAAAGTCCATTTCCCAGCGAGAAAGATCAGATTGGAGTGATAGTAGCAAGCGGTAATATTCTAATGGGTACACAACCCCGTGGCTCAATAGGCGCAGTTTCTATTGCTGAACTAATTCGAGAGGCCAGAAATGACGAACAAATCAAAGCAATAGTGTTGCGTATTGATTCACCAGGAGGTAGTGCATTAGCTTCGGAATTAATTCGTCAAGAATTAGAACTTGTTCAAACAATTGGAAAACCAGTCATCGTTTCAATGGCAGGAACTGCCGCGTCCGGAGGATATTGGATTGCAGCAACCGCAGACGAGATTTGGGCAGCACCAACAACGATCACCGGTTCGATAGGAGTATTCGGCATTCTCCCGACATTCGAAAAAAGCCTAACTGCTGTTGGTGTAAATTATGACGGAGTTGAAACAGGACCCTTAAGCTCAGGTGTGAGCCCATTTGAGGATATAAACGAAACGACGGCTAGAGTATTGCAATCGACGGTTGAATTTACCTACCGCACTTTCGTTGATTTGGTGGCTCGTGGCAGAAATATGGATCCGGATAATGTCGATCGAATAGCACAAGGTCGAATATGGACTGGACTCAACGCGTTCGAAAATGGTCTAGTCGATCAACTCGGACATCTCGATGACGCCATCAAATCCGCAGCATCAATCGCAGGAATAAATGACAATTTCGACGTGAAAAAAATCGAAAAATCACTATCGCCCCAAGAACTATTTTTGCAAGAAATTACAAACAATTTTGCCCTCAAATTCATAGAAAGTGAAACGCAAGAAAAACTTCTCACATCGCGGTTTATGGAACTGCCGGCAATCCGAGACATCTCTAACTTTTTGCTATCTAACGATCCCAAAAGGGTATATGCAATATGTACGGGTTGTAATCCAACGAATACACTCAACTAATCTTTGGACGACCAATAACTTGCATCTGTTTGTTTCATTTCTTTAGACAAAAGCGTAATTCCTAACANNTTNGGCAANGCCATCAGNGCNAGTGACACCGCACTAATCAACCAAACAAGCGACGTATCCACAACCGTTGCAAGAAAAAAACCGACGACATAAACCGCCCGATANGGNAGNACAGACTTAATACCAAAAAGATACACCATGGCTCGATCNCCATAATAAGACCAAGCGATTGCTGTCGAAAAAGCGAACAACACCAAACCTAACGTCACGGTATACTGACCCCAGCTTCCTAAATACCCGCGCTTAAAGGCTTCTGCCGTTAGAGGCACCGAATGGAGCAGTGACTTGCCGCGCATTGAGAATTCAGATTCCAATGCACCATTGCTAACTAATAGGTCGCCTGAGTAAGGCATCCCATCTTTGATAATTATCACTTCCTCAGCAATAGATCGATTATGCAGTACGGTAACTTTTCTCTCCTGTATCTCCCCATTTAAAACAATCAATGTTCCATTATAGGCTTTAACAGGATCATCCATCGGAGGGCTCATATCGAGATGTGCCGATAGAATAGCCACATGCTTAGGATTCAAATCACTATAGGTTCCGTCTACGATTTCCGAATCTATCCGTTGGAAGTTTGTTTCAAATTTTTCAGACCAGACCCCCGAAGAAAGAATAACTAAACCGGTCAAAGTGCAAATAATCAGAGTGTCAATAAACGGCTCAAGAATTGAAACCAATCCTTCTGACACTGGTTCGCTCGTCCGAGCCGACGCATGAGCAATGGGAGCAGAACCTTGACCAGCTTCGTTAGAAAAAAGGCCGCGATTTACTCCACGATTGAAGGCGTANGCAAAACTCGCTCCGAGAAAACCTCCCACAGCTGCACTTCCTGAAAACGCAGAGGTAAAGATCGATACCAATGAAGGAATTACTTGATGAATATTCGGAATGATTACTGAAAAGGCGCCTATCGTATATAAAATCCCCATGACNGGAACGACTCTCGAAGTAACAGCTGCAATGCGTTTAATTCCCCCAATAATTACCAAACCTAACAATGCAGCTAGAACTAATCCGGTTATCCACATTGGCAGACCAAAAGAACTTTCTATACCAGATGCCAAATTATTGGATTGCGGTAGATTCCCTGAACCAATGGAACTGATCACCGTTGCGACCGCAAAAAATATTGCCAGCCACTTCATATTTAAGCCATGTTCCATGTAATACATCGGTCCGCCAGCAATACGTCCCTCATCATCTTTAACGCGGTATTTGTGTGAAATCGTTACTTCTACAAATTTTGTTGTCATGCCCACAAACGCTGTGGCCCACATCCAAAAGAGAGCAGCCGGTCCTCCCAAGAAAATAGCAAAGGCCACCCCGCCTATATTTCCAGTACCCACTGTACCCGATAGCGCTGTGGCTAACGCCTGAAAATGGCTGGTATCCCCCTCCGCCGAGTCATCTTTTTGACGTTGTTTGCGATCGAATAAAATTCGCCAAGCTTCCCTAAAATATCGAATCTGTGGAAACTTCAGATACAACGTAAAATAAATTCCTACGCCTAAGAGCACATAGGGAAACCAAAAAGCCGCGCCTAGCACACCATCCAGGCCTTCAAAAAAAACAGTAAGCAGATCCATTATCTAACTCGCGTTACTAATTACTCGATCTTTTCAAAAGATCTATTTNACCGATTCTAACATGACGTTATATATCTCATTTTGGTCTATCACACCACGAAGTCTAAGGGCTCCAGGGCCCAAAGCATAAGCAGCCACATCTTCTCCGGCATGCGTTTCAGACCTCAGAGGAATCGCCGATAATTGTCGATAATTCAAATCCTCAGGGTCGTCACTGTTAGGAANATCTAACGCTCCAGGCCCATTGATGTATCCCAAGGTGGTATAGGGATTCCCATCCTCATCCTCTAGAGGCTCGTTTCCAATTGATGCATACCCCAATATCGGATTACCTCTAGATGGATATCCGCTAATAGTTAATGTGTGACTGTGATCGGCCGTCACTAATATGAGCGTATTGTTTACGTCGGTCATTTCTACCGCTTTATCGATCGCCTCAGAGAATGCAATGGCGTCGACAAGGGCTCTCTGGGCATTTCCAGCATGATGCGCATGATCGATGCGTCCCCCTTCAACCATAAGGAAAAAACCCTCCTTACCACTCAAATGATTAATGGCAAATTCGGTCATTTCAGCAATCGAGGGTTCGCCATCCGGTCCATCATGCCGATCGGCCTCAAACTGCATATGCGATGGTTCGAATAGACCAAGTACCTGTCCCTCCCCTGCAGGTAATTTGCCAAATGCCTTTTTATTCGTAACAAACTGTCTCCCATCCCTTTCGGACAACCACTCTTGGACAAGATCTCTTCCATCGGTTCGGCCACCCATCTGATCCGGATACTCACTGTCTGCTACATCTGTCGGATAAAACATATAGCGTCCTCCGCCAAGCGCCAGATCAAGACCGTCACCAAACTCAAATTCCACTAGTTGTGCGGCCAAGTCCTTACAGTCAAGCCGGTGCTCTTCAGGAATCGCAGTATCTAGCTCCCAATTTCTATCGGGAGAATGTCCATATGTTGCCGCGGGGGTCGCATGGGTAATCGTCGTTGTGGAGACAATTCCCGTGCGGTAGCCGTCTTGTTCNAATTTTTCCAGTAATGTCGGCAAGGTGTATTCGCGAGAACCTACGCAATCGCCCCTTTCGACCTCTGGCCCTACACCAATCACCCCAGCCCGCGTTTTACTCCCTGTCATAATCGCCGTCATCGTACCGGCAGAGTCTGGCACCTGAGCATCAGTATTGTAGGTTTTAACAAGAGCAACATTGGGAAACCGTTCAAAACCTAAATAATTTTCTTCACCCGCACGGCCCTCTATCTGCCCTTGCAATATGCGGGCCGCGGTTACCGTTGAAATTCCCATTCCATCACCCAAGAACAAAATAATATTAACCCTCGTTCCGTTCGTGGAGTTGTCAACCACTTCATTGTTTGGACTACAACCTACAACCAGGAGACACAACACTAACCCCAAATAATTCTTACTCATCGAATCGCCTCTCTCATTGTCACAAATTCTTCTGCCGCCGTTGGATGTATACCAATCGTCGTATCAAAATCAGCTTTAGTAGCCTTCGCACTGATAGCAACGCCTAGACCTTGAATAATTTCTCCGGCATCCGGACCAACCATATGCGCTCCAACGACACGATCTGTATCTTCATCCACCAGCAGCTTCATCAACATGCGTTCCTGCCTTCCAGACAAAGTGTGTTTCATTGCCCTAAAAGTTGACTCGTATACTTTCAACCGAGGATATAGTTCTCGTGCCCTCTCTTCTGTCGGACCAACGGTACCTATATTTGGTTGGCAAAACACTGCCGTCGGAATGTTCTCGTACGACACACGGCGGTTTTCATCGTTAAACTGGTTATAGGCAATGCACATCCCTTCAGCGATGGCAACGGGAGTCAACTGAACCCGTCCAATGACATCGCCTATCGCAAATATATTCTTCACAGAAGACCGGTAATTTTCATCCACCAGAACTTCTCCGTTAGATCCAGTCGCTACGCCGGCTTCTCTTAAACCTAAATCTTTTGTTAACGGATTTCGTCCAGTAGCACATAAAACATCGTCCGCCACTAATGTTTCCCCTGTATTGAGACGGACTATTCGTTCATGACCGTTCGCTTCAATCGATTCAATATTAGTGTTAAACCGAACATCAATCCCTTTTTCTCGCAATTCATCGAAAACAAATGTACGCACCCCCTTATCAAAACCTCGAAGAAAAAGATCACCTCGATAAATAAGAGTCGTTTCCGCCCCAAGACCATGAAATATCCCGGCAAATTCAACCGCAATATAACCACCTCCGAGAATTACAACGCGTTCAGGAAAGTTGTCCAGATAAAAGGCCTCATTGCTTGTAATCATGTGCTGACTCCCCGGAAACTCAGGGACAATCGGCCAAGATCCAGTAGCCACTAGAATCTTGTCTGCGCTTACCGTATCTCCTGCGATCTGCACGGTGTGTGCATCTTTTAGCCTAGCCTTACTACTTATTATTTCAACTCCCGGAGATGTCAAAAGATTATGATATATTCCATTTAACCGTTTGATTTCCTTAGTTTTATTATCTCTCAATACTGACCAATCAAATTCTGGAGAGCTACCAGACCAACCGTAAGCGCTCGCATCCTCAAAATCTTCTTTGAAATGAGAACCGTACACAAAAAGCTTTTTGGGAACGCACCCAACATTGACACAGGTACCCCCTAAATATCTATCTTCCGCAATCGCGACGGATGCTCCAAGAGCAGCTGACATACGAGCCGCACGGACCCCTCCCGAGCCTGCTCCTATTACAAAAAGATCGTAGTCGTAGTCCATCGAACCTCCTCACCTTCGAGAGGGCAGCCTACCGACCGTATGGTTTCTTGCAAAGCCAAACACCCATTTTTATTAAATCAAGCTGGGATTTCCTGCGGAATTTAATCCAAGAACCGGTACACTACATTTTATGAATGGTGCAGATACTTTATTACAAACACTCGTAGCCTCTGGTGTAGAAGTGTGCTTTACAAACCCAGGCACATCAGAAATGCATTTTGTTGCAGCGCTAGATAAAGAGGACGGTATGCGAGGTGTTCTTGGGCTTTTCGAAGGAGTCGTCACCGGTGCTGCGGACGGTTATGCCCGCATGGCAGGGAAACCTGCCTGCACATTGCTCCACCTTGGTCCGGGTATGGCAAACGGACTCGCCAACTTGCACAATGCCCGCCGGGCAAGGGTTCCAATCGTCAATATCGTAGGCGAACATGCGACCTACCACAGGCATCTTGATGCACCACTAACTTCTAATATTGAAGGCTTCGCNTCACCGGTATCAGGCTGGATCCACGTGAGTGAATCCGCCTCCAAAGTCGCCGAAGATACGGCCATCGCAGTACAAGCTTCTTACGGACCCCCAGGTCAAATTGCTACGCTCATACTGCCAGCAGATACTGCGTGGAATGATGCATCGAAGGCTGCCGCACCTTTACCAAAATTAATACCTCCAGATCCTTCGTCGGAAACTATTATAAAAGTTGCAAAAGCACTGAAATCTAACAAGCGAAGCGCTCTTTTACTGAACGGTGCCGCAACGACTTCGGAGGGACTAGCGTTAGCTGGAAAAATAGCTTCTGCCACAGGCGCACGATTACTGGGAGACACTTTTCTTACTCGCATAAGCAGAGGAGCTGGGGAAGTAGATATAAACCGAGTGCCCTACTTTGCGGAACAAGCCGAAAAGGTATTGGATGGATTGGACTATCTGATCTTGGTTGGTACAAAAGCCCCCGTAACGTTTTTTGCCTACCCAGGAAAATCAAGTGAATTAACACCAGGAAGTTGTGAGGCAATTTCTCTAGCAACGCCAAACGAAAATATTATTAATGCACTTCAATCTGTCGTAGACGAAATCGGTGCAACCCACACACAGCCGAAAAGAAACAGTTATGCAGAAGCCACCTTACCAACCGAGAGTAAGCTAAGCGGAGCGACAATCGGACAAAGTTTAGCTGCTCAAATGCCAGAGCACGCGATTATCGTAAACGAATCAGGCACATCAGGCTTTGCTCCAAGTGCTACCCGATCTGCTCATCCGCATGACTGGATGGATCTAACCGGTGGCGCCATTGGAATAGGACTTCCCCTTGCAACAGGTGCAGCAATAGCGTGCCCGGACAGAAAGGTGTTAGCTCTGGAAGGAGACGGCGCAGGAATGTATACGGTACAAGCCCTCTGGACTCACGCTAGAGAGAACCTCGACATCACTACAATCATTTTCTCCAACCGCAAGTACTCCATTCTTCAGGTCGAATTTGCCCGAGTGGGCGCACACAATCCTGGTCCTAAAGCTATGGGAATGCTCGAGCTCACCAATCCTGACCTCGACTGGGTCAGCCTTGCAAATGGGATGGGAGTACCCGGTGAACGTGTCGATTCAACTCACGCCTTTAATCTCGCCTTGAAACGCGGCTTGGAAGTGGATGGGCCCTACCTAATCGAAGCGCTTGTCTAATATTGGGGACTAGTTAGTTTCACTCGCCAATTCATCCAGTCCGCGCTCAACGCGGGCCGCCTTCTCTTCGTCCCACCACCAGGTATCAATCCACACCGGCCGTTGCATCCGAGGCGGATCTTCCGGTCGACCAAAGCGATCCCACCAGACCAATCGATAGCCGGGAGCACCCAGGCCCGGAATGTAATAAAAGTTCCAGAGCAGAATGCGGTCGAGTGCGTGGGTCGCGGCATAGAAGTCTTCCGGCGTGCGTGCTGCCATAATGTGATCAATCATCGCATCCACCGCGGGATTACGAACCTTGCCGTAGTTCTGCCCACCCGGCGAATCCGCCGCCATCGTCGATAGACGATTACGCAGCATGATGCCTGGAACGAAACCAGGGACGAAGGACACCTGATTGGCATCAAACTTGCCATTGCGTAGACGATACAACCAATTGGATGTCTCCAACGTCTGCGCCGTCGCCGCGATCCCTAAGCGCTTGACCAGGCCAATAAACGGCATCTCTTGGCGCATCCCAAACGGAGAGCCAAAAATATACTGGATCGTGAACGGTTGACCCGTTTCCACATGACGCATAACGCCGTCCTGGATCTCCCANCCAGCGGNTTTAAAAAGNTCNACGGCNCGCGCAATATTCNCTCTNGGNAAACCAAANCCGTCGGTCTCATTCCCCAACCATGGCTCCGTGAACACGCGATCCGGAATCNGTCCGCGCCAGGGNTCCAGGAGTTCCAACTCCTTNGCAGAAGGCATCCCACTGGACGCCATCTTGGAGTTGTAAAAGTAGCTTTTGGCATAGTTGTAAAAGCCGTACATCAACACCCGGTTCGTCCAGCGGAAGTCCGACAGCAACCACAACGCTTCGCGCACACGGATATCCTGAAACCGCTCCACCTCAAGATTCCAAAACACAGGAGCCCACAGACCCCACGGACGNGAGAGATCCACCAACTCTTTTTTAAANAGNCCNTTCTGCACCGCAGGNAANTTGTACTGCGTCACCCAGTTCTTCGAGACNGTCTCCGTNCGNATATCGATCACNTCNCCTTTCTGCGTCTCAAGNAGNACATTCTCATCGCGAAAATANTCACGCTTCACTATGGCAAAGTTATANCGACCACGATTCACGGGGATATCTTTGCCCCAATAATCCTCCACCCGTTCGTAGGTGATATTACGTCCCAACTGGAAGTCCTTAATCCGATACGGACCACTACCAAGCGGAGGCTCGATCGTTGTCTTACTGATATCCCGGTCGGCCGCCTCCCAATAGTGCTTGGGAAGAATCGANTAGCTGGCAATAGAGAACACCAGNTCGGGATTNGCCGGTGAGTCCGGCTTCACCGTGAATAATACCTCGTCATCGTCCAGTCGTTCGATAGAGCCCAGCTCTAACAGGGCGGTACGCACCCCCGCAGCTCCTTTTTCACGCATCGTCTCAAACGTAAAAATGACATCGTCTACCGTTAACGGAACGCCATCGTGCCAACGCGCCCCCGCTCGGATCTTGAATGCAAACTGCTTGAAATCGTCAGAGACCCAGACCCCTTCGGCCAAGCGGCCGTAATAGCTGGCAGGCTCATCAACCGCTTGCTCGAGCAGACGATCGTAGACCAGGACCGCTTCGCCCAGACGCCAGACGCCTCCAACCACACGCCCCCTATCCAGAATCCCATTGAAACTATCATAGGTGCCCATGCCGGCGGCTCGCAAACGGCCCGCTTTCGGCGCCTCCGGATTGACGTAGTCGAAATGTTGAAAACCGCGCTCGTACTTCAGCGGCTCCAGATACGAGGTGCCATGNTCGTACTCGATCGCGCTCGCAATCAAAGAAAACTGAACAACCACCGCTAAATACAAACTTCGCATAGATGCAATATACCCAAGAGACGGTATGAGTGGGGAAATTCATAAAAAAAACAGATCTCACTTGATACTGTATATACATACAGTTAATCTGTCCGGCCCTGTACAAAAATGTACCTTTGAAAAATGGAATTTCTCAAATCGTCCGCACTACGCTCCAATCCAAAAAGCCCCAACTCCAAGAAAAAAAACAACCAATTAAAAATACCACCCGGCGTTCCACTGTGGAACGCAAAATCAATTACTGAAGTAACACCNAAAAATACGGGCACTCCAACCGGGTTTAACGACCTAGATACCATATTTTATAACCGAGGATGGCCCCAGGGAGGACTAACAGAATTTCTGCACGATACCTCAGGCATTGGCGAGCTGCGCCTTATGGCACCAGCACTGAGTCATCTAAGTCAAAACGANTCCCGATGGATTACATGGATCAATCCACCTTATATTCCGTATGCTCCGGCTCTGGAAGCGCTTGGTATTAATCACAAGAAAATACTCTTAATACATCCTCAAAATCACAAAGAAGCATTATGGTCTCTAGAGAAAGCACTCCAATCAGGCACATGCAGTGCCGCCCTAGCATGGTTAGATGAGAAACAACTAGAGCTTTCAGATATACGCCGCTTACAAGTCCGGGCCAAACAAGGGAACACGTGGGCAACGCTCTTTCGTCCGGCAGCGGCTATTCGACAAGCTTCCTCAGCAGAGCTTCGCCTCCATCTCTTACCCGCAGTATCGGAGGATAAAATAACCGTTTCGGTCATCAAACGTCGAGGTGGGTGGGCAATACCAGATATGTCGATAGATCTACGAGAGTTCACACCTACAAGAAAGATTCAAAAGAAGAATTNTTCTATCTCATCCAGCAAGACAGCAACGAGTGCATCCTCTACTACACACCGGACAAGGATCCACCAAAACAAATCAAAATACTCAAGAAAGCAAATGCAACTCGTATGAAGTTGTGGGCAGGAATTTATTTCCCAAAATTAGGAATAGAAATTTTCGAAAAGCGAATATCTACACACACAGATCGCCCCATAGTTCTAATAGAGAATAACAAAGTCCAACTACTCAACGATCAGGCTGAAATCAGAGGTATTCGCAAAGGAAACAATATTGCAACAGCCTATAGCCTCGTAACAAATTTAATGCATTTTGAGAAAGATCATTCCGAAGAACAGATACAACTGAAAAAAATAGCAGCACTGGCCTATAGATACACACCATTAGTCAGCATATCTGAACCATCAGTCCTTCTCCTAGACGTAGCAAAAAGTCTACGTCTCTTTGGAGGACTAAGAATATTAGTCAAGGAATTAGGACAATCGATCGACAAACTGGGTCATTCCGCATCTCTCGGAATATCGCATACACCCCTTGGGGCAATAGTTCTCGCCAAATCCCAAAAAACATTCCAAGTACCCAAAAAAGTGAACGACTTTCCCAATCCAGAACAACTAAAACAACTAAGCATGGATTCTCTCTCAGAAGTTTCCATCAGGCATACGAAGTTGGAAAAGAAAACCATCGAGAGACTTTCCAATATGGGAATATTCCAGCTAGGAAAGCTGTTTCAACTACCACGAAAAGAACTGGGGAGACGCTTCAATAANTCACTAATTGAATACCTAGACAAACTCACCGGAACACTCCCAGACCCTCAATTATTCGAAACTCCGCATCCTAAATTCCATTCTTCACTCCATCTAATGGAGTCCGTCATGAACAAACAAACTCTTATTCAACCGATGAAGCATCTAACAGACGAGTTAATGCACTGGCTCAATATTCATCAGTTACGGTGCTCTCAAATAACATGGGGTTTTAAATCACTATCTGGCGCGCATCAAGAAATCGAGGTTAAATTTGCTCTCTCCCGATCGACATCAGAATCTATTCTTAATCTGAGCTCTCTCACTCTCGATAAAGCCGAAATGCCTGAAGAGGTGATTTCAATAATCCTTACTGCCNCAAATACTGAATTACTTAACAAGTCAAATTTCAACAGTCCCCATCTTTTTGGGGCACCTTTTACGAAAGACAATCCGCCTGGTGACTTTATTGATCAAATTATCGCCCGAATGGGAAAAGACTGCTTACAGAATATACAGTGTCATGAAGATCATCGTCCCGAATACGCATGGTCACCGGGTATACCTACGTCACACTTATCAAGTAACCATAAGTTGGAGCTACCGTTTCAATCCAGACATAGACCTCTCTGGTTACTCGAGCCTGCACGCAATATCAATCCCAGAAAACTCGAGCTCATAAACGGCCCTGAACGTCTTGACGGAGGATGGTGGGAAACACATACAGTTCGTGATTATTTTATCGCACGCAATCAACACGGTGCCCTTTGTTGGGTCTACCGTAATACCAATGGATGGTTTCTCCATGGTTACTTCTCTTGAAACAAGTATATCCCCTACAAAAACACTGCGATTCGCAGAGCTTCATTGTAAGAGTAATTTTAGTTTTCTTAAGTCCGCCTCCCATCCGGAAGAACTAGTTGAGCAGGCTTATCATCTAGGATACGAAGCCATTGCTATTACGGATGAGTGTTCTGTTGCCGGTATCGTGAAAGCACACATAAAAGCAAGAGAACTTGGGATCAAGTTGATCATTGGAGCAGAGCTCAACGCGAACTTGAATACTCCACCAGATACTACTGAAACTATTTGCGAAACCACAATAAAGGGAGAAGAGACAATGCATAACATGCCTCCTCCTCTCAAACTCATAGTTCTAGCGCCCAGTCGGGATGGATACACTCAGCTATGCCAACTTATCACGCACTCCAGACGACAATCCCCCAAAGGGAACTATCATTTCAAACTGTCTGATCTACAACAATGTAGCAACACCTGCACCATACTCTGGATTCCAGAAAATCTTATGATCGATACTTTATATCGCCAAGGAGAAGCTTTATTAGCCCATACAAATCGCTTCTGGATAGGACTGGAACAATTCTTGTTATACGACGACCATGAGCGNTTAAAAAATGCCCTCTTNCTTTCAAAAAAATTCAATCAACCTATTCTGGCTAGCAACGATGTACGAATGCATCTACCCAGTCGTAAACCACTTCTCGATACACTAACGAGCATTCGATTAAATAAACCCATTAGTTCCTTGGGATTCAAGCTCCTACCCAATAGTGAACGTCATTTGAGACCACTAGAAAAATTAGAACAGCTCTACCCCAAAAGATTTTTAAGAGAAACCACTGTCATCGCAAAAAGCTGCACGTTCTCACTCGACGAGCTGCACTACAGCTATCCAAAAGAAGTCATACCACCCGGCACCACATCGAGAAAATATCTTCGGCTTCTCACCTATTCCGGAGCGGCTAAACGATGGCCAGAAGGCATTCCAGATNATGTCATCGCCCTCATAGAAAAAGAACTAACTTTGATTAAAGAACTAAGTTACGAACATTATTTTCTTACCGTACACGATATCGTTCAATTTGCCCGGGAACGTAATATTCTATGCCAAGGTCGCGGATCAGCAGCAAATTCTGCCGTTTGCTATTGCCTCCATATTACTGAGGTAGACCCCTCTCGGATGCGCCTCTTATTCGAACGATTTATTTCTAAAGAACGAAATGAACCACCCGATATAGACGTCGATTTTGAACACGAGAGACGCGAGGAAGTCATACAGTATATTTATAAAAAATATGGCCGCAATAGAGCTGCTCTCGCGGCCACTCTCATCACATATCGTCCCCGAAGTGCTATACGTGATGTAGGGAGAGCCCTCGGATTTGATCATGACCTTATAGATTTACTAGCCAAGTCAATTTCCTGGTGGGATAACAAAAATGAACTACATCAGCGCCTAACAAATATCGGNATTGATCCGAATAGCAAAATGACTCAGCTATATCTCACTCTAATCAATCAAATTCTAGGATTTCCTCGCCACCTTTCTCAGCATGTAGGCGGGTTCATCATCTCTGACGCCCCCCTCTATCATTTAGTTCCTATTGAAAACGCCGCAATGGAAAATCGTACAGTCATACAATGGGACAAAGACGATTTGGAATCATTAGGCTTGTTGAAAATCGATATTCTTGCACTAGGAATGTTAACTGCTATTCGCAAAAGNCTTGANCTCANCAATAATTTTCGAGCCCTCTCAACAACTAATCGCAAGATCACAATCCAAAATATTCCTGCAGAAGATCCCGCAACGTACAAAATGCTACAGCGTGCCGATAGCATCGGCGTGTTCCAAGTAGAGTCACGTGCACAGATGTCGATGCTCCCGCGTTTGCGACCAAACTATTTCTATGATCTAGTCATTGAGGTCGCTATCGTTCGACCCGGACCTATCCAAGGCAATATGGTTCATCCATATCTTCGGCGCCGTCAAGGGCTAGAGCCGGTAACGTACCCCAGTCAGGAGGTTCAGGAAGTCCTTCAGAGAACGCTTGGAGTCCCTATTTTTCAAGAACAAGTTATTGAACTAGCGATGGTAGCTGCCGGATTTAGCGCAGGAGAAGCAGATCAGCTAAGACGGGCTATGGCAGCATGGCGCCGGCGTGGAGGCCTTGAAAAATTCGAGCGCAAACTCATTGATGGAATGCTGCAACGCGGACACGATAGAGTTTTCGCTGAACGCGTGTTCCAGCAAATACAGGGATTTGGGGAATACGGATTCCCTGAATCACACGCAGCCAGCTTTGCGCTACTTGTATACGTTTCTGCATGGTTAAAGTGTCACGAGCCCGCGGCATTCTACAGTGGCCTACTCAACAGTTTGCCAATGGGTTTCTATTCCCCATCGCAACTAATTCAAGATGCACTACGTCACGATATCGTAGTCCTTCCAGTCGACGTTCAACATAGCAAATGGAATTATTCACTCGAACCTATAGTGGAAAAGGTTACTTCATCAAACAAAATACAAAATACACAACTAGATCAAGGTGCAATCCGTATAGGTCTTCGACAAATCAAGGGGCTGCAAGAAAGCTCAGCTATTCGTATTGAAAATACCCAGCCATTCCATGACATTAATGACCTCCATCGTAGGGCATGCCTAAACGATCAAGAATTATCTTTCCTAGCACGGTCCGGCGCACTCGCTACTCTCTCCGGTCATCGTTACCAAGCTCACTGGGATACTGCTGGAATTGATCGACCAAGTCTTCTCTGGAAATCGGCTAACATAGTCACCAACTATGACAACTCAGTCCAATTAGAAGGNCCCAGCATTGATAATAATATGCTGGCTGACTACACCTATCTTGGAGTTACATTAGGGCCACACCCAATAAAACTTATACGGAATCAATACACGTTAAAGAATTGCAAGTCATCGAGCAGCCTCAGCGAATGCCGAAACGACCAATTCATCGAAGTAGCAGGAATAGTAACATGTCGGCAAAGACCAGGAACAAAAACAGGCGTCTTGTTCCTAACACTCGAAGACGAAACCGGTAATAGCAATATCATTGTCTGGCAATCGATTCTTAAACGCTTTCGGTCCGAGGTTCTGCAAGGCAGTATGTTATTAGTAAAAGGAACAGTACAAAAGGAAGGCGAGGTCATTCACGTCATAGCAGGCCATATCAAAGACTTAAGTCACCTTCTTCCACAATCATCTGATCAATCAGCACCGCCAGAGCTCTTAATAGAATCACGCAATTTTCATTAACTACTTTGTATTGTCCCGCTCGATTGAAAACTATAGATTAGTCAAGTCTTTTAACCGCAAAGAGCGCAAGTTCATGACAGATAATAGCGAAACTCCCCCTGCACACCTGAGTGGCAATGGTCGACCAGTTGTAGAAGAGACGTTCAATAATAAACTAAATGTCACTGGTTCTATCCCAGCGGTACTCGACGGACAGTATATGAGGAACGGATCAAATCCCTATACCGGTACAAGTGCACACCCGTTTCTCGGAGATGGAATGATTCATGCCATTAAGCTNCGAGATGGGGAAGCACATTCCTATCGAAATCGTTACATACAAACCCCATTCATAGAAGATCCTTCACTTAACATCATGGATCCNTCTGTAGTTACCAACTACAAGGCATCAAAAGCGAACACCCATATCATTGGTCATGCAGGCAAATTTCTAGCCCTAGAAGAGGGCCATTTCCCCTACGAGATTGATGGAGAACTGAATACCCTCGGACCAACAGATTTTAATGGGGCATTAACTGGATCATTTACAGCTCATCCAAAAATTTGCCCTATAACCGGCGAAATGCTCGCGTTTGGGTATTCCGCTTTTCCTCCCTACTTAAGGTATTTACGGGTATCTCCCACCGGGGAACTAGTACAAAGCGAACAAATTACTGTCGGTGGCCCAACCATGATGCATGATTTCAATATTACAAATAACTATATAATATTTATGGACTTACCCGCAGTTTTTGACCTCGAAATGGCTATGCGTGGAGAGCTTCCGATACGTTGGGACGATAACTATCCAGCACGATTGGGCGTGATGCCACGTACCGGAAACGATGCTCAGGTGACCTGGTACGACATAAATCCCTGCTACGTGTTTCATCCAATGAACGCCTTTGAAGAAGAGGACAAGATCATCCTTGATGTTGCTCGTTATTCTCATATATGGAGGGAATCTAACATGGACTTCCCTTCGCCAAATCTATGGCGCTGGAGCATTGATACCACTAAAAAAAGTGTTACCGAAACACAGTTAGACGATCGACCAGCTGAATTTCCTAGAGTAGCAGACCGTGTCGTTGGTCAAAAATATCGTTACGGTTACATGATGAGTCCAGCTGGAAACAGGGAGTCTAACAACTCTACTAGCGCTATATTGAAATACGACAACGATCACAGTAAGCGAAAGCAGATTGAGCTTAGATCAGGGATAACTGCCGGGGAACCAGTTTTTGTCCCCTCTGAAAATAGCAAATTCGAGGACGACGGCTTCCTCATGACTTATATTTATGACGCCACTTCAGACCAAAGCCAATTTGTTATTTATGACGCGGCAACTATGGACTCAAATCCCATAGCATCGATCGATCTACCACGAATTCCAGATGGATTTCACGGAAGCTGGATACCCAGTGCAGTCGCTCACTAAATTACTCTTCTTCTAATGCTCTACTCTTGTCCGATTAAAGAGATTCTCATTGACAGCACAAATCTACGTCAACCTATCTGGATTACTAAGACTCTCTATTTGAAAATGTCGGTAATGCCGTGTATAGATGGATCGTCGACAAAACAAAAGATACGACTATGAAACCGATCAACTATGTGGAGGCACTAAACAGCCACTACGGCTCGTTAGGCTTTCCACCTTATCAATGGACTGTTAACGAAACAGCTCCGTTAACAAGATTAGGCAAGCCCATAGAAAACTGTACGGTAAGCCTGCTTACGTCAGGAGGCGTATCTCATTGCTCATTACCCGGATTCAATCCAGATGCTCGAAATGACCACCGCCTCGATACCGTACAAAATGATGCAAGCTCAGCGGATTTTGAAATTAACGACAGCTATTACAATCACTCGGATGCCGAATCAGATCTGAACTGTGTATTCCCGATAGATCGACTCCGCGAATTAGCAGAAGACGGCGTCATTGGGTCAGTAGCCACTAGGCTGTGGAGTGGTTTTATGGGACGGATTTACAATCGAACTAAGGTTATCCAAGAATCAGCTCCTGCCTTCGTCGAGAAGCTTAAGGAAGACGGCGTAGATATACTCATCGCCGCACCCGCTTGACCTCTTGATCACCAAACCGTGGGTTTGGTATGCAGAGTGGCAGAAGAAGCTGGTATAGCAACTGTCTGCGTATCGACTGGGCGTGACTTGACTGAACAGGTAAAACCACCTCGTAGTCTGTTTTTGAATTATCCAATGGGAAATAATTTCGGTGGTCCAGACGATTTAGATTTGCAAACCCGAATATTAAGACGAGCTCTCGCGATGATCGATGATGTCACCGTCGGAGGAACATTAATCGATTGGGAGGAAGCATGGCCAAAGAAATTTGAGTATTTCCGAGGAAAATAGATCTCAAAGAATAAAGCTTCGTTAGCAGCCCTGAATCAGCACATAAAGCGTCACGTTGCTAATGAGGCTTTTTTTCCAAACTCCGGAGAGCTAGACGTTTTTTCTCGTCAGTATCGTTGAGCTCCCATCCGTTCGTTAACAACCGAATGGTGTATTGCTTATTGTACAAAAATGACATTACTAGTTGGAAAAATCCCAGCGTCAAGATCGACAGAACCAAATGGAAAAAAGCTATAGGGATTTCGCCTCTAAACACCGGCACAAAAAAGCCGAAAAAATAATATGTCCAGGAAAAGCCAACATAGCCTGACTTGGACAGTCCTGATTCTGAATGGCTAACACGTATCTTCGTCTGGGGACCCAATAATAGAATCCCAAATACTAGTGGCAAAAATACAATTGCGATAGCAATTATCCAAGCTGTCATATTAAGTCAACCTCCCTCAGTCCCAACAGGCCCCATCCTATTACCAAATAAAATCCCCTAAAAGACCTATTATTTTTCCAAAACGATCGCGAAGTTGAAGAATATTTGTCAAAATNGCTTCCTNAAATCGAAATACTAGACCAACCCGNACCGATGCTCTGGCACGTAAACCCTTCTTTAAACAATCACTACTAATATTTGTTGGCNTGACCTCAGCTATATCTCAAAAAATAGAACTACCTCAATTCGATTACCAAAGAATATGCGNAGGCATGGACGACTTTGAACTAGATCAAGCATGCAGAAATCTCGGTTTTTTTGAACTTATAAACCATCCGCTATCACCAAGCATTTGTGACGAATTACTGGATCAAANGAAAATATTTTTTTCACTACCTTCCCACGAAAAAAACCTCATCAAGCGTACCCCCAAAAACCACTGGGGTTTTTATGATCGTGAATTAACAAAAAATAAACGAGACTGGAAAGAAATTTTTGATGTCGGACACGAATACGACCACTGCATTCCACAATGGCCAAGACACGTTCCCGGATTTCGGGCCGTTATTAGCGATTATTATGTTCAGTGCGAAAAAGTAGCGATTGAACTGGTGGGTTGTCTTGGAAGAATATTAGGTACGAACTCTAATGTCCTTACTACTGAATTCAAAAACAGCACGAGCTTTTTACGTTTAAATCACTATCCTACATGCAAATCTCCTGCTGCATCTGATAGTCCAGACGTAACCACTAGTGGTGAATTCGGGATCGGACATCACACAGATTCAGGGGCAATTACGCTATTACTACATGATGGACGCGATGGTCTACAAATAAAGNATCAAGATATCTGGNAAANTNTAACAANCAGNAGAGGAAGTCTGATTGTAAATATAGGCGACATTATACAAGTATGGTCTAACGATCGTTACAAGGCGCCTTCACATCGTGTCCTATCAAACGACAAAGAGATCCGGTTTAGTGCTCCATTTTTCCTAAATCCATCACTTGTTACTACATACTCCCCACTGCCAACGGCCACCAAAGGTATTAAGGCCAAATACCGTCCTATAAAATGGCGAGACTTTAGAGATCAAAGAGCAGCCGGTGATTACGCGAATTATGGTGAGGAGATTCAAATCGATAATTATCGAGTCGATGATTCGTAAATTATTTATATCCCGAAAGCAAAACAAACAATATGCTACAACTAGTTATTACTTTAGGATTCAAGATCGATAACTTTCGAATCAGACCAAAGCAATCTACAGGCTTGCAATAACTCTATTACAGCCTTTGTCGTCGTGCTTTCGTAAAATGACTCGACTCGTTCTTCTATGTCAGACGCTACTACGCACTTATATCTAGCATTTTCTCTTGATGACCAAGCCATTACTTGATACTGAGCCCAAACACTTCCCCTATCTTCAGACGGATAAATTGAATGTATATATAGGGCATTGTAGTCCGATAATAATTCGTAATTCAGAACTCGAGCATTGGGGGTGAATCCTCGCATCACTTCATCCATGGCCAGAATTCTTAAATTTTCAGTACCCGCTGAGAGTGCATCCGATAATAGTTTGAAATCACCGACCTCTTCCTTTTTCGTGAATAGAATAACTGAAATGATGGGAGCTGTATCACGATCAACCCAGTCCTTATGCAGGTAAATCAGATCAGCTTCTATTCCCTCCTCAGAAAATTCCTTCATGATCTCTTCATCGGCAATGACAAAATCTTCTAAGCCTTCTGCCAGCCCCAAAGAACATAAAAAGACACATAGAACGGAGAATATATATTTCAAAACAAACAACTTATGCCTCATATCGATACACATCGGGTATGAGGCTGTTATACATGATTATGGAATCATCCGCTTAAACGCTGTTAAAGAATCCAATTAACCAACTTTTCTTGTAGTCTACCCAGACCTCAACACATTGACTAAAATAGATGTGTTGAGATTGGAAAGTTTTACGGAAAGCCTAATCTATCGACCTTAGATTGATCTGAAACTCTTTGTTCTAGGTATTACTTCTATTGGCGAAAATAGGCTATAGCTCTTATGATATAAGGGCTTCAAGAAATTCGGAGAGGTGGCTGAGCGGTCGAAAGCACTGGTCTTGAAAACCAGCGACGTTAGCGCGTCCCAGGGTTCGAATCCCTGCCTCTCCGCCATTTATTTCTTTAAACCTTTGATTTTGTTAAAACTAATTTAGCTCTACTTTGTCAGTCTTATTCTTGGTCTTACTGGCCGGCAAATTTATTCATAGACTGGACGAGCTAAGTATCTTTTCCAGTCCACTAAAGACCCATAGGTTACAGTTAGAGCGTATTCCTTAACAAAAGCTCCTCTAACGAGGTTTTAACATGCTCATATCAAAGCCAAACGAATGGTACTTTCTACTTTTAAGGTTCAACGTATCAAATTATGACTCTGGCGAATCGAAAACATCAGTGATATTGAGGGTAGATTTAAATCCGTTAAACAGAGGCACTAG
>PAMR01000033.1 GCA_002708205.1 Gammaproteobacteria bacterium
TACGTAGACACGAAAGGAAAGCCACACATTTCGTTCTACGGAAGCATTCACGTGCATTCACAGGACACACTAGCACTATGGGTGCGAAAAAAAGAATCCGAGCTTTTAAAGACTTTACCTACGAGACCCCACATCGCGTTACTGTACGGCGATATATCTTCAACTTATTTCATGCATTTCGAAGGTACGGCCTCAATAGAAAATAACGAAGCTCAAAGAGACGGTATCTACCGCGCCATGCATCCGATCGAAAGAAAATTCGATTCTAAAATGCTTGGGACCGCAATCATTATTAAACTCGATAAGGTCACAATAAGGACCAAATCAGGATCCGACATTTCAGTAAGAAACTGATTGTTATGCAGTATCTCGCCGAATCAACACACAACTTGAGAAACGACTGTCAACCAGCATCACTACAACGCTCAGTAATTCTGTCAAGTATTTCGATACGTTCATCAGTATTTGCGTCAGGCCACCGACCAATCTCTTCCAAACTTCGCAAGCAGCCCACGCATATATCGTTTTCATCTAATGTGCAAATCATGACACATGGAGACTGAATGTATTTGGCCCTTCCCATTAGCTACCGCTTCCTTGCTAGTTGAATCTCTCAAGCAGATAAGAACTTATCAGATTTTGTAGCTAAACAAAAAAAATGAACAGATATCAAACATCATTATCGTATTTCGGACTCATCATCTTCATGGGATATTTAATCGAATCGAACGCCGAACCAAAACCCAATTATCGACCGATAGAAATCATCATTCTTGACCGTCTGAATCTCATGCCTGAAGTAGCAAAAATCAAATGGAACAAAAAATTACCGATAGAAGATCTTGAGCGAGAACGGACCTTGATACGAAACTTGATAGAAGATGTGCCTAAGCAACATCAGAGTCATATGAAAAAAACCATACGAGCTCAAATACGCGCCTCAAAACTCATACAAAAAGAACTCTTCGAGTTATGGTCTTCAGAGGGCTATGAGTATTTTGAAAAAACTCGGAACCTAGAGAATGATCTTAGACCAAAAATAACATCGCTAACAAATGAGTTGATTGCTACATCCCTCTACCATTGCAAAAGTGATCACTCCAGCCTCCCCGAACTGCGAAAACTCATGGTTCATCCTTTTCAAATAGCCTACGAAGGTATCATTTGTATTACCGAAGAAAAATGAAGTCCCTAGTTAGCCTTTCCAGCCATAGATCATCGAAAGTATTGACCTGGCTAGTAGAGTAGCATTAGGTTGTTGCTCGAAATGCCTGATTTACATAAGCCGACCTATCACTTTAGCAGTCCTCACGGGAGCTGCATGCCATTCGACCCGAATGGGTGCATCTACTGGAAAGGGAAATTTCATATCTTCTATATCTTTCAAGAAGGACTCGAAGGTGCCATAACACATCACTGGGGCCATGCCTCGAGTAGCAACCTTATACATTGGACATATCATCCCCCTGCCCTCGCGCCTACTAATGACTCTCCAGAAAAAGGGATTTTCAGCGGATGCGCCTTTCTCGACCGAGAAGGTCTACCGGTTATTGCGTACTACGGCATCGGCGCTGGTATCTGCCTGGCTTTTGCTAACGACGACGATCTTATCAACTGGTCAAAATCACCGAATAATCCAGTTATTCCGGAACCCAAAAGAGGAGACCCTCTATTTGATGTGTATCGAGTTTTCGACCCCCATGTCTGGGTGGAACAAGATGTCTATCACGCAATTCTCGGAGGTCAAGTTAAACCTCATAATCAATACGACACCGCATATCTTTTCACTTCAACAGACCTAGTCCACTGGGACTATCAACGACCTTTTTACAATCCAAATCCACAATGGACAGAAGCAATCGAGGATTGCGCTTGCCCTGATTTTTTTCGCCTCGATGACACCCATGTGTTGATGTGTATCAGCCATACCCATGGAACTCGTTATTACCTAGGTAGTTATCAAAATGGTACATTCGTATCGGAAAGTCATCATCGAATGAATTTTCCTGGGGGTTCCTGCTTCGCATCCGAATCATTAGTGGACCAAATGGGGCGCCGAATTGTCTGGGCTTGGGCCTTGAGTCAACTGTCAAACAATAACGACTACTTTTCAGTAATGACTATGCCAAGAGTTCTTTCGACGGACACTACTAAAACACTCACAGTCGAGCCGGTCCGCGAACTCGAACTATTACGAAAAAAACATAGAAAGCTTCCGAGCTTCTCTATGGCGAATGAAACTCGGACTTTTTTTGATTATTCAGGCAGAACACAGGAATTCAGCATAGCAATTGAGTCGAACGAGTGTGATCAATTCGGTCTAATCGTGTGTTCTTCTCCCAATCGAATAGAAGAAACCAGAATTCTGTTTGACCTATTGAAAAGTGAGATATCGATAGATACTAGCGATAGTTCATTAGACAAAAATGTTTATAGAGCATTTCCAATCATTGGGAAAAAATTACCAAAAAAGGACATCGCCGTACAGACAGCTTCACATCAATTCGAAGATTCAGTCACTCGCATTCGGCTATTCATCGACGAGTCCATTATGGAACTCTATGTAGATCGGCACCTATGTCTAACACAGCGTGTTTATCCCACATTAGCAAATTCTCGAATGACCCGTCTTTTTGTTACAAATGGATCAATAACAGTTCATCAATTGGAAGCATGGGAAATGTCGCCACTAATTTATACAGATGGCGCGTAAGAACAGCACCAATTCTATTTGGCGACACGTAGCTTAAGTATCCCATCAGGCCTCAGCGGCAATCGAACTTGTATTCGTGCAGGAACCACCCTGCCATTCCACTGCACGAGCCAAATCGAAACTTTTCGACGCCCCCCTTTGTCATCGAAAAACCTATAATCGCAAATCGTTGCCTGGCCACTAACAAAATTCGTACCTTGTCGTAAAAAAGTGGTTTTACGATTAACTAGAACCACGTCGTACGCATCCTCACCATCATGCACCTTTCGCTCTTCAAAGCATGATCCCGACAAAAAGAGAACACTCATCAGATCAGTACCTTGTGGTTCATCCAAGGCTTCACTTCCTTCCGAAGATGTATGAATAGTAGTCGTGCCAGCTGTCGCAAAAGTAATCGTGCGTTTCCGATCACTATCAGCGATAAGCAGATACGCATTGGAATAAGGGATTTCATCAACAATGCTTCCAGTCACTGCAAACCTTCCGCGCCAACGTAAAAATTTCTCAATTGATCCAGACGTTTGTATGTCACCAAGCATCTCATACATTGAATTGTCAATTTCAAAACTCAACGACAATGTACCAGCGGACAGCCAACCCACCCGAGCGTCAAAAAGCAACTTAGCAGACTCCGCTCCAATGCAAAAAGAAGACAATGAGATAAAAACTAACAAGCATGCCGCACGAAACATTACTTGCGTCGACCTGTTCTTAGCCGCAATCTGAAAGACAGCATCGATTCGCCACCGCGAACTTTGACGCGAGATAGCTCCAATGGATCTCGTGTGCCTCTTTCAGAAATCCCTTCCTTCGTAGTGCACGCAGTTTCAAATCCTGCATCTCTAACAGCTTGAACATCTCGGTCACTATAGATCCCAAATGGATAAGCAAACGATTTCACATTGACATCGAACGTTTTTTCTAATATTTCTTTACTTCGTGTGATTTCTCGATACAACTCCGCACGGTCAATCGATGGTAAATAGGCATGAGTTACGGTATGTGCACCTAATTCCCATCTTCCATTCGATAACATCGTTTTCACGTCGTTATCGCTTAACTTCTCTTCCTCACGTAACTCGCCTGAATTATGTTTTGCTTTTTTCGTTACTGACCAATCTCGACCATGTCGATCGCACACGAGATACAAAGTAGCCTTTCCCCCTACTTCCTCAAGTATCTTATCGGCATGAACCAAATTATCGCGGTACCCATCATCAAATGTCAGAGCCACACAATTCTCTTCACTTTCTGCCAATTCCGACATGAAGATAAATTGATAGCCCTTATCCTTAAGATACCTCACCTGCTTTTGAAACGAGCGAGGAGAAACTCGTAATTTATTGAATTTCGCCTTTTTTTTTGGATAGTTAATCATGTGGTACATCAGGACTCTCGCATGGACCTGAGACACAGACGCACGCCACCAACCAAACTGCAGACTGAATATGAGTAATCCAATCCCTGCACATACTGTACACAAAACCCAAAATATCACGTGACGAGTTCCTCATACATAGCGAGCGTTTGCTGTCGCATCTGCGCTAACAAAAATGGGTGTTGATGCGCTATTTTAGTCATCTTTCCTTGAATAATATTTTCTACTGCACAACAGACTCTTCCCACATTTCCCAGAGGAACCGCTCCTTGGGGAAACATGACCTTTAGGATTTCTCCCACGCCTCCATGATCAAAACCCACCACCGGAACGCCAAGGCTCAAAGCCTCCAAGGCAGTACGGCCAAATGATTCAGGAGTGGTCGACAACGACATAACTATGTCGGTCATTTTCATCACTTCCCGTAAATCCTGCCTACGACCAAGAAACCGAACATGACCCTTCAAAATTTGATCGTTCATCACACGATCACGTATCTCTATTTCGTAGCCACGGCGTTTTTTTTCCGCATCGCCAACGATAAGAGCTAACACATCGATATTTCGTCCCACCAGTTCTTTTACAACATCGAAATAGGTGTGGTGACCCTTTAGCCTCGTTAATCGGCCTGCAAGCAACAAAGTTACTGCATTACCAGAGTCAGGAAATTCCGTGTTCCACTTTTTTAACCACTCAACACTCGGAGAGTATTTGGGGTCGTATATGCTGGGATCGATTCCACGATATATAGTCCTAATACGGTCCTCATCGATCTCGTAATTTTCTAAAACGTATTTCCTGATAGATTGCGATACAACTTCTACGCGAGCACCTCGCGTGACCACTTCACTATATTTTGAGATTGAGTGAAATCCGTGGACTGAGGTAACCAATTTCGGTGGATGGTCTAGTTTGCGTATTGCCAGCCAACACAACCATGCCGGCAGGCGTGAGCGCGGATGCACAATATCGACATTTTCCCTTCTTATTAAACGTTGTAAGTCACCAACAGCCAAGAGAGAACGTGGTGATTTTTCACCAACACGCATGACCGTGTGTAAGGCACCAATATCTTTTAATTCCTGAACCATTGGCCCGCCTTGTGAAACCACCAAAGCTCCATGACCAGATTTCACCAACGCTTCCGCGATTTCCAACGTTCCGCGTTCGACACCACCGCTTTCTAAACGGGGCAAGACCTGAAGTACTTTCACTGTCCGAACCGCGAACTTGATTCTAAAAAGGTGGATTCTTCAGGAGTTGATTCTCTACCCAGCACAGCATTCCGGTGTGGAAATCGACCGAATCGATCGATAAGACTCGAGTGCAATCGCGCATTATCGAGATAGTCCTCAGTATATCCTCTCCAGATCTGCGGGGAGGATTTATGCAATCCTAGGAACAAATCTAGTGAACTTTTTTGGTCCACTGGGGACTCGCTATGTTTGAAGGGATGGTATAAAAAGGCTCGTTGAGGTACGGATAAATGAGTATCTAAACGCCGACCCACCAACCTTCGAGCAATTGCTCTCGCTAACGGGTCTTGAGCAAAAGCCTCTCGTGTTCCACGGTACACATGGCGAGAAAATTGATCGAGTACAATCACTAAAGCGAGACCACCTTTCGCAGTTTCTCCCCACTCCAACAGGCGCCCCATCTCCAACGCTTCGATCGTGGTTCCGAATTCCTCTTTTATTTGCTGATCAACCTTCGAACCGCTGCGATACCAGACTTTCTTTTGAGCCTTCATAAGGTCAATACTTTCAGGATCGGAACCAAACCAATACGTCAATACCTTCGAAACACTAGGACCGTCTGATTTATCTGTCTGCGTCATAACGGCGATTCTACTGTATCTTGAATGTTCCCGAACATTATACAAATCTCCATTCCCTACAAAACGAGCATTTGAAAGGGTCGTTTAAAGCTATAAGATTAGTTAGGCTCTATAGTGTTTGTATTTACCAAGCTGAACGAACTGGAGAATCTATGAGTACCGTGATCCCCACTCCTGACGAAAATAATATATGGCGATTAGCGACTCCCGGCATCGACGGATGGACTCGGACCGCAAGACCCAACGACCCAAACAAGTACTTCATGGTATCTCTTGATGGACATGTTCAAGAGCCGGCCGATCTCTGGGCCACCAGAATGGATAAAAAATATCGTGAGCGCTTGCCGGGAGTATCGGTAGACAACAAAGGCAAAAAATACCAAAAGACAGAGGGATTTAGACCCACCCGTCTACGAAACATCCAATTCAATGGAGAGGATGGACTGAGGAATCAGTCCGGAACAACTCCGGAGGAACGCATTGCCGACCAAGACGCGGACGGTGTAGACGCAGAAATACTTTATCCAAACAAGGGACTCGTCATGTGGGCAACACCTGATCCACTATTTAGTCAGGCGATGTGTACAGTCTGGAATGACTGGGCTTGGGAAACCTTTGCAGACTACAACTATCGAATGTCACCTATGGCATGTGTCGCCACCGCGGATATAGCTGGCGCGATCAAAGAAATAGAACGTTGTGCAGCATTAGGTTTTCGGGGTCTGTCCCTGCCTTGCAAGCCAGTATGGGGGGCACCCGACCATGAGGCTCTAAACTACAACCTGCCAGAATTTGACCCGTTATGGGATTGTATAGAATCCGTCGATCTGCCCATGACATTTCATGTATCGACGGGAAGAGATCCTCGAACCTCCCGAGGCAATGGTGGGGCAGTAATTAACTATGCCGTACACTCTCTAGCGCCCACTATGGAACCCATTGCAAACCTGTGTGCATCAGGCGTCCTCGAACGCTTTCCTGGATTAAAGTTTGGGAGTGTAGAAGCCGGAATCGGCTGGGTCCCTTGGGCAGTTTCCGCGTTAGATGAAGCGTATCTAAAACATCATATGTTCGTGAGACCTAAATTAGNCAAACTTCCTTCTGACTTCTTTAAANCTCAAGGTTTCGCNACTTTCCAAGANGATAAACCTGGCCTGGATTTAGCCAGAGAACACGGACTAATCGATAACTTTATGTGGGCCAACGACTACCCCCACCATGAAGGTACCTGGCCGCACTCAGCGGAAGCTATTGAACGTACGATGACCGGACTCGATGACGGCGAACGCGCAAAAATTCTTGGAATAAATGCAGCTCGTGTTTTTAAGTTTCCGATACCNGCTCGTTACCAAAACCAGACCGACGTTGCTGATTTAATTAGTCAAGGTGATTTGCAGGTGTTGTAACCCTCTTCATAGAGCGAAATACAAGAAGCGAAGCTATTCGAGGTAGCTGAGTCTTTGCGGCAGACAATCGCATTGTCTATACAACAGCAACGCCATCTTTCGAACTTGAAACGTCGACACCGCTGATTTCACGAAGTCGATTCATTTCTGTCTTGATGGCACGTTGTAGTATTCCCGTGTCTGTCGAGTGCAANACAAACCTCGCTCCTAATTCGATCGCTGTCGCTGAGTCTTGGATATTTTGCTGGTGAACCATCACGGGAATCCCGCGTTCTTCACAACGCCGAATTATGTCGGCGACCACATCGAGATACACTGGATTATCGTATTCGTTAGGCACTCCTAATGACGTTGACATGTCATTGGGGCCAATAAAAATNCCATCGGGCTTACCCGCATCCAATATTGCATCTAAATTGTTATAAGCCGGCTCGGACTCAATACCCAGAATGACGAAAGTGCCTTTGTGTCTATCCTTCAGATATTTCTTGGATGNAGAGCTCGGAAATTTATTTTCGCGTACAGCACGCATCAAATATTCGCCCTTCATTGGATGCCATCTTGCTGTAGCCGTGACTGCCTCTACTTCTTCGATCGTTTCAACATAGGGAACAAGTATCCCCGCTGCACCTGCGTCTAGAGCCATCGCCACCCACTCTTTCTTAGGTATAGGCACTCTCACGACAGGAGTGATATCTACTTGCCGTAACATGGAACACAGAGTTTGAATTTCGGTCCGATCGCGTGACGAGTGCTCGGTATCAATAATGACATAATCTAACGTACTACCCGACAAGGCGCCCGCCCACCTGGTCGAAGCNGTCGCTGACAGCATACAACCAAATACCCTACCACCTTGTCGTAGAGTNTGTTTCAGTTTGGTTGATTTCATTACGCCTCCTGTTCTCTATTTGCCTTAACCTGGTTCGGACTCTACCACGTAAATCAGACCAAACAGGAACTTCGGATTCCTATGCCATGTTAAGATAGTTAATTGCCTCAAATGCTGAACGTATGTCGGATCCTTCCACAGAGTCGAGCCCTTCATCGCAACAACCTCTTCTTTCAGGCCGCAAAGGCATGTTTCAAGCACTCGCGATCAGGGACTTCAAACTCCTATGGATCTCTAGCATNGCTGCATCCTTTGCCATGCAAATGCAAATGGTTGCCCGTGGATGGCTCATCTACGACATGACCGAATCACCAATGGCTCTCACATGGGTCATGCTGTCATTTATGTTGCCTTCCTTACTTTTTTCTTTAGTCGGTGGAGTAATAGCCGATCGGCTTCAGAAAAAAAATATTATGCTCGGGTCACAAACGCTGAACACTGGCGCCACAATTTTGCTCGCGTATATCGTTTATAGTGGGAACGTAACCTTTTCTCATTTTATATATTTTGGCTTATTCAACGGCACAGTCTTGTCGTTCAGCATGCCTGCTCGCACCTCAGTCATTCCTGAAATCGTCGGACGAGAGTATGTTGTTAACGCAATGGCTCTTCAGAGTGCAACCTTTAATTTATCTCGAATATTAGGCCCTACGCTAGCCGGTATATTCATAGCCATTTTTGCCAGCGGCGACACATCCTCCACGACAGGTGTAGGGATCGTTTTTTACGTAATTGCCATCCTGTATGCGATATCGGTAATGATGACCTGGATGCTAAATTACGAAGGCAAACCTCAACGCTNGACGGAAAGCAGCATGTTAGAAGACGTAAAGGAAGNNTTNCAATATATGCGTGAAGAGAGAGTAATCCTGGGGCTCTTAATTATTGGATTCATACCAATGACCTTTGGATTTGCCGCTACATCGTTATTGCCCGTTTTTAACAAGGAAGTAATATCGGGAGGTCCAGATGATCTCGGATACCTCTTGACCGCCATGGGTGGTGGAGCTCTTTTTGGGTCATTAGTCCTGGCTAAACTCGGCGACATGAGACACAAAGGCCGAATTCTTTTTTATGCTGCTTATTTCTGGTCCGTATCCCTACTCGCTTTCGCGCTTTCAAGTACGTTATGGGCCGCACTTTTTTTTGGTGTATTTACTGGTTTATGTGGCTCTGTCATGGGCTCGTTAAACATGAGCGTCGTGCAACTTGCCGTTCGACCAGAAATTCGCGGTCGAGTCATGGCCATNATGATGATGCTTCACGGTTTAATGCCTTTTGGAATTATCCCAATAGGCTGGTTAGCGGAAGTTATTAATATTCAAGTCGCACTAGCCGTAAGCGCGGTATTACTCGCGATAACTACTGTCGCTACCGGCTATTACTATCCCGAACTTTTAAAGATCGACAAAGGCCATCAAGAAGAGGATATTNCANGAACAGCGGTTANGGGATCTAGGAATACATCAGCTGGAAGTAGAAATGAGTAACGTTACGTATGTCACTGACGCCATGAACGAAGCCCGCGGGCTTTGGACTGATACCAGAACGTCCCCGCCTATCGCGCTCTCGGATATTCGCAAGTGGGCGATGGCGACCTATTGGCCAGAAACCCCTCCGAAAATATACTGNGATGACGATTATGCAAAAGAAACTCGATGGGCTGGCATCATTGCACCACCGGACTTTAATCCTTTTGCCTGGATGATAGAGCGGCCGAAAGGCACCGGCATCCCCCAACCAGAAAAGCCCGACGGAGGAAATCTAACTGGTATGAATGGAGGGCAAACGGATACCTACGGGGTTCCTATGCGACCAGAGGACGTCATAACCAGTCGCTCACGCCTGGTGGACTGGCACGAACGCGAAGGCCGGCTCGGCTGGACTCTTTATGTAACCTCTGAAGTTGAATGGCGGAATCAAAATTCGGATCTTGTACGAAAACGTATGTCGATAAGCGTACGTTACTAANTTAGGCCAACCAATAAGGATTTNAGTATGACCATCAAATACAAAAATATAGAAGTAGGTACCGANTTNCCGGAGTGGTCCCGTAAAACGTCNTTCATGGAGTGGAATCGGTATGCAGCTGTAAACGAAGAATTTGTNCCNTTTCACATGGACGATGTCGCAGGGAGGGCGGCTGGCAATGAAGCCGGTGCTTTTGGGATGGGAAATCTACGCTACGCATATATCGTAAATGCATTACACGCATGGATAGGTGATGAGGGGCGTATCCATGAGGTCGGTTGCCAGTACCGAGCAATCAATCAAAAAGATGACGTTTTAACGGTTGTCGGCACAGTCACACAGAAGAAAGTCGAAGATGGAGAAAACCGTCTGTACCTTGACATCAATGTCACGAACGACGACGGACAAACCACATGTCCAGCACACGCTGTTGTCGCCATTCCTTAGGATACAGCACGGAAACAGATCTCTTTTCCATGGTCAATAATAGGTATTCCGATATTTATCGAATGCTAATTATTCTTCTCTGCGCGATAGTTACGTCTGCTTGCACGTCATCAAAAACTATAGGGCAGGTTAAACCGATCGTCGATATGAAAGGTGTCAATCAAGAAGACTACAAGATCGATTTAAGCCAGTGTCAGGCATACGCCGACGAAGTCGAAGTTGGAAAACAAATCGTCGTAGGTGCGGCATCAGGTACGATAATCGGAGCGGCTGCAGGAGCGGCCGCTCGTAATAGTGAGGCCGCCAAAAGAACCGCAGGCGTTGGTGCTGTCGTAGGTACGGCAAAAGGCACGAAACACGCTATAAAACAGAGTAACCAGGTCTTAAAGAGGTGTCTTCGAGGGCGTGGCTACAGAGTACTCAACTAAATAGTTGAACCACCCAAAACAATGAATAGCGACATGGATCTAATAGCTGTATCTCCAACTCTAGAAAAGTTCCAAGATCCCCAAAAAACCGCAGATGGTAGTGATCGAGCAGTAGTAAAACTGCGGGAACTTAATCTCCTATGGCTCAATACCGGCACTCTGTGCAATCTCTCTTGCGATAATTGCTACATAGAATCTACTCCATCAAACGATCGCCTCACATACCTNACACGCAGCGATGTNCAGCGTTNTTTAGATGAAATTTCNGCACTAGAACTACCCGTTANAGAAATCGGTATCACTGGCGGTGAACCTTTTATGAATCCAGACATTCTGCAAATTCTCATTGATTGTCTCGAAGCGGGTATGAAGGTTTTAGTATTGACCAACGCGATGCGTCCGATGATGAAATGCGCGGACCAGCTCCTCTTATTAAATCAACGCTTTCGCGACCAACTCGTACTTCGAGTATCCCTTGATCACTACCATCCAGACAAACACGAAGAGGAACGAGGGCAGCGCTCCTGGAATCCAGCCATTAAGGGATTAAGATGGTTATGTGACAACCATTTCCAAGTCCGTGTGGCCGCCAGAACTCGATGGGAATCTAACCAAGACTCACTCAGAAACGGATTTCTCCAACTATTCAAACAATTAAATTTGCCGATCGATGCGAACGATTCTAGTGAATTGATTTTGTTCCCTGAAATGCACGACATGACCGAGGTCCCCGAAATAACTACTGAGTGCTGGGATGTTCTCAATGTAAATCCCTCCGATATCATGTGCGCATCGTCTCGTATGGTGGTTCGCCGAAAGCATGCTCCAAATGCGGAGGTTGTCTCCTGCACCTTACTTCCATATGACTCCGCCTTTTCATTCGGCCCGAATCTAAAGGATAGCCTCAAGCCTGTTTCATTAAATCACCCTCACTGCGCCAATTTTTGCGTTCTCGGTGGCGGAAGTTGCTCCGGGTAAACATTCGAAAGCTCCCCATAAAAAGATAGATCGGAGCATTTTTAGCAAATACCACACTCTACCTAAATTATGAGGCGTTACTTGATATGATACTCACCAAATTAGGGAGGTGACGTGACTACTGATATTAATGCATCGACTGAAAAATACCTGCGTGGAAAATACGCAATAGTCGGAATTGGCGAAACCGAATACACTCGTGGCTCTGGCACAACCACTCGCGCCTTAGGCACTACGGCTGTCCGTAATGCATTGAAGGACGCCGGCCTCAAACCCTCGGATGTCGATGGAATGCTCTCTTATAGTGGGAATGATTCCATACCTTCTACAAGCCTTGCTGGCGACCTCGGAATACGACTGAATTTCTATATGGACGTGATGGGTGGTGGNTCTAGTACCGAGGCTCTTATTGGTATCGCGATTGGAGTAATCGAAGCTGGAATGTGCAATACCGTCGCGTTATTTCGGGCCATGAACGGTTATTCCCAAGTCCGTATTGGNGGCACTGGAGGTCGAGGTGCAACAGCTCCACTTTCTGGAGACGCGCTATTTTCGCGAGCGTACGGTCAAAGCAGTGCAGGCCAAAGTTTTGCCCACACGTTTATGCGGCATATGTACGATTACGGAACCACTCCGGAACAAATAGCCCATGTCAAAGTCATACACTCTGAACACGCCTCGAATAACCCAAAAGCCTATTATAAGAATCGAGTGACCGTGGACGATGTTCTATCCAGTCGGGTAATCGTAAAACCACTACATCTATTGGACTGCTGCGTCGAAACCGACAACGCCACCTGCATCATTATCACGCGAATGGATCGAGCAAAAGATTGCCCGCATATCCCCGCAAAGATCATGTCAGTAGTTGGACGATGCTCTAAGCCTCGTATAGATAATCACTATCAATCAGGCCCTATTTCGACCGTCGCAGGTCATTATGCGAAAGAAATACTGTGGCCAAATGCCGGATTAGGCCCCGAGGATGTCGACATTACCGGTTCGTATGATGCCTTTACCTTTACTTCAATGCTGCAACTCGAAGATTACGGGTTTTGCAAAAAGGGTGACGGAGGTGACTACGTAAGCTCNGGGATCATGCGCCTTGGAAATAAAAGACCCAACAATACCAGTGGCGGTCACTTATGCGAGGCTTACACACACGGCATGAACATGGTGATCGAAAATGTCAGACAACTCAGAGGTGAAATAGACGACAGCTGCCCGATCGGAGAGAACGGCCAGAGGATGCACACATACGACTATAGCGAAGGCGGTTGCAGACAGGTAAAAAATCCAGAAATTTCGGCCAATCTTGGATGGGCAATGCCAGGAACCGGATCAGCACTTGTCATGGCGAAAGGAGACTAACATGCCATTAGAAGGAACCCATCTTGGAGCACCGGTATCGATACCCGATCTCGACAAACCCAACCAGGAATTTTACGCGCACTGCAGTTCCGGTGTATTACATCTCCAGCACTGTTCTGAGTGTGATCTCGTCAGATACCCAACTACGACTGCCTGCCCATGGTGCATGAGTCCTGAATACAATTGGAAACCGATGTCTGGCAAAGGCCACGTATACTCATATGCCGAAATTCATCATGCAATTCAACCGGCCTTTCGCGAACATACACCGTACGCCCTATTGCTGGTTGAGCTAGACGAACAAAAAGACCAGCCGAATGAATACGATGGGTTGCGGCTTAACGGAAATCTTGTAACAAACAATGGTGTATTAGCACCCCCAGACTTAGTCGCTCAAATTGGCATCGGAAGTCGAGTTCGCGTAATTATGAACGACCTAGGAGAGGGAATCGCACTCCCCCAATGGGTACTAGATGATTCGGTTAAACAGCCCGAGAATGTTTGGCGATATCCGGANTAATACGATCGACCCACTTCTAATTGGCTAGGAATTTGACTACATGAAAAACGGAATCAAAGCACTGGTGTTTGACGTAGGTGGAAGTGTCTTTGATTGGCAAACTTCCACTCGAAATAGCTTAAGCAAACTCATAGCAGCAAAACAGGCTGATATCGACGACCATGAATTCGTATTTAAATGGCGCCGTAGAATGTTCGAAACACTTGCAGAAGTACGCAGAGGAGTNCTCGACTGGCGGAATGCCGACCAAGTTCATCGGGACGTACTTGACGAACTAGCAAAAGAATACCCATCCCTTGAACTAACGGATAACGAATGCGATGAGCTGAATGAGGCTTGGCATCGCATGNATGTATGGCCGGATGTACCGGAAGCACTNGAACGCCTTAGAGAAGATTACATCGTATCGATATTGACCGTTTTATCGCTTTCAATCGTCGTAGATAGCTCAAAGCACGCCGGTATTAATTGGGACGCTTACCTATCGTGCGAATTTCTTCAAGTGTACAAACCCGAACCCGAAGCGTATCTAGCTGCGTGCCGTTTATTTAGGGCGGAACCAGAGGAAGTGATGATGGTGGCAGTTCACCCACCCGATCTNCTAGCAGCGCAGGCAGCCGGACTAAAGGCCGCTTACGTAAAACCAAAACTAGAGGAAGCTGGTAGTCGAGGAGAGACTTCCTCGTTTGAGATAAAAGCAACCGACTATACTGATCTGGCGAATCAATTGTGTAGCTAACACCTACTCTTTCGAACACAGCGGAAGTTATGACTAGTCAGCAAAAGGTATGAANACTTTGTACCTAATATTCTNNGCAATTACGTGTTCTGCACGTACTTTCTTNCAATAGTCCAAATGGACTATTGNACTTTGACNATNAGGATTACTACTTTACGANCCCAATCTCTANATCGGGACTTTGACTTATGCGTCTAAANCAANTGGCCCTTACTTTTTCACTAGTGATAATGTCGATTACCGTGTTCTCCGCACACCACGAGAAAACAACCACACCAACAGAAAATAATTACGTACTGTTATCAACATTCGGGACGGCACAGGGTGAAAGAACTGACGACCTCGAAAAAGAACTCATAGCTATGGTCAAACAACGAGAANCGGATGGTTTCGATAACTGTGGACTTTATCGCCATTCTTTTGTGGGGCCTCGCCTATTTTANGCCTATTGCTATTTTACGGATTACGCACAATTGGATGCGATNCAAGCGAAAGCTANAGCGCGTAGTACCAGCCCAATGAATTCAATTCAGAAGTACTCTTCACACGCAGACAATATCGTACAGGTACAAAAAAGGAATATGACCGAAGCTCCAGAGAATAGCGTTTTTATGACCTGGCGATTCGGACCATACTTAACGATAAATGAACGCCAAGAAAGAGCGGAATTGTTATTCTCTGGATTCAACAAAGCCTTTGGAGGCTGCAATCTATACTTACACGCATGGGGNGCAGAAATCGCGCACTACGTTTCNTGTGGTTTCGAGAACTTTACTGATTTTGGAAAAAAAGATGCCGCNATTAATAAAATCCTGGGAGAACAATGGGCTGATCTAAAATTGGACATTAAAGACCACTCGGATGAATTTCTAACAAAAGTTCTAGATTAGGGATAAACAATGCGAACAAAACAAATATTGATNACTCTATTTCTTGGAATCATGGCGACCACAGCTTTCTCTGGACACCATGAAGAAGAAAAAACAATGCAGTCCAGTTTTGCCGATTTTGAGGCGTTCTCCCAAGCAATGCAGGGCAGATGGCTCTCCAAGATCATCTGGATTACCGATTGGCCGGGTTTCGGAAAAAANGGTGACGAAGTNACAGGATATGCGGAATACCAGATCGCCGAGGGCGGCAAAGTCTTGAATGGCCGCATGTATGCCGGACCAGGTACTGTCACGGTCATCGCNTATTACGACGAAGGCAATAAGTTGATTAAGGAGACAATGGTTTCATCAGGCGGNAATGTCTGGAACAACACAATCTTTCAACGTAATGGNGAGTGGACCTATCACGTATCCGGTAGCACCGGAGATGGTAAGGAAATAACAGGTTGGNCAAAANGAGTATTCACGGACGACGGCCAACAGCATCGATGGGTAGGTCAATGGGAAATAGATGGAATTGCCCTTGATCCTTTGAGAGATTCTTTCCGAAGAATAGGCAACTAATACACAGCCGTTCGCCTCATTCAACATAATCGCCCAAGGTAACCCCTCGGGCGTACACCACTTTTTCCCATATTCGCGGGTTCAACAACCATAAATAGTCACGGTATGATCAATACAGATTATTAAACGGGTTGCGGGAGAAGGGCCATGGGCAGCGAAATAAATGGGAGACTCACGAATAAAGTAGCAGTGGTAACGGGTGGTGCTAGTGGCATGGGAGCAGCCACGGCTCGCCTATTTGTCACAGAAGGGGCTTCGGTTGTAATAGCCGACAAGCAGGAAGAGGCCGGAATAACGTTAGCCCGTGAAATCGGACCCAAAGCGACATTTGTAGCTACCGATGTGGGTAACGAGTTTGATGTCGAGCGCATGATCCAGACAGCTATAGAGCGGTATGGACGACTCGATTGCCTNTTTAATAANGCTGGTTTTGGAGGCGTCTCCGGAGAAATCCATGAGACGAACCTTGGAGACACATATGCGGTGACTGTCGCCGGTTTACTCACCGGTCCCATACTTGGAATGAAGTATGCGGCACCCATTATGCGCAACCAGAAAAGCGGCAGTATTATCTCTACTGCAAGCGTCGCGGCACTTAGAGGAGGTATGGGACCTCATGTTTACAGCGCATTAAAGGCAGCCGTTATCGGATTGACACAATCGGTATCTCTAGAATTGGCTCCTTTTTCAGTTAGAGTAAACGCAATTTGTCCCGGCGGAATCATGACTCCTATCTTCCTCGGAGATCGAAGTTTGAAGTCCGGTGCTAACGAGTCTCTCGAGCAAGTCCTACGCCCTGTATTTAGTGAGATGCAACCTATCCCTCGGGCAGGAGAACCTGTAGATATCGCCAATACCGCTCTTTTCCTTGCCAGCGATGAATCAACTTTTATCACGGGGCAATCCCTGGTAGTCGACGGGGGTTTAACCATGGGACGCCGTCGAGCCGCGACGTCGGAGGCAACTCCAATGCAGACGGCTNTGGAAAAACTCACAGAGGAAAACTAGTGAAACTCGACAAAGAGCATTTGTCATTTTTCAAAGCGCAGGGTTATTTGATANTGAACCAGGTGCTCGATCTCGAACTTTGCGCCTGGGCGCGGGACCGACTTTGGTCTACTCTCCCACAATCCAGCCGTATCAAGCGTGACGATAGATCAACTCACATCGGGCCCTTCGATCTGTCTGATATCAATGAAGATGTTCAAGAGCTGCGTTCTGGTTATCGCTGGCAACTTCGGAAAGCAGGAACCGAATCCAATATGGTTCGACTTGTTTTCTCTGAAACCTTGCAAGCGATAGCGCAACAATTACTCGGCAGCGATACCTTAATAGAGCCAGTGATCAATGGCTCCACTATGGGTCGACAGGGAGCTGCCTGGCCAGAAGGTCCGGTGGACCCAGCTCTNGGCAACGAAGGAGCCCGAGGCATTTATGCAACCCTACCCTACAAACATAAGGACCGTTTGCCGGAGCAGTGCCACACGGATGGCCATCCCTTTCAGTTGGGATTGGTCGGCTTGATCGACGACGTCCTGCCTGCCGGTGGTGGATTTAAAGTCTGGCCTGGTTCTCACAGCCGGCTCTATCCAACATTTATTATGCAGTATGACCAACCACGCATTCCATACTACGATCATTTACCTACCTACAAAGGTATTTTGCACACTCCCGAATATCTTGAGATATTAGAGGCCATCTCTAAAGACACCCCATCCGTAGATTGTTATGGAAGAGCGGGCGATATTGTTCTATGGCACCATCGCTTGGCACACATGGCCGGGCACAACTACTCAGATCAGATTAGACACGCCATACTTTACGATTTTTCAACAAATAACCTTGACCAAAATCGGTTGGATCCACCACAAAATAACATGTGGCGGGATTGGTCACATGAACTACAGGAGTCGTCACTAACTTATTCTCCCGAATTTGCTAAATCACAGCATCTCATTCCCTAATCTATCTATTCCTAATAGGCGCAATTACTTTCATCCGACCTGCTCGACTGTTTCTCCGAGAGCTTCCGCCCTCTTAAGACGGGTAGCTTCGTCTGCAGGCAAATGACG
>PAMR01000034.1 GCA_002708205.1 Gammaproteobacteria bacterium
CACCGACGTTCACACTCCACCCTGGCATGGGACCAGTGGCTCGGTTGTAGTAAATGTCTTCGGCTCGAACCGAGATATCAAAGGCCTCGCCAGTCGCCACAACAGAGGGTGCGAATACGTTAACGTTATTGAGGAGTGTTCCTGCCACGGCGATAGGTTGTATAGGGAGCGAAAAAAATTGATTAGATCCGGTTAAATCGACGTATATGGGAAGTGGCATCTGGTCGCTCGAGACATCTGACATGCGGAATCCACGACTACCTTCTGATGTATCACCGTAGGTAACGGTTACAACGTCACCGGGGGATAATCGGCCAGATGCGAGTCTAAAGACCAAAGCATCAGCTGAACCACGAAATCCGCCATGCATACCGGATACCGGATATTGTCCATGAGTAAAGCGAACTTTTGTATTCGTGGAATGAATTGTGACGTAGTTATCCGCTGTCGGATCGGTTGCCTGGTATCGCCCATAGTTGGCCATAAAATGTCGAGCAATTAGAAACCCACCGCCGGTCTCTATTGGCTGTGAACCGACAGTATATTTTTGCTGTAGAGATACGAGACTTGCTGCTTCAAAAGGACCTACATCGGCTTCGAGTTGTCCAAGGCCGTCTGGATTTTCGTCGAGAAATGTAAATTCGTACAGATAGTTGTCTAGAGCTTGGTANCGGCTTGCCCCTTGGGCATTCGGATAAGCGAGGATCGTGGATANNATTTGGGTCGCATTAACGGGAATATAATATCCCGCAATTGCATACGCATTAATCCATTCCCAAAGAATCCTCGAGCGCTTTCGTGCGTTCATGGCTGTAGTTGCAAATTCTTGAGCTTCAACCTTAAGGGCTTCAACACGAGCTCGTAAATCTGGTTGCATATAATCGGGATAAGGTGCCGCGAATACGCCTAGAGANATAACGGAGCCCCAAATAAATGCCGACGCGGACAGGGATTGGTATAAATTCATACGCATGCTTTTTATGCTCTCCTGCTTATTTAGGCTAGTTCACAAGATGTTGTACCTTATTCTGTCAAGTCTAGCTTCCTAACTTGGCGATATGTGGCTATATTAATTACTTTGTGAAACTTCTTTAGGGGAAAGACTCATGTCTAAGAAAACGCCTGAGAAAGAATATGATCTTGATTTGAGTTGGATGGACCAGAATGGTGAGTGGGGGACCAGAGCCGAGCCTGGNCGCAACGGACTNACTCTTGCTGACATTCAAATTGGAACCTATGGTGATGCGCCAGCGGAAAGCGATAATCTGACAGGCCGTCCACGTGGAGCTGCAGAGCGAGCCGGTGCATACCGAATTGGAAATTATGCTCTGCGGTCGAAAAGTGAGATCTGGCTAGATAATGCGACATTCCTCTATGAGGAGGCGTTGCAACGGCAATGGAGCTCAGCGACAGATGTGCCTTGGGACACAATTGAGCCCCTTCCTGATGATATCGAACAAGCCCAGTGCCAGATGGCTACATTTCTAACGGAGGTCGAATTTGTTGCAGGCGATGTTCCCGCGCGTTGGGCCGCTGAGACAACTCCTGATTTTTTTGAAGCCCGTCAAGTTTTACTTGCGCAAGTTATGGATGAGTCGCGTCATATGGACGTATTTCGCAAGCGTGCGATGGCGAACGGTGGCGGCTTGATGGAGGCAACGGGAGCCACTTCCGGTTTTGTCGGCAGCATCGATTTGTCTAGGGATTTCACGGAAATGTCTTCACGTCTGCATATTTCGGGAGAGGGTGCAGTTTTGACGATCTTTCGTATGGGTGAGCTCATGGCTTATAACGATGCAGAAAAAGCTATCTATCGGCTTTGTGCACAAGATGAGGCGCGTCATGTTGCATTTGGTGTGATGCATATGCGGTATATGGCCGAGACTGCTCCGGAGCGACATGAGGAGATTCATTGCTATCTAGATGAAGCAGAGGCGGGAATATTTGCCGGTGCCGCGAATCCAGCTGGTACGTTACCTCAAACGGGTGAATCTCTCGCAATAATGCTGGGAGGCGGCACGAAGAACTATGATGAAGGATTCAAAAAATTAGTAGCGATCAGAAGAAGACAGCTGCAAGAGTATAAAAAGCGCATTATTTCTGCTGGATTCGGGGACCGATTCGAAAATGGACGTTCACGTTTGGATGAGATCTTGGAGCAGGCAGCTGCCTAAACCCGAAACGGAAATAAGCACTTCGTATTCGAAAGCATTGGAAACTTGTTAAATAAAAGTATTTGAGGAAGGTTGTGGCAACAAAAGCTGTAAAGGCGGCCAAAAAGACGAAATCTACCCCGCAGGCTGCACAGGTTACTAGGGCAGCTGGAGACGAACTGGAGATTCCCGAACCTCGATTGAACTGGATGAATAAATCTCGTCAATGGGGAGTTAGGGTGAAACCGGGGAAGAAAGGTATGACGCTCGGGAGCCTAAACGTTGGTATCTATGCGGAAATACCGATGGTATGGGAAGACGAAACCCGCAACCCTCGAGGTGCAATAGGTCGGGTAGGAGTTCCCCCAGTCGGGTATGCGATACGACATAAAACTGGTTTATGGGCTGATTCAGCTGCGGATCTTTATGAAGAATCGATTCAACGACGTTGGGCGCCTGCAACTGACGTTCCTTGGGAGACGATAGCGCCATTGCCTGATGATGTAGAACGAGCGGTCTGCCAGATTTGTACGGAACTATCTCAGTATGCAAACGTAGATATTGAAGCGATTACAAGTTGGCAACACCAAATGGCATACGGATACCATGAGGTAAAGCAATATTTAGCCACAGCGAGTTTTGACGGTGCTCGGCATTACGAGGTGTTTCGGAAGCGTGCTCTAGCCAACGGCGGTGGATTAGGTTTGGAGACATCTGGCCAAGCGAATCGGATGATTCTAGAAAGTCAGGGTGGATGGAGTGAGGCCTTAGTCTATTTGGTTTTAGTGCGGGGTCTACATTTGATGACGATGTATCGGTATCTGGAAAGATATGCGAAGAACGACGCGGAACGAGTCATTTATCAAAACGTTATGCAGGACAAGGCCCGATTTGTAACCTACGGTCTCGATCACCTCAAGTTTGCTACCGCGCATGTTTCTGAGAAAAAGGATATTTTTGCAACACTCCTTGCAATAGGTGACCGTATCCTGGGGCGCGACTTGGATGACCCGGTTCAACGTGAAGCTTTAGCCATTATTTTTGGTAACGGGATTAAAGGCGCAAAAAAACACGGAATGGAAATTTATAATCGCATGATGCGCGACTTTCTCGCATGGCATACAGAGTGTTGCGACTGGTTAGACATACCTCGTTCTTCAGCGACGATGCCAGATTCGCTCAAACAGTATCACCCTGACGAGAACTAGCTGATGGTAACTTTTCCATCNGTGGCTTGGTTCGATTCGGTTCGAAAAGTTTTTAACAACGAAGACTCATACCGTGGTGGCGGCGGGGGGCAGTGCAATTGTGTCGCGGGTATGAAGATCGGAAGGGATATATTTGTACTTACTTTCGAGGGCTTTGAGTGTATTCAAGCAGTTAAGACTGATAAGAGTGGGTTAGATCCCGTTGACTTTTTTCTTGATATGGCACCGGGTGAGTGGAGAGCAATGCTGGAAAACATAATGGAAAATGGACATGCGGATCTGGAATACACGTTAAATACACTTGATTTGGATCGCGAAAATGGTTTGGCCACTTCTATGCACGGTGATCAATATCGAGAGGATCTTTTTTTTCGCTACAATCAAACATTTCAATATTTTTTCGATGCGTCCGCGCGTGTGAAAACAAAATTTGGTGGGAAGTGATTCGGAGAATACGGAAATGGCTGCACTAGATTGGTTAGGTAAAGCACAAAAAAGGGTTAATAAAGATCCTGCGTATAGAGCTTTAGGTACGGCCGATATAGACCTTGCCTTAAAGGCAGGAAAAACCATACGTCGAGTTATATTTTCGGCGTTCGAAGTTGTACGAATAGAGGATGGTGACGCGACTACTCTCGTCGATGTTGATGTNGTGATTGAAATGATNNGCGNGAGAATGGAACGGTTATCTCAAAAAACGCAATAAAGGTGATGGTCCTTCGCTTACGAGTCTCGATATTGATAAATCAGTAGTTCGAGCTCGCAATCCGTTGGATCGACTCAAGCTCGACCGATGTATGCGTTCGGTTCAAGCATTTATCGACCAAGGGGCTCGTTACGTCGCATAGAATACAGCCAGAATTTGTATATGCCTATCTACGAGTATAGATGTAAAGTATGCAGCGAAATCAGCTCGTTAATGACTTCGGTGTCCAATAAGCCTAAGGCGATAGACTGCGAACATTGTGAATCGAATCAGACCGTTCGTGTCATTTCCCTTCCGTCCGTCCGCCTTTCGAACTTGTCTAAAGTCGAAAGACTGGATCCAAAATACGACAAGATGGTAGATACCGCGATGGCAAGTAACCCTGCAGCAGACCCTGATCGACTGATTAATCGTCGTGGTGATATTTCCAAAGGAAGGCGTGACGATTAGTACTTGGGTGACTGGCAGCGTAAGGCGCTTGTTGTTGTATGTGGCCAAATTCGAAGGGATCCGTACCTTGTGGATTGGTTGATTCAACATTGGTTCGGCTTTTTGCTTCTCTTCATATATTCGATTTTGTTATTTACGAATGCTCATATAGGGATGCGACGAAGCCGTGGAGGCGTCAATCATTTCTTCGTGGGCGGAAGAAGTATGGGGGGAGTCGTAATTGGTATCTCCTTTTTTGCAACGTTTGCTAGTACTAATAGTTATCTCGGACATGCCGGGAAAGGATACGAGTACGGTGCTCCATGGTTGATCTTTGCGATAGCAATCGTCTTTTTTACAGCCCTGTCCTGGAAGTTTGTGGCGCCGAAGTTACGCCATTTCACAAATCATTTTGGTTGTATAACGGTTCCGGATTTCCTGGCTCTGCGTTTCCAAAGTGATTTATTGAGGCTCGTAAGTGGCCTTGTTATTTTGTTATCGAGTCTCCTTTATCTGGTGGCTATTTTCAAAGGTGCAGGAAATCTATTTCAAGTGTTTTTCGGAATATCGTACGAGACTGCTTTAGCTATTACTCTGGTTGTCGTCGTCCTGTATACCTCGATTGGTGGTTTTGTGTCAGTGGTACGGACCGACGTAATTCAAGGTGTCCTAATGCTGGTGGGATCGTTGTTGATATTTGGATTTGTATCCAATGCTGCGGGCGGGGTACAAAAAATATTTTCTCTAAACAGTGAAGTGGGTAAAGAACATCTATTTACCTTAGATGCTNGGATCCCTTTTGGAGTGATGCTTGGTCTGGCTTTGGCTGGTTCTTTAAAATTGCTTATCGATCCNAGACAGCTGACTCGGTTTTACGGATTGCGTGCTGATGCGAATCTGCGTGCCGGTATATGGGTGGCTGTTGGCGGTATTTTAATCATTCAATTCTGTCTTTTTCCGGTCGGTTTATATGCTCATTTTCTGTTGGATNGTGTAGCCGATACGGATTTAATCGTTCCNATGTTGATAAATGACCAGTCGATTTTTCCGACGTTATTTTCAGANTTTCTTGTTGTTGCCATTTTGGCGGCTGCAATGTCNTCCATGGANAGCGTTTTACTAGTCGCGGCGTCAACAATGTCTAACGATGTGTTAGGTTACTTTCGGCCCATAGTNAAGAANGACACTAGAAATACATTGGTTATGACTCGGTTATTTGTCGTAGGATTTGCAACGTTGTCAGCACTCATAGCCATCAATCCGCCGGGGGGTATTGTAGACATCACCATATTTTCGGGAAGTTTATATGCTGTATGTTTTGTACCGACAATTCTCTTGGGTTTGCATTGGAAACGAGGTGACGGAATGGCAGCTCTTGCATCGATTTTTTCAGGTGTCTTTGTGCTAATTTCATGGTTGGCATTCGGTTTGAAAGACTGGGTACATGAGTTGTTCCCGGCTCTGGCAGTGTCCATGATTACTTTTGTGGCACTTTCTTTTCGAAGAGCTCAAGTACCCAACAAAAAGATCATAGAGCAAATATGATAGGTTGTGGTTGGCGTAGTTTGAGATTTTGAAGGAATCAGTCATTGCTCTCGATAAGAGGAGAATCAAATATGAAGACGAAGGGAACTTTTGTATTGTTGATACTAGGAGTACTTGCTTGTTATTCACTCGCAGCACCAGGTGGCACTATTGGAGGAGGGTCCGGAGGTTTTCAAGCTGGTGTGGGTGGCTTTATGGCGGTTGGATGTAGCCAACTAACGCAAGAAATTACTCGAAATTGGTTCGACGTAAAAGGGATTATGGCAGGAACGTTAAAAGCGAAGCGTCCTAGAGGAGACGACTTACAATGTATTTCTCCTTACTATATTGAGAACGCTTTCCCTCGACCTACGGGCGCTAGAAATTTGCACTGCTTTACGTTGGATGACGACATGGGTACTTGTTGTGATCAAAATTTACAAACCTGTGCAATTCTTAACTGAACCGGTATTGAACGATCGTCGGTGTAATCTACCTATAGTCGATATTTTCTTGGAGTAATTTATGCCTGGGCCCCTGGATGGGATTCGAATAATAGACTTTACTACGATGATTGCGGGTCCTTATGCGACCATGATCCTTGCAGATCAAGGCGCAGATGTGATCAAGATAGAAGCTCCTGTTCGAAGTGATCATGTTCGAAAAGCAGGCTATGCGCAGAGACAATTTAGCGCCGCCTTCGTTAACAATAATCGGAACAAACGGTCCTTAACGGTTGACGTTAAAACCGATGCTGGACGCTCAGTCATTCGTAAAATGGCAGAGACCTGTGATGTTTTCGTCCAAAATTTCCGCCCGGGTGTGATGGCTCGATTGGGGATTGATGAGCCTGATTTACGAGGTATCAATCCACAGATGATATACGTATCTATGAGTGGTTGGGGCGAGAAGGGTCCCTATGCGCACAAGCCAGTCTACGATCCGATTATTCAGGCACTCTCTGGTTTAACAACGGTCCAGGGAGGATCTGATGAGGGACGTCCTCGGCTGATTCGTACGATACTGCCGGATAAACTAACGGGTATCACTGCAGCTCAAGCAATCTCGTCGGCTCTCGTGGCACGCTCCAATAGTGGTATCGGTCAACATGTTAGACTATCGATGTTGGATGCGATAGTTGCATTCATGTGGTCCTCTGATATGGGAAGTCAGACCTTTGTTGGCAAGGAAGTCGATGTCGCTCGAGCGGCAACATTTATTGATTTGATTTATGAAACAAAAACTCACTATATCAGTGTCTCTGTAATGAGCAACGAACAGTGGCAGGGCCTATGCCGTGCCGTAGAACATATGGAATGGCTTGACGACGATCGATTTAAGACGCCCGGGAGCCGCGATAGGTACGCTAATGAAAGATTGGAGCTGATACAAAGCGCGTTACTGGAAAATACGGGCGAGTACTGGCTGGACACTCTAGAGAAGTGTGGTGTTCCGTGTGCGCCAGTTTTNAAGCGCAGTGAGATGATTCAGCATCCGCAAGTTCAGGCGAGTGAAATAGTAATTCAGACGAAACATCCTCATGCGGGTGAGCTTCGGCAAGCTCGTAATGCCGCTCGGTTCGAGACTACGGAAACTGAAATCCGTTATGGAGCACCGCAATTAGGTGAACATACACGTGCGGTGTTGAAAGAATTTGGATATAGCGCAGATCAGATAGATACTTTGTTCAACGAGGGGGCGGTTAGCGACTACGAGACTAACTCTGAACCAGAGAAACAGTCTTAATAAAATATATACACCCTGTTATGGAAGGAACTTGAGGTAATGGATCTAATAAAAACTATTGATGAGTTTGAAGCGGAGTACAAGAAAGGTATTGGTACCGTCTTGCCGTATCGTCCATCGAAGGAAGCCAATTTCGATAATATTCGCCGATTTGGAGATGGAGTGGGAGATTACAATCCTCTCTGGAGAGATGAAAATCATGCGTCGGAAAGTCCTTATGGGATGATCACTGCACCACCNCCTTTTTTCTATTCGGTTAGTTTGGGTGTGGTAGCGGGTGAAACGGGGGCAATAGACAGAAAGCGGGTATCNACACAATATTTACCAGTTAATTACGCAGGAGCAGACATTGAATTTGTTCGGCCGGTATGGGTTGGAGATCGTATTACAGCGGTGGAAGAAGTTGGTGAGACCATTCGAAAAACGAGCCGCCGNATCGGTAGCCTAGCCTTTAACACGGGAATCGTGACCTATAGTAACCAGCGAAAAGAAGTGGTTGCTGTGGTGAAAACTCTAATGGCTCGCTATGAAAATACTGGAGAAACTCTCGAGTATGATCGAACACCTAAAGAAAAGGGGTTGGACGATTCTATTATGGAGCCAGCCGATCCGTTAGTTTGGGAACGCGAACGACAAGGGGCCGAACCGCTATATTTCGAAAATGTCCGAGAGGGCGATGAATTAACTCCACTAAAAAAAGGAACTTATTCGGTTACGGAGCTGTTTTTGTTTACACACGGAGTTTTGGGCACTGGACGCAGTACACGGGGTGCNTTAGAGGCTGAAGGGTCAGCCGATTTGGGTGGCGGAGGACGTTTTGATTCCGAACATGCGCAGAAACGGCGGAATATGCCAGGGCAATTTGACTTTGGACCGCAACGTGTATGTTGGCTATCACAGGCGATTACTGATTGGATGGGAGATCATGGGGTACTAAAGAGACTTCAGGCTTCGGTTAGACATCCTAATATTGTTGGTGACACTAATACGGTNGTTGGGTCGGTCTCTAAGAAATTAGACAATAATTTGGTAGAGGTTCAAGTGCAAAATCAAAATCAATCGGGTCTTGCTAGTGCTCTGGGTACCGCGACGGTTTGGCTGCCTTCAAAAACATAAATTAGTTTTCGTCGAAGTGGCGAGTTCCTAGCCAAAATAAAAATCCGACAACGAATATGCAGAGACCCGCTATGCCTTCTAGAGGCTGTTTAAAAACCAAATAGATCAACGTTCCACTGATAAGGGCTAAAAACAGTATCGGTGGGATGGGATACCAGGGCAACACGTAGGCCGGATGATTGTTATCGTTTCTACGAGCCGAGAAAATACCAGCTACGGTCAGAAGTGAATTTAGTCCAAGAGTAAATCCGGTAAATAAAAGTATCGACTTAAAAGAAGCTGATGCGATAAAACAGATAGAAAGTAAGCCTTGAAAAATAATNGCGCTAGTTGGTATGCCCTTAGAGTTGGTTTTNGACAGCCATTTAAAGAGATTAAAGTCTTGGCCAATAACTTGTAGTACACGGGGACCGGAGATCGTCATAGCACTAACAGTGGAAATCAGAAGAAGAGCTAAAATAACACCTATTATGTTGGCTGCATTACCTCCGAGTACATATTGTGTGACGATAAAACCGATTTCTTCCTGACCCTGCATTAAATTCATCGGTGCTGCCGCAAGAAAAGTAGCATTGAGCATCAAGTAAATTAAGGTGACGAAAGNAGTTCCAAGTACGAGAACTTTTGATAGGTATTTGGTTGGATTTTCAAGTTCATCAATTAAATAGGTGGCCGCATTCCATCCGCTGTAAGCGTAATTTACATAAATTAGAGAAACTGCGAATGCGCTAGTTGTTATTAATTGAAAGTCTTCAGATTTCGGAATAAAGCTAACTGGCTGAATAGCATCCATCGATAACCATATAACGGCGCAAAAAACGACAATTAGCACGACCTTTATAAGGGTCAAATAGTTCTGTTGAGAACTACTACTGCGTACCGAAATACAGTGACTAGCTGTCAGGATTATGACGAGTAGGCTAGCCAGATAATTGGCGTTCAAATGGGGCACGNCACTGGACATATATATACCAAAGGTCATTGCTGCCAATGCGGTTGGTGCTGCGTATCCTACTGTGGCCGATATCCAACCAGAGATAAAACCTAAGCTCGGGTGTATCGTACGGCCGATGAAATTGTATTCACCACCGGAGCGGGGGAAACGGGCTGCGAGTTCTGCATANGTCACTGCGCCGCAGAGNGCGATCGCCCCACCNNTGAGCCATAAAAGAAGTAAGACAAACCCGGATTTTATATCTAGTAATTGAAATCCCAGGCTCGTAAATACTCCCGTACCAATCATGTTGGCTATAACAAGTGCAAAAGCCGCGGTCGGCTTGAAGCGCTGCTGCGATAGTTTTTTATGGTTCAAGGTAGATAACGATATTGGTGGCTGGGATTATCAATGATGCTACTGATCGCTCCAGAGAACATGTGGTTTAGATGTGATCTAAAGTGTTTATAGACCCGAAGGCGTCGTAGAGAACGCTGAATTTGGGCAGCATTCTCTTTTGAAATTGAAGATCAGTTGGCTTGGTCGGCAGCAACACGTTTGATGCTTTCACGATTTGCGAGCATGCTCATCAAATCTTTGATTTCTGGCTGTTCATCCAAAATATCTATGTCGAACATTTTTTTTGCTATGTCACCTGCTAAGCCGAATGTGTAATAAGCGGTAAGGTCTGTTAGCGTAAATTCGCTTCCCATAATAAAGGGTTCACACTTTGTCAAGATTCCTACTGCTTTAACACCCTTAACAAGGTCCTTTTGTGTTCTTTTCCTAGTTTCATCGGAGGCTTTGCCGCCATAGAAAGCGGCGAATAAGCATCGGCGAGCCACTAACTCAACGTCAAGTTCTAAGTGACGTGATAATTCTAATGATTTAGCTCTCTTAAAAGCGTCGTGAGGTAACAGTGCGGGCTCTGGTTGGACGCGTTCAAGGTAATCGATGATTGCGTACGACTCGGATATGAAACCATCTTCCGTTTCAAGGGCCGGGACTTTGCCCATGGGGCTTTTTTGGAGGTAGTCGGATTCCTGTGACGGTGGCGAATTAACCTCTTCAAATTCAAGACCCTTTTCGAGTAGAGCGGCTTTAGTCAATCCGTAGTAATTACTGCCTAGTATCCCGTGTAGCTTTAACATTGATCAAAATTCTCCTATTGTTCCCGCCGTATTGATTGGTTTTCTCCACCCGAGTGCTAGCTTACTTCGGGAGGCGAAACAGGTAAATAACACTTAAGGTTTAGGAGAGGTTATGAGACTGCCAAATATATAGGTGAGAAGGCAATTTACTGAGAACTTGTTTCTTATGATCTTCCGGGAATTGATATGAGTTACGTCGAACTACAGAAACACTACAAAAAAGTTAGCGATCTCAAGCATGCACTTACCATGTTGCAATGGGATGATGCAGCCGTGATGCCCGTTGGGGGAGGTATAGCTCGAGCCGATTCGATAGCAACTCTTTCGGGTATGGTGCACTCGATGGTTGCAGCGGAACCGGTAGGCGAGTGGTTGCAAAATGCCGAACAGGAACTGTTATCGTCCTGGGAAAGAGCAAATGTTCGGGAAATGCGCACTGAGTGGGAGCAGGCTCGATCGTTGCCAGCCGATCTTGTAGTTGCTCGATCGCGCGCCACATCTCGTTGCGAGCAGGCTTGGAGATCAGCTCGAGGCGATAATAACTTTGCGGGTGTTAAGGCGTATCTATCTGAAGTTCTCGAGTTGACACGTGAACAAGCTGCTTGTTTGGCTAAACAAACAGGAGGTTCTCTATATGATGCATTGCTTGATTTATACGAACCCGGTCTTAAACAGTCTGATTTTTTACCGATGTTTGGTCAGTTACGAGAGCTTCTCCCTGGATTTGCGAATGAAATAATTGAGCGACAAGCCGAACCTAAACCATTAACGGGCCCTTTCCCTGTAACTAATCAAAAAGCCCTCGCTGTTGAATTAATGGATCATCTAGGGTTCGACTTTGACCGCGGTCGACTAGATACCAGTCATCACCCTTTTTGTGGTGGAGTTCCGGATGATACTCGGATTACGACGAGGTACAGTACCGCAAATTTTCTTGAGTCTCTTTTCGCTGTTCTTCACGAGACCGGACATGCGCTATATGAGCAAGGTTTGCCACTGGAGTGGCGAGGGCAACCAGTGGGTATTGCAGGTGGAATGGCCATGCATGAGAGTCAATCGCTTTTGATGGAAATGCAGGTTTGTCGTAGTGCCGCTTTTCTAAAATTTGCGACACCGTTAATTTGTTCGCACTTAGGATCCATGCCGCAAGAATCAGCCTGGTCGGAAGCTAATTTGTTAGCTCATGCGAATCAGGTAGTGAAAGGACTTATCCGTGTAGAAGCGGACGAAGTTACATACCCACTGCATGTAATTCTTCGTTATGAGATAGAAATTGGGCTCATCGAAGGTGACGTGACCGTAGATGATTTACCGGAATTATGGAATACCAAGATGGTTAACTACTTAGGGGTATCGACGANGGGCGATGACAAAAACGGTTGTATGCAGGATGTTCACTGGTTTGCCGGCCTCTTTGGCTATTTTCCAACGTACACGTTAGGAGCTATTGCCGCGGCACAAATATTTAATTGTGCTCAAACTAATCTTGATGATGTGATGGGTGATGTGTCGCGAGGAGATTTTAAGAAGCTTGTAAGTTGGCTACGTAAGAATATTCACAGTAGCGGACGGCACTTAGCTTCTTTGCCGCTAATAGAAGCAGTGACAGGTGAACCACTGAATACAACTGCTTTCTTATCTCACCTGAAGCAACGGTATAAATCATAATATCCGGATGTTTGCTGCAGTAATAACCATTAGAGAGTCTTAGTCGACCTTTGTAGGTATTCGTAGTCGCCATGAATTCAGTAGATACGCTATATAAATTTCTTGTACAGAATGCCCCTGTAATGCTTATTACTGGAGCGGGATGTAGCACAGATTCCGGCATACCCGACTACAGAGACAAAACGGGTGGGTGGAAACGCCCTCCGCCTATCCATCTGTCGGACTTCCTTTCCTCAAAACGAGCGAAACAAAATTATTGGTCGAGAAGTATGACTGGATGGCCATATTTTGAAGCCGCAAAACCAAACAACGTTCATGCGATCATTACACAATTGGAAAAACAGGGCCTGATAAGCGTAATTGTTACTCAAAATGTAGATGACTTGCATCAGCAAGCGGGTAGCAAGGATGTGATACCGCTGCATGGATCCCTCTCCACGGTAACTTGTAACGAGTGCAATAAGACCTATTGTCGATCGAGTCTTCAGGATCGCTTGTGTCGTGAGAATCCAGAATTCGTTGGTTTAGAGGTCGATCCTGGACCGGACGGAGACTCCGACCTTGTTGGTCCCAATATTTCGAGTTTCGAGATTCCCTTNTGTGAAAGTTGTGGAGGTACCCTACAACCGGATGTTGTGTTTTACGGTGGTGCTGTTCCAAAGGCCAGAGTGCAATTGGTTCGNCACGGTTTGGATCGTAGTAAGGCTGTCTTGATAATAGGTTCTTCGGTTATGGTATTTTCAAGTTATCGCATATGTCGAACTGCTCACGAACAGGGAAAGCCGTTAGCAGCCTTGAATCAAGGTGTCACTCGTGCCGACCATCTTCTCGAATTCCGAGTGCAAAAGAATGCAGCGCAAGTTCTATCTGCCATCCATGAAAGAATAAACACGACATTATGAAATTACTTTTATCCAATGGGTTTTGTTTCGAATACAAGAATCTATTATCGAGCTTTGCGCCCCTAAAAGTATTTATGTGCTGGTGTTCAGGTTATTGTGACAAAAAATATTTATTTAATTCATGGTGAGNAGCAGATTTTTGACAAATGGAATTGCTATAGCNGTTTTGTGCTTTGGTATGCCTTTTTGTGTAACAGNGTATTCCGGTGAAGTTGAAACGGTGGAAGATATATTAGCTCGTGAACCTAAACGATCGGATTATGGTAGTCGATCCGTTCAGTGCATAAACCCTCGCGGGATCGGTAAGCATGAGGTATTAAGTGATCGATTCGTATACTTAGATACGATAGGGCAGGGCGGTCACTTGCTCGAACTCCAGACAAAATGTCACGGTNTAAGGCCAGGNGTCGTATTCGGTTTTGAAAGGAAGTGGGCGAAACTGTGTGTAAATGATGTGGTCTACGCATTCCCAGCGGGAGTAGGAGACATTAGAGGACCTGATTGTGGTATTTCACGAATCGAAAAAATCTCNGCAGAGCAACTAGAGTTTATTCGATATAACGCTCGGATTGAGTAATTTGCAGTATTTTGCTGTCAACAACTCCGAATTCCTGCAAATGTTGATATAGTCTGCCGAACNAGACTTCGAGCTATTCGAGTGAGCGCTTATACCACGCAACAAGTTGCTGATTTGATCGGTCTTACAACGCCACAGGTGCGTCATGTCGTAAGGCGGGGTCTGCTTGTACCCGATCGTGGCAAACGAGANGAGTACCGATTTAGTTTTCGCCATCTCACAGTTCTTCGTGAATATAGAAATCTCATAGACGCAATCGGTTCGGTTCGCAAAGCTATTGCAATAGTAAGAAAGACACGCGTTAACCAAGAAGTTCAGGGACAAAATCGGGTCTATGTTGAGGGTTCAAATGTCGTAATACGGGAAGCAAATTCCNTATGGGATATTGAATCTGGACAGGGTCTATTTAATTTTGTGGTGCAGAGTCAGGCAACTAAAATACGAGCGCTAGAAAGAAGAGACTCTGGACGGTTACTTGACCGTGTCGAGTTTAGTCGGCTTGATAGCGATGATTGGTATAATCTCGGCTTAGAGTTAGAAGAACTAGATCCCGCGAATGCTCCGGAAGCNTATGCTCGATCTATTGGGATTAATCCAAAGAATGCAGATGCCCACGTTAATTTAGGACGTTTGTTTCAGTTGAGAGGGGATTTAAAGCGAGCGAAACGCCACTACCAGCTCGCTCTTGTTGCCTCGCCTAGCCATCAGTTAGCCTATTANAATATGGGTACGGTGTTTGATGANTTGGACGAGATAGAGACGGCCAAAGACTTCTATGTCAAGGCGGTACAGGTTCCGGATGCGCACTATAACTTGGCTCGCATCTTTGAAATGAGTGGAGATCAATTAGCGTCTTTACGCCATCTCAAGAGGTATCGACAACTTCTCGATAACGACTGAAAGAGAATCAGGCGGCGTGATAGAGGGCGCTCTCATTTTTGGTTTTGTTGTCAGTTAAAACCGAGCGCATAAATTCTCTAGCCATTGTTTTACACGAACCGCAGCCGGTCCCAACACCAAGAGTTTCTAATACGTTCTCAAGATCGGCATCGGCTTGCGCTATNGCTCGTTTAACCTCGGATGAGGTGACTGAATTACAAATACATACATACATAACAATCACAATACTAAATGAGAACGATTAACAATATCAACCCCAAAAAGTGACAGTTCCCATTTTCGTTTGNTANTAATAATCATTTATAATTCAATGACTTAAGAGATATTTTCTAGACATTAGGNTTTGAACCGTTGATACTGAATTGCTAATCACAAGGGAAATATATGCAAGCTCAAGACGCCGGGATCATTGATCACCTCAATCGAATACTGAAGAACGAATTAACGGCAATAAATCAGTATTTTCTCCACTCGCGTATGCTCAAGGACTGGGGTTTGAAACGCCTNGGAGGCTACGAATATGGTGAATCTATAGATGAAATGAAGCATGCCGATCGACTTATCGAACGGTTACTTTTCCTGGAAGGACTGCCAAATTTGCAAGATCTTGGCAATTTGATGATCGGAGAAAACGTACAAGAGATTTTAGAATGTGACTTANGGTTGGAGATGGCAGCTATGCCGGATCTGCGAGATTCGATCGCTTTTGCGGAATCTGCAGGTGACTATGTCACCCGTGAATTATTTGAGGACATTCTCACCGGTGAAGAAGAACACGTCGATTTCATAGAGACGCAGTTAGAGTTAATAGANAAGACAGGTCTTNCTAATTACATCCAGTCCCAAACGTCTGAGTAATTTGTTAANNAANNAATGACTANAGATTACTCTAGNTTTGTTTTTTTACGTACAGAACGAGNGCGTGGTCAACGAGGTCATAACCGTGTTCGAGTGCAATTTCTCTTTGTAGGTCTTCGATTCGATCTGAAACAAACTCAGTGACTCTTCCAGTATCCACATCGACCATGTGGTCGTGATGCGTTTCGTTCGCCAGCTCGTAGACTGCGTGACCGTCATCAAAATTGTGTCTTTCGACAATGCTGGCGGCTTCAAACTTTTCTAGAACTCGATAAACAGTCGCGAGTCCAACAGACTCGTCGGTCTCGATAAGTTTTCGATATACGTCTTCGGCTGAAAGATGATGCGGGTCGGCGGCCTCAAGTACTTCGAGGACTTTAAGACGTGGAAGGGTTATTTTCAGGCCAGCTGATTTAATGTCTGATTGTGGCAATTGTTCCCCTTCACACAAACTAATTGTGCGTCTGTTACGAAATGTCAGCAATGACAGTATCTGCCGTGAACGTTGTGGTCAACCTAAGGTGTTCAGACGATTAAAGGATTGGTTGAAAAAANTTATCGATCAAGCGAAATCGTTCTACAGGGAAATTCTCTTATCGTGTTATAGGGATACCTTTAGGCATATCTGATGCCTCAAATATTGATGAAAAAAAGCGATTTGGCTCTAGTATCAGCGGAGAGATCGATGTCTTCCCTTAAGCTATTTTCAAGGTGAACTGTTACGTATTAAATTTCCGAAGGGCTTTGTTGCTTTAGCAATTTCAATGAAAGAAGATCAGACTCGAACATCCACATACTCTAGTGGTATCTGTCGCTGATTCGGTGTANCCCACAGAAAACAGGAGTCATAGATGCAAGAACGACACATCGACATTCAAACAACGCATGGTTCGATGAATACTTTCATTGTGCATCCNGAGGAGGACGGTCCCTATCCGGTCATAGTCTTCTATATGGATGCTCCGGGAAAACGGGAAGAATTGCATGATATGGCAAGAAGAATCGCTGCTGTGGGGTACTATGTGGTTTTGCCAAATTTATACTACCGAGACGAGCGCGAATTTCATCTAGGTATGCCCAATGCGACTCGCGAACGGATGTTTGAGCTAATGAATAATCTATCGAACGCCTTAATCTGTGAGGACACCGGTGCAATATTCGATTTTCTAAGAGGTGAGGAGCTAGCCGGCGCTGGACCGGTCGGGGTGGTTGGTTACTGTATGAGTGGTCCCTTCGTTTTTGCCGCTGCTGCAGCTTTTCCTGAACGAATTCGAGCGACAGCTTCTCTGCATGGTGTACGTCTGTTCACCGAAGAGGACACCTCACCTCACCTGACTGCGGACAAGATCCAGGGAGAACTATATTTCGGTTGTGCAGAAACGGATGAATGGGCACCTCCTGAACTCATTGAAAAACTCGATTCGCATTTGGGTAGTACGGGTATAGATTTTCGAATTGAGTGGTACCCCGGTACCAAGCACGGCTTTGTTTTCCCCGATCGAGATGGAATTTATGTTCAAGATGCTGCTGAACGGCACTGGGAACGTTTGTTCGCCATGTGGAAGCGACAACTGAGCTAGCGTAATGAGGGGCTGAAGCCGGAGTTTCAACGTTCCGAATTTCGTGCTTTTTATTAGAGATGAGGTTCTACAATCTTTTCTGTGAATAACTTGGCCGAGAATTTGCTTCCGGGGTAGGATGCTTGTTGGAAGAGCAGNTNGGCTCCACTCGAGTAAANCAGGGNTCTTGGTTAACAGGGTTATAGGTCGGTTGCTTATTATGGTTTTTTTTCGGGTACAGTTGATCGTATCCAATTGACAGAACAATAAAGGTTGGGGATTCACGGACGTGGCAAATCTACTAGAAGTACGCGATTTACATGTGAGTTTTGGTAACGAACCCGCTGTCAGTGGAGTGTCATTTAATATCGCACCTGGGGAAACTCTGGCGTTGGTGGGGGAATCAGGTTCGGGTAAATCGGTCACAGCTCTATCGGTGTTACAACTATTACCTTACCCCATGGCCAATCATCCGGGAGGTAGCATCACAGTAAATGGCCAGGAGATGATTGACGCTCCCAAGAGACAGCTTCTAGACGTGCGTGGTGGTGTAGTGAGTATGGTGTTTCAGGAACCCATGACATCACTTAATCCTTTGCATACGATCGCCAAACAAGTGGGCGAATCTTTGGTGGTGCACAAACAACTGTCCAAAACGATTGCTCGAGAAAGGACTCTCGAATTATTGGAGCTTGTCGGTTTACAGAATGCCGAGGAGCGTTTAGGGGCCTATCCCCATGAGTTATCGGGAGGACAGCGGCAACGGGTCATGATTGCTATGGCGCTGGCAAATGAACCCCAGCTCCTTATTGCTGATGAACCGACGACAGCTTTGGATGTCACGATACAGGCTCAGATTTTGCAACTATTAAAGGACTTGCAGCGGGATTTAGGGATGGCGTTGCTGCTCATAACCCATGATCTCGGTATCGTGCGAAACATGGCCGATCGTGTGTGCGTTATGACCAACGGAAAAATCGTCGAAGCAGGCCCCAGTGAGGCGATTTTTAATCAGCCTCAACATGAGTACACACAACATTTACTTGCAGCGGAACCTAGTGGCGAGCCGGCGCCTACTACAGACACACCATCGGTAGTGGCAGAAGCAAAAAACCTGACAGTTAAATACGCCATTGGTAAAGGTTGGTTTGGTGGTAAAAGCTATTTCACCGCTGTAGATCAGGTGGATGTTTTAGTGCGAGCTGGTCAAACCGTCGGCGTGGTTGGTGAGTCAGGATCTGGAAAAACAACCCTTGGGTTAGCGATGTTGCGGCTGCTAAAAAGTGAAGGGCAAGTTCGATTTGAAGAAACAGATATACAGGCCGCCAACAAAAAATCCCTTATTTCTTTGCGTAGGGATATGCAGGTCGTGTTTCAGGACCCCTATGGCAGTCTGTCACCGCGCTTAACGGTGCAAAGTATTGTCGATGAAGGACTACGTGTACATGAACCGACTGTGACTAAAGAAGAAAGGAGGCAACGGGTATCTGAAGTATTGTTGGAAGTTGGTTTGGAACCAGAAATGATGGATCGTTATCCGCATGAGTTTTCGGGTGGACAACGCCAGAGAATCTCGATTGCAAGAGCGATTGTTCTACGACCCAAATTTGTCGTGTTAGATGAGCCGACTTCCGCGCTTGATATGTCGGTTCAAGCACAAATCGTGGATTTGTTGCGCGATTTGCAGTCCAAACATAATCTCGGCTACCTTTTTGTAAGTCACGATCTGAAAGTTGTGCGCGCACTTGCTAACTGGTTGATTGTGATGCGAGATGGCGTAATCGTCGAACAGGGACCTGCTAGACAGGTTTTCGAGAATCCGAGTTCTGATTATGCGCGCGCTCTATTCGACGCTGCGTTAGATATGAAAGTAGACGATGAGTATGTTCGCCAGTAACCGCGGTGTTCGTAACAACTTCGCCCCTGGCAAAATTATCCTGCGGAAAAACGAAGTTTTTGAGAAATTGCCTAGATAGTTAATCGATCGATATCCTTAGGTTGCATGCCTATCAGTTTTGCGGCGTCTAGAATCTCGTTCCAGCTAGTATTATCAATGGGGATTTTGTTGGATAACCGATCCTCCATGGATTCGAGTTCCGGTTCTCCCGGTATGCGGACTTTGTCGTGCCCTGCGGCGACTTGTGTACTTTGAACATAGTCGATCATCGACGAAACTTCAGACTGAAATCTGGCATGACCTCCAAACAAGTCAGGGTCAAGTACGACCATAAGCATGTGATTGACGATAGTTCCGACTCGTTGATTGTCGGGTTGCATAGTCCATTCACCGACCAGCCCGCCACCGAGTAATTCACACATAAATGCGAGACCGTAGCCTTTGTGTTTGCCAAATGGACCTAAAGTTCCCGAAGGTTTCTCATAAATTACTCGAGGATCGTTTGTTGGATTGCCCTCATGGTCAACTAATGCCCCGTCAGGTACTTCTTTTTTGGCGTTGTAAGCTACTCTCACTTTTCCTAAGGCGATCGCGCTTGTCGCCATATCCAGAACAATTGGCTCATTCCTGTCGCGTGGTACTACGCAACAAAATGGATTAGTTTGAAGTCGGGCTTCCGTTCCGGCGTAAGGCGAAACGCGGGGCTCATGACCTACGACATTGACAAAGTGCATCGAGACAAATCCTGCAGCTCCGGCTATTTCCCCATATGTCCCAATGCGGCCGAGGTGGTGAGCATTGCGGAGGCCTATGCAAGCTAAACCGTTTTCTTTCACGCGAGTGACTGCGATATCAGTGGCTTCCTTACCGACAATTTGTCCAAACCCGAACTGACCGTCGATGAGAATGACAGAACCGGAATCTCTGATGGTTTTTGCGTGTGCGGTAGGATTCAGTGTGCCTGCGCGTAGGTTCTGAATGTAAGTCGGCACCATACCTACACCATGGGAGTCATGTCCTTTGAGGTTAGCAAGTACGAGATGTTTAGCTGTTTCTTGAGCTACAGAGAATTCTGCGCCTCCGCTAACAAATATAGCAGAGACGAATTGTTGTAGTTTTTCACTGTCGATTAACATGCATTACCCCGAGCACAAAAAGAAACAGCGCAATATGCCGGAATTCGATGGCGATATAAATCAGAAGGTGTCTTTCTTGTCCTAGTTACGGGAGTATTAGGTTCTTTCGTTATTGTTTGATCCCTAATTCGAAAAAGGTACTAGTAAAGATGGAGAACGCGTTAGCGACCGGTTACGGACTAATTGAAGGGCCAGTGTGGGATTCCGAGCGCGGCCTACTTTTTTCTGATGTTCTCAATGGAGGCGTATTTTGTCTGGATCAATCCGGGAATGTGGAACAGTTGATCGAACATCGAAAGGGTATTGGCGGTATGGCATTGCATGAAAAAGGAATAGTAGTAGGTGGGCGAAACATAGCGTTAAAGGCGTTTGACAAAAATTCTACTCAAGTTTTGCTCGATAGAGATTTGAATGCCCACAATGTGGGATATAACGACCTAACAACAGATTCGCATGGAAGGATTTATGCCGGTTCGTTAGGAAGTCCTGTTTTTGACCCGAAAGCTGTCTTTCAACCGGGCCAACTCTTCTTGATAGATGTCGATGGTTCTTCGAGGGTCGTTGCTGAAGATGTGCTATTAACTAATGGTTTAGGTTTTTCTCCTGATGGTCAAACACTGTATCACTCAGATTCTCGTCGCCAAGCCGTCTTTTTTTATAATGTCCTAAGTGATGGTTCGCTAGGAGCTAAATTACATTTTGCGGATATAGAAAAGGGATCTCCTGACGGATTGGCTGTTTCCAGTGATGGCCGTGTGTGGGTGGCAATAGCTGGCGGTGGTTTAGTGATCGTTTTTGATTCAGAAGGGAATTCGGTGGATTCCATTGACGTTCCTCTACCTATGGTTACAAGTGTATGTTTTGGAGGTGACGATCTGTGTGATCTATTTGTTGTCACCGGTTCAGATGGGACTGGTGACAAAAATCGGGGGACGGTCTTTCGATATGCAGTAGACACGCCGGGGCTGCCAATCCCGATTTCCCGCGTTCGAACAGCAAAATCCATCTAAATCACAGATTCTGTACAAGGTTCGAAGTATTTGAGAGATGAGCATTCACGCGTGTCAGTAAAACCTCGAGTGCAGATCGAAAAGCCTACCCATACGCGTTTCTTTTACGGTTGGGTCATTGTTGCGGTTGCGGCCCTTTTGGGCTTTCTAGGCACGGGCTTTTACTCCTATTCGCGCGGTATTTTCTTAACTGAGCTCGCCGACGAATTAGCGAATGGAAGCCGTTTCTGGATTGCCGCAGGATTTTCAGCTGCAAGTATTACCGGGGCCATCGTAGCGCCATTTATCGGGCATCTATTGGATCGATTTTCTCCAAGAATCGTCATTCTAACCGGTGTCTGTGTCGTAGCGACTTCCTATGTTTTGTTGGCTAGTACCGCAAACTTGTGGCAGTACTTTATGGTGGTCGGTATTGGTATGGGTTTTGGAATGACCTGTATGGGAGGACTAGCATGGCACCGAACGGTAGTTAGTTGGTTTGATCACTGGCGGGGAAGAGCTATCGCTTTGGCTGTAATGGGTGCCTCGATAGCCGGAGTTATGATGCCTCCTCTAGTTGAAGCCCTTTTAGAATCGATCGGATGGCGACTTAGCTACACTGTGTTCGCAGCGGTGACCTTCTTCGCATTGGTTCCGGCAGTTTGGCTGTATATGAAGGATCGGCCTTCGGATATAGACGAAGTACGCGACGGACATAAATATGTTGATTCGAACCCCGAAGAGCAAATTCGCATTGATGAAGACACCCGGGAATGGCGTTGGCAAGATATGCTCAGGGCCAGACCTTTTTGGGCGATCGGGCTGGTTTTTGGTGCGATGGGCTGCGTTTATTCGGCCACCATGTTGCATTTATTTGGTCACCTAACAGATATAGGCGTTACGAGGAGTTATGCGGCTTGGGTTTTGTCGGCTACAGCGCTTTTTGCGGCGGTGGGAAAGCCTATTGTGGGGTGGCTAGCGGACGCTGTGGGAGCACGAGTGACTATTTGGTTGGCGTTAGTGTGCCAGGGAGGAGCTTTGGTCTTATTTGCTCAAGCCGATAGTTTGAGCATGGCTTTTGCTGCGGGATGTTTATATGGGTTCGGCTATTCGGGTATGTCGCCACTGAGGACATTTGCGTTGTCCACCGCGATGGGCAGCGTGTCTTTTGGCGCAGCGAATGGAATTATTCGTTTTGTAGAACTTCCGCTTGTACTGATGGCTTCACCTTTAGCGGGTTTTATTTATGATGTAACTGGCAGCTACCGCTTGGCCTTTTTAATCCTAGCGGGCCTGATGGGTGTAGCATTACTAGGGCCTTTGTTTATGCCGGCAGGTGGTGCGCGCGAGAGGCATCGTCGAAAACAGTCGAACTGAAATTGGCCTTAACATACATTATGGGTGGCGAGAAGATATGAATAGACCGGAGCATTTAATCGAAGATCCCGATGTGACTGCGCTGGAATTGAATGACGTAGGTTGGGTTGGAGTCGACAAAGAATCTCCGCGCGTAGTAGAACTACACGATTATTTGGTTGCAAATAATGGGATACGGGGTCTTGAGATAGCGGATCCGGATCAAATAGAGAAAGCGACAGAATTATTTTATCGAGATGGTTTTGTAGTGGTGCGTGACGTTTTGGATACTGATCAACTTGAATTTATTCGGAGCGGTTGCGACGATGTCATTCACCAGATTCTCGAGAAAGATGCTACCCGATATGGGAATCGAGGATCGCATCGATACTCCTTCGGTGGATCCAGTATCAGTGGGCATTTAATGCACCGTCCCGAGTGGGCAATGCTCATAGACTTGTCAACTGTCACACCAATTCTCAAATCGATATTTGGCTCATCCAATTACATCGCTCGTGGCGGGGGTGGTGACTTTTGCTTGCCTGGAGCTATTGAGTATCAGGGTTTGCATGCGGATATGGGGGATCGACGCGTTTTGACCAATCCCAAAACTGGAAAGCAGAGAATATTCGGTTCCTTTTACGATCCTAGAGGTAAATTAAATTATCGGGACCTACCTTGTCCGTACGTGTGCTGTAATTTTTTGATGGTAGATTTTACGGCAACGAATGGGCCCACTCGTCAAATTCCTGGCACACAACATAGCCAGCAACCGATACCGACTCTTGAAGAAGAACCGGAATGGATGAAGTTGTCGACGGTGTGTCCTGCCCCGGCGGGGTCGGTGTTGATTCGAGATATTCGAGCTTGGCATGGTGGTACGCCAAATGTTTCGGACGAGGTTCGAGCGATACCGAACGCTGAGTTCTACGCTCCTTGGTTTCATGAGCCTATGCCCAAGAGTATGCCTAGGTCTATTTACGAAACACTTTCGGAACATGGGAAGCACCTATGCCGTTTTATAGTTGCGGATACGGTGGATGAAGTGAAAGTGGGCGTTCGTGATGATATAGGATCCATTCGTCCAAAATGATGCTGTATACCTGTCGAAGAAAATTAACGAGGTAGGCTTGAATGTCTCGGATTTTTGATCTGATGAGCGGGGTAGTTAATTGAATTTATGAATAGTGAGGCGTTAGACGGAATTAATGTTGTAGATGTCTCCGGCACCGTTGGTACTGGGTACTGCTCGAAAGTATTTGCTGATTATGGGGCCCAGGTTGTAAACCTAGAGACAGAGTCAGGTTTTGCTACGAGGCGTCTTGGACCCCATATCCCTGGCGTTTCGGAACCAGAAAATAGTGCGATGCACGCATTTCTCAGCACGAATAAGAAAAGTGTTGTGGCTACAGATTTGTCGAGTGATGTAGCAAAACGTGTGCTTCAAGAGGCTGATTTGATTCTTGACGATGGAAGTGATTGGGATGGGTGCAACCAGAGCACCGACGCAATAAGGTCGAGCATCACCTGGTATGGGAAGGGTGGCCCTTATAGCGATTTCGTGGGGAGTGATATGGAAATTTTCGCTCTAAATGGGATGTTGCGTGGTATCGGTCATATTGACGGCCCCCCAATCATTCCAACGGGATACCAAGCTCAGATCATCGGCGGTGCGTCGGCGTTTATAGGCAGTATGGCTCAAGTGTTCGGTAAAGAACTGGGTAATAGCTTGGAACCTGTACATGTCGAGACGAGCATTTACGAATCATGTCTGTGCTTTACTGATGTGGGAATCGTTGGAGCGTATTCGTCTGGTATCGTGGCCCCTCGTATGGGGATTAACCGCTTTCCGCCAACCTATCCTCTCGGTGTATTTCCGTGCAAAGATGGTTGGATTGGCGTGACTGTACTAACACCTAGTCAATGGCACGCATTTTGTAAATTGTTAGAAATGGACGATCTATCGCAACTAGAGCTGTTTCAATCGGCGATTGGGCGACTTCAAGGTATTGACATTATTGAGCCAAGAATGCGGGAAAAACTACTAACTTTTTCTGCGGAAGATATTTTTTATCGATCCCAGAAAGCTCGGGTACCTTTGGCGCGAGTTCCAACAATGGAGGAACTTTTCGATGTCGATCAGTTTGTCGAGCGTAATGCTTTTTCTTTAGCTCACAGCCAGCATTATGAAATCAATGTACCAAGTGTTCCGTTCCGTTTGTTCCGCACACCGCCGAAATTTGGGGGTGTGGTGGCTCATTTGGGTGCTCACACAAAGGATTACGCATGACGGCGGCAACACCATTGAAAGGAATACGAATTATTGATCTAAGTATGGGATGGGCGGGCCCATTGGCTTGTCGGCACATGGCCGATATGGGTGCTGATGTTATCAAAGTAGAGAGTTGTGAACGTTTTGATTGGTGGCGATCGTGGGAGGCTACACAGGAATGGATAGAAAGTAATGGTGCTGAAAAATCGACGGCTTTTAACACCGTAAATCGAAATAAACGAGATATCACGTTGGATCTTGAGCACCCGGAGGGTCGATCCTTACTACTAGAGCTCGTCAAAACTGCCAACATTGTAGTAGAGAACTATTCGGGTAGTGTCTTGCCTAAATTAGATCTTAGTTTCGAAATTTTTCGACAAGCGAAGCCAGATATCATTCTTCTTTCAATGCCTGCATTTGGTTCCACCGGCCCTTGGGCTAATTTCCGTGCATATGGGTCTACGGTCGAACAGTCCTCCGGTCTTCCGCATCTAAATGGGAGTGAGAATGACCCACCTACTATGCAGCATGTTGCTTTGGGTGATGCGGTTGGTGGACTAACTGGTGCGGCTGCGATTTTGGTGGCATTGCGCCACCAATCAAGAACCGGGGAAGGACAATTTGTTGATTTATCTCAGGTAGAGGGATTGTTCCCCATGGCGTCGCACGGAATATTGGAGTATGCAGCAACTGGAAACTCCCCAAAACGCGCTGGCAGTCGTTTCGGTAATTCTCTCGTCCGGGGTGTTTACGCTTGCAAGGGAGAAGATCAGTGGGTGGCTATTGAATGTTCTTCTGCGGACCATTGGTCAGCTTTAGCTGACGAAATCGGTCAGCCGTTATCGGAATTTGGTGAGTACCAAATTGCGAAACATCGAATTGACGAAATTGACAGCGTCCTGTCGGATTCTTTCAGAGACAAGGATGCGAAAGAAGTGATGCGACAATTGCAAGGAATTGGTATTCCAGCAGCAGCTACACTTAGCACGGTTGATATATTAAACGACCCACATCTTGCAAAAAGAGGGTTCTGGCAGTTTCAAGAGCGTGCGTTTGTCGGTTTGCAGCCACATCCATCTCCACCCTACCGCGTTGGGAAAGAACCTTTTTCTATAGTGTCTGCGGCCCCGACATTAGGGGAACATAATCAAGAAATTCTAAAGACTGTTTTGGGTATAGAAGACGAGGAGATCACTCGACTAGAGTCGCTGGGTGTTATCGGTAACAGGCCTCGCCTGCCCTCAAAGTAGAAAATGAATTTAGTTCTACCGTAAAGCGGAATCTACGACACTTCGATTGGTTCGATCCGTCTATTTTCTTGTGGCTTGAAACTCTAGCCTCCAGTGATTACTTCGAGCTGGTCTTTGGGGCCATAAAAATAAGATCCGGGCATAAAGTCGTAACCTAGATCACCCAGTAGACGCCTTTGCCTATGAGTGCACTGCGCGTTTACTTCTGGAGTAACTTCATAATCATACTGCCGCACAAATAATTGACAGTAGTTGTAGAGCAATGTTCGGCGTCCATGACCAGATTCGTTTCGGCTGGGCCCGTGCCACAATGCATGCGGAAATAAAATGCAATCGCCAGCTTTCCCTCGAATTTGCGCGGCCCCAGGGGAATATGGATTAGGAGGATTAGGTCCATCGTATGGAATAGCGCGGAGGTGGCTTCCCGGGAATACAGTTAGGTTACCCGTATTTTCATTTTCGGTATCCGTTAACAAATACAGTGCCTTCATAGCGATTGGAACACTTGACTCCGTCACACGAATTCGTCGTAGTGCTTCTCCGCCATCGGTATGTGTGTACCCTGGAAAAGTCGAGTTTGGTGCTCGCACTATCGCCTGAGACATACTGTGGAGGATATAAGGACCCATGATATCAACCACCAAATCGAAGACATTCGGTCGATCTATAAGTTCAATAAAGTGCTTGCCGTAAGGTAGCAAGTCCCTTCGGTCCATGAAACCGTCAGGATCGAGATCCTCAGTATGGGGCAGTTGGCCGTAATGCCCCATGGGCAGGTTTTCACCTTTTATCGGTTCGAAGCCGGGCTCTTTTCTAATTCGGTCTAGTTCTTCGTTGAAGAATGTAACCTCATCACGACTGAGTGCGTTTTCGACGACGATGTAGCCATCCGTATTCCACTGCCGCCGTTGTTCTCCATCCAACGTTTGCATAGACGCTCCTAGCATATTCGTATGGTAGAGATTAGCGCCTTGTGGCCGTCTCTGGAAGGGGGGTAAGGAATTGCTGCTTGCTTTAAGGGGGATCGGAAGTTACCGATTTACATAGAATGTCGCAGACCGAAATCGATCAGCTCTCATCTGCGACAGGTATTTGTCCCCTGTGTTGCCGCGCTTCAGATTCTAAAGTCTTTTGTTTTAATCCTACCCACTCAAAGAAATCCTCTACTATCAGATAGAGGGAAGGGACCAGTAACAAGGTAATTGTCGTCGCAACCACAACTCCAAAGGCAAGTGAGACCGCCATAGGTACGATAAAAAAAGTTGCTGGATTTTGGTTGATCATTAGGGGGAACAAACCCACAAAGGTTGTCGTGGAGGTTAATACTATTGGCCGAAAGCGCACTGCGCCCGCTGTGACGACAGCTTCGATAAGCGGTATGCCGTCGCGACGCCGTCGATTGATGTAGTCAACGAGAACTAGGCTTGCGTTAACGACCACACCGGATAATGCGACGATGCCGAGCATTGAAAAAAACATGAGCTGAACATCCATGATGAAGTGACCGATAATTGCTCCGACTGCACCGAATGGTATAACCGACATTATCACTAGGGGTTGGAGATACGAGCGGAGTGGAATTGCCAAAAGAGCGTAGATCAAAATGAGAGAAAGTAATGCACCTTGTGCCAATCCGAGCATGGCTTTATTTCGTTCGAGTGCTTCCCCGGCTTGACCAGCGACCACTGAAGTATAGGTGCTTTGAATTTCTGGTATCACTTCGCTCAGGATAGTCGTGTTTATCTCTTCTGGAGTTACAATCGCTCGATCGACATCGGCGGTGACGTTAATAACACGTTGTCCATCGACTCTTTCTATCTTGGAGTAACCGCGCCCTATTTCGAATCGGGCAACTGATGTGAATGGTACTTCAATGCCTTCTGGTGTCCGTATTCGCATGGATTCAAGATTACCAATTGACTGTCTTTCATCGGTCGGCAAACGGACCATCACTCGGACTTCATCGGGGCCGCGTTGTATTCGTTGCACTTCAGCTCCGTAAAAAGCATTACGTACTTGTCCTGCCAAATCAGACAATGTGAGCCCCAGATTTTGCGCTTGCGGTAGAAGCTCAAGTTTAATTTCTTGTTTTCCAGCACGAAACGAGTCTTGTATATCAAATACGCCATCAAACCGAGACAGTTCCGCTCGTAGCTGTAGAGCGGCGAGACGTAATTCTTCGACGTCCTGACCAGTTAGTTCTAGGTTTATGGGTTCTCCTGCATTAAAGGAATCGGTAGTAAAGGTGAGCCCAACGGCTTCGGGTATCGGGCCGACGAGGGCGCGCCAACGATCGGCAATTTCACCGCTTTCTAGGTAACCTCGATTGGCCAAGGGAATTAATTCCAGCCCCACTTCGGCGAAATTACTACGACCGGGTTCAGGCCTGCGAGGTGGCCCCCCTCGATGAATATGCGTACCAATACTAACCAATACATTTTTCACGGTACTTTGCGAATTAGTGTCTATCTCTCGGTCCAGTTCGTTACGTAATTGTTCCGCTGCCTTTTCTAGACGAAGTGTTGCTTTTTCCGTAACGGATGCTGCTACACCTGCTGGCATCTCTAGTGTGGCGTACACAGTGTCTCCGTCGATGCTTGGAAAAAATGAAAATACGACGCGACCACTAAGGATTAGAGCGATTGTTATTATAAGGATTCCTAATCCAACTGATGCGGTCATGTAACGCCATTCAATAGCCCGACGTAGAAAGGGGAGATAGAAGTTGTTGGCAAAATTTTGCAAACTTCCAGAGAATTTCCCTTGTATTCGGTTCCATCTCCCGTTGGGATCAGGATTGTCACGTTTACGGTGGGCGAGATGAGAAGGGAGAATCCATTGTGATTCGATAATTGACATCACCAGAGCGATGATGACAACCACTCCTATGACCCCAAAGAAGTCGGCCATGCGGCCTGGAACAAGTAGCAAGGGAAGAAATGCCGCCATAGTGGTTAGGACGCCGAAAATAACAGGGATAGATACTTCCCACGTACCATCTACTGCCGCTCGTAAAGGGGGTTTCCCCATCTCTTCATGTCCGTATACTCGTTCCCCAACCACAATCGCGTCGTCGACTAATATTCCCAACACAAGAATAAAGGCCATCACTGTCATTGTGCTTATGGATACGTCGAAGTAGGGAAAAATAGCGATTGTTCCTAACAAGGCAATCGGTATTCCAGCGGCAACCCAAAGTGCTAGTCGAAATCGAAGAAATAGTGCTAGCACTATTAGTACTAGCGCGAGTCCAGAAAAAGCTGTTTTCAATAATGTTTCAACACGTTGCACTAATTCTGCTGATGCATCTCCATATATTTCTAGTTCGATACCAGGAGGAAGATCCGATCTTTTATTGTTGACATACTCTTTGACGTCCTCTGCGATCGTCATTATGTCTTCCTTTCCGATTCGGAAGACCTGGATAACACTTGCTCGCTTCCCGTTAAACCGAGCAAGTAGATTACCTTCTTCGAAGCCATCGATGACTGACGCAACATCCTTTACACGTACTTGTGTACCGTCGTCTTTGGTTAAAACAACAATATTTTCGAATTCGGGACTAAGGTAAGCCTGACCTTTAGCTCGCAGGAGGATTTCTCCCCCCGCGGTCCGCAATGTTCCACCGGGCATATCGAGAGATGCACGTCTGACTGCTCCGGCTACTTGGTTCAGCGTTATTTCGTGTTTCCGAAGCATATTCTCGGAAACTTCGATGGAAAGTTCATAGGGTCTTACATAAACGAGATCGACTTGAGATAGGCCATCAATAGCAACAACCTCATCACGCACTTCCTTCGCCAATTCTTTTATTGTGCGTTCGTCTGTATCGCCGGACAATGCGATTTCAAGAACGTTATGTCGGAAAGAAAACTTTGAAACGATCGGGGTTTCAATTTCTTCTGGGAACGACGAGATTCCATCGACTAGATTCTTTACTTCGTTAAGCGCGCGCGTCCCGTCGGCGCCATCTTCTAATTGGACTTGTACTGAACATATACCTTCACTAGCAGTCGCGTACATTTTTTCAATACTTTCGATACCTTCGACCGCTTCTTCAATACGTATACAAACGCCTTCCTCGGCTTCAGTCGGTGCAGCACCGAGGTATGGGACTTGAACTGATACTACTTCGACCTCAATGCTGGGAAACTCTTCTTGGTGTACGGTCAGAAGCGCCATTACACCGCCTACTAAAAGAATGGACATCAGGAGATTGGCTGCAACACTGTTTTGCGTAAACCAGGTAATGATGTGGCGCATATGTTATGCCCCTATAGGCTCGACGGGCATTCCGTCGATCACGGTTTGGATTGGCGACAAACAGACTCTGTCGCCTTTAGTCAGGCCGGCAGAAATTAAAACTTTATCTTGAAAAAGTCGTAGGAGTTCGACTGTGCGAAAGCGTAGTCGATTGTCTTGGTCTACGATCAGCACGCGGTCGTTACCTCTCAAGGCGCTGCGAGGGAGCTGGATAATATTGTCCGCAGTACGCCCCATTATTTCTCCATTGACAAATAGTCCTACCGATAACGGCGTGTTTTGGTCGCGATTATCAATACGGGCAACAACATGAACCATTCGGCTTTTGGTATCTATTTCAGCTTCGGTTCGAATAATCTCTCCGCTCCAAGTCAATGATCGTCCAGCATAGTTGGCTGTTAGTTGGACGTTAGGACGAGATCCAGGTGGTAGTAAGCCTTGCATATCTATAGGCAACTGAAGGTAAGCCAATTGCTGATCGGCTATGGGTAACCTTACTTCGACAATATCCGTGGCATAGATCGTTGCAATAGGGTTTCCGCGGGCTACGAACTGGCCAATGTCAACTTTCTTGTTTCTTACTAAACCGGAAAATGGTGCTTGTATTTCTGTTCTCGATAGATCGCGTTGTGCTTGATCGTGCATGGCGGATGCTTCTTGAAGGGAGGCTTGAGCTATCCGAAATGTACGTAACGCGTTTTCTATTTGAGAGCGGCTCGCGAGTTGGCGGTCGCCGAGACTTTCTAAACGCTGATACTCAAAGTCCGCGTGTTGGTGTTCGGCCTCGGCTCGGCTGAGACTGGCGGCCGCTCTTTCGAGGACTGAGGAGAGATCTTGATCGTCGAGACGCAGAAGTACTTCACCTTGGGTGAAGCGGCCTCCAGCGACGAGCGCGGGCGACATCCAGATTACCTGCCCCGACACCTCAGGAATGAGTTGTGTTTCAACGTTCGGATTAACGGACCCTTGAGAGATAACGGTCAAGTTGACTGATTCCGGCGTCACGGTCGTGACTCGAACAACCGTTGGCATCGGTTCCGGGATATTTGGATCGAGCGAAGGTGCGTTAGCCATCAACACTAAAGCCACCAACATTGCTATACCAAGGGCCAAAATCGGAAGAATAATTTTCTGGATCAACTTGAAGCCTCGTTAGAAGTTTGCGGTGCGACTCGTCAGTAGAGGGGGCATCCCATTAACAAAACTCATAAACTTTTTATCCTTCGATTCGAGTGCGTTATCCGTTGTTTGGGAGGTTTCAAGAAGGTTGGTTATTTTTGCGTTTTGTGGTTCACGTACAAAGAAGATGGAAGCTCGTAATTATAGTAACGATATCGTCACGATCTGTAGGCCCAATTGTCCTCGAATGGTCAGGAAATCAGCTTTATATTTTGTATTGTCCTGATTTTTGCGAAGGATTCTGTGTCTGGCGAAGAGATATGGCAAAGTACTCTTATTAATTGATTAGAAAGGTTCGTATGAAAGTAAAACTTTTCTTCTTGGTGTGGTTTTCGAGTCTCCAATCTCTTGGTGTTGAAATGACCGCTCCAGAAACTAGGCAAATTGTGTCCTCTTTAACCCAAGAAACGATACAAAATGCTGATGCGATATGGCATTTCGCCGAATTGGGGTATCGGGAATCGGAAAGTTCTGCGCAACTAGCAAATTATCTAGAAAAGGCTGGTTTTGAAGTTACTCGAGGCGTAGCCGATATACCAACGGCGTTTGTAGCGTCAGCCGGGAGTGGTGGTCCGCATATAGGGATATTGGCGGAATTTGATGCGTTACCAGGATTATCTCAAGACGCTGTCGCCACACGGTCACCCATTATCGTTGATGCGCCTGGCCATGCATGTGGTCACCATTTATTTGGCGCTGCTTCAGCGGCAGCCGCTATCGCCATATCCCGATGGATGGCGGGTACTGATACTAAGGGGACTGTAAGCGTGTTTGGTACACCAGCGGAAGAAGGAGGGTCTGGAAAAGTCTACATGGCACGAGCAGGCTTGTTTCGTGATCTCGATATTGTTTTGCATTGGCATCCCGGTGATAACAACGGAGCATCGCCAACTAGTACCAATGCGAATAAATCAGGACGTTTTGAGTTTCATGGAATTGCCGCACACGCGGCATCAGCTCCTCATCGAGGTCGGTCGGCACTGGATGGTGTGGAAGCTATGAATCATATGGTAAATATGATGCGTGAGCATGTACCTTCGAATGCGCGATTGCATTACGTGATAACTGATGGTGGTGACGCGCCCAATATCGTTCCAGAATTTGCGGAAGTGTATTACTACGTCAGACATCCGCAGGTAGATCGTGTGAACACACTATTCGAACGACTTGTCGATGCGGCCCGTGGTGCTGCGTTGGGTACTGGGACGCGAATGCAATATGAAGTGATGCACGGAAATTATCCGGTCTTACGAAATGATGCGTTGGCTCAAATTGTTTACGATGAAATGACTGCATTAGGTGGATTTTCGTATTCATCAACAGAGCAGTTTTTTGCGGAAACGATTTTTAAAACATTCATCCAGCCGGTAAGGAGTATCGGATCACAGGAGACAATACGTCCGTTTCAATTTAGGCAGAGTATGGGGTCAACCGATGTGGGCGATGTAAGTTGGATGGTCCCCACGGCCGGTTTCACCACAGCTACCTGGGTCCCTGGTACTCCCGGGCATAGCTGGCAGGCAGTAGCTTCTGGAGGTATGAGTATTGGTCACAAGGGAATGATGATGGCGGCTAAAATCCTCGCGGCTACTGCCGAACACCTTTATCGCAACTCAAAACTTATTGATGGCATTAGAACCGAATTTGAAGAACGCCGGGGTCCGCATTTTCGTTACGAAGCTTTGTTAGGAGATAGACAACCTCCTTTAAACTATCGAAAGTAAAAATAATCTAAAGGAGTAGAGCGTGGCTAATGTCTTGTTATTACATCCGGGTAAGATGGGGTCGTCGGTGGCAAATGCCTTAATTCAGGCGGGCCATGAAGTATTTTGGGTGTCTCAGGGCCGAAGCAACCAGACCCGAGAACGAGCGGAAGAGTTAGGCTTATGTGATGTAACGGATTTGTCGAGTGCGCTAGGGAAAAGCGAGTTCGTTATCTCTGTTTGCCCTCCCGAATATGCCGGTAGCCTTGCGGAAGAGGTTATTGAAAGAGGCTATGAAGGGACCTATGTAGACGCTAATGCAGTTTCTCCCGCGACCTCTCTGGCGATGGGTGATTTAGTTGGCGAGAATTACGTCGATGGGGGAATTATCGGACCTCCGGCTTGGAATGTCGGCAGTACCAGAATTTACCTTTCCGGTCCACGAGCAGCCAATATTGCGGCGCTTTTTGAGGGTACATTGTTGGATAGTTTCGTAATCGAAGGGGAGATCGGTGCGGCGTCTGCTCTCAAGATGTGTTATGCGGCGTACACAAAAGGATCATCGGCATTGCTTTTAGGTGTGAGAGCATTGGCGGAGCGGATGGGAGTTACCGATTCTCTTATTTCGGAATGGGCAATTTCCCAGAGAGGCTTAGAGGAGCGCAGTCGCAATACCGCCTACTCTACAAGTCAAAAAGCCTGGCGGTTTGCTGGAGAAATGCGGGAAATTGCAGCTACGTATTCGGCGGCTGGCCTTCCGGCTGGATTTCATGAGGCTGCGGCGGAATTATTTGAACGCATGAAGGGTTTTAAAGATCGAGATCCCGCGACCATTGATGAGTTAACGGCCGAACTTTTACGCGGTAAAAAATCTCTCGATTGACACGCGACTAACAAATACGATGTAAACGACTTACTGCATCCGTTTTTATTCTGTTACGGCGTCGATATTTGTTTCAATCACCGACTTAGTCTGCTCGCATTTCCATCCCATTTTCGTGAGTTCACCAACGAATCCTTGGGCTTTATCGACACAGTAGGAAAGATCATTAGAGGCTCGCCAGAGCGATTTATCTTGATTCTCCTCATCCTTTTTATAGATCACTTCACACGGCAAATAGCTGGACGGCATCCCGTATTGGATTCGAACAGACCTCTGAAGCGAGTCAAAGGTGCATTCAGCTTCATACCCATGCAAGAACGTCGACCAGCCAAAGGGCACTAGAATCGCGAGCAATAATGGTGTGTTTCGTTTTCGCATATCGAGATTATAGCCTCTTAGGGGTCGAAGTCACTTCCTTGGTTTCACGTGATATTCACAAATCGTACGGTATGGATTCAATCCCGAATAGTTCATATGTACTACGTAAGTTCGAAAGGCCGGTGGTTCTTATGAGTGAATTAATTGGTTCCAAGCGCGGTGGTTTGTTTTTGAAAGTGGAGAATGATGTGATTGAACTAACAGTCAATAACGAAACGATGTTGCTCGAGATAGATTATGACACGCCACTTTTGTGGGTGATTCGGGAAAATATCGGGTTAATGGGTACGAAATTTGGTTGTGGTATAGCGCAATGTGGAGCCTGTACCGTTCATTTGGATGGGCAGCCGATCCGTTCCTGTAGTACTCCAGTCCGGGCCGCTATAGGTCGAAGTGTTACGACGATTGAAGGTCTATCTCCCGAAGACTTTAATAGCGTTCAGCAAGCCTGGATAGAAGAACAAGTTCCACAATGTGGCTATTGCCAGTCCGGCCAGATTATGTCTGCTGTGGCGTTATTGAGTGGTAATGATGATCCGAGTGACGAAGATATCAATTCGGCAATGCGTGGAAATGTTTGTCGTTGTGGAACCTATCCGCGGATACGTAAGGCAATTAAACGTGCTGCCAAAATACGCGACACTGTAGTGAAACACTATGTTCCAGTTTCTCGAGACGTAAAGGAGGTACATCATGGGTAAGTGGAGTCGTAGAGCTCTCCTGACTTCCGGAGTCTTAGGGGGTGGTGCTTTGTTAGTAGGTGTTGGATTACGCCCGGGGCACAGAGCTCCTAAATTGTCACCGCTAGTGGCCAATAGCGATGAAACCCTGATTAACGCTTGGGTGAAGATTGGTTCTGACAATATTGTTACCGCGGTCGTTCCGCATGCAGAAATGGGGCAGGGGATTCATAGCACACTGGCACAGATGCTAGCGGATGAAATGGATGCTGATTGGCGTTATGTGCAGACTTTAGAAGCCCCTGCTCATGAGGAATACGCGAATTATGCCCTAGGCAAGGGGTTCATACTCGGAGATTCGAGAGTTCCAGCGATTTTATCCGATACTGTTGACGGGGCATTTCTATCTTTGATGCAAACTATCAATATGCAACTAACAGGTGGAAGTGCTAGTGTAAGAACGACGGGTTTACACGCGATGCGAGTTGCTGGAGCTGCAGCACGTCAGATGTTGATGGGGGCGGCTGCGGAAGCCTGGAAGGTGAGTACTAATGAGTTGCATACAGAAGACAGTCATGTAATGCACTCGGCAACTGGCCGTAGCGAACCTTATTCAAAGTTTGTAACAGCTGCTGCTTCGAATAAACCACCATCGAATCCTAAGTTAAAGAAAGCCAGTCAGTATCGGCTGATGGGCACTTCTGTTAGACGGGGTGATATAGAACCAAAGACTAATGGATTAGCTAAGTTTGGTATCGATGCTGTAGTACCCGGCATGAAGTACGCTGCAGTCATGCGATCGCCGGTGTTTGGTGGCCGTTTAATGAGCGTAAATAAAGCCGCGGCGGAGGCCGCTCCCGGAGTGGTACGAGTGGTCGAACTAGACAACGCGGTCGCTGTTGTTGCTGATGGATATTGGCAAGCGTCGCAGGCATTAAAACAACTTGATGTTAGTTGGGATAACTTGGGTAATGGAGACTCATCGTCACAATCGATATTTTCTCAGTTTGCAAAGGATTTAGACGAAGCGAGTACTGGTAACAATGCTAACGATGATGTGGTAGTTGGAGATGTTGATGCCGCCTTGGGTGAGGCAGATCGAGTAATTGAGTCGGAATATCGTGTTCCTTATCTAGCCCATGCAACGATGGAGCCGTTGAACTGTACCGTATGGATTCATGATGGACTTTGCGAAGTATGGACGGGTTCACAAAATCCGTTAGGAGCACGTGCCGATATTGCGGAGGCGATAGGTTTTGAGCCTAATAATGTAGAAATTCACAACGGTTTTCTTGGCGGCGGTTTTGGTCGTCGGGCGTATAGTGACTATGCAGTTCAGGCAGCAAAAGTGTCATTAATCGCTGGTGTACCAGTGAAGTTAATTTGGTCACGGGAAGAAGACGTGCGACAGGATCGGTACCGTCCCGCGGCGACCAGTCGCTTTCGAGCAGGACTAGATTCCAAGGGACATCCAGTCGGGTGGATCAATCTTTATGTGGACAAACACGATCCTGCAGAAGCACCCCATATTCCATATGCAATAGACAATCAACGCATCCAATATGTATTGAGTCCTACGCACGTTCCGTTCGGATTTTGGCGTAGTGTTGACCACTCACAGCACGGCTTCTTCACAGAATCCTTTGTGGACGAATTAGCTTGGGCCGCCGGAAAAGATCCTTTTGAGTTTCGCCGTGAATTGCTTTCCAATCAGCCGAGATTAAAGGCAGTGCTAGAACTTGCAGCAGAGAAATCGGATTGGGATAACAATATGTTAGGATCCAATCGTGGTAGGGGAATAGCTTTGCAGCATTCGTTTGGGTCGATTGTTGCTCAAGTTATTCATGTTACTGTTGAATCGGGAATCGTTAGCATCGATCGGATTGTATGTGCGGTGGATACAGGTTTTGCCATAAACCCAGACGGGGTTCGAGCTCAGATGGAAAGCGGAATCGTCTACGGGCTCACTGCGGCGTTGTATGGTGAAATATCAATAAGCAATGGAGCAGTCTCGCAAAGCAATTTCCACGATTATGAAATGGTTCGTATCGACCAGGTTCCCGATATAGAAACGCATGTTATAAACGGTGGTGGGCCTATTGGTGGTGCAGGGGAACCGGGCACACCAGCGGTCGCCCCGGCTCTTGCGAACGCGATATTTTCCGCGACTGGGACGCGAATTCGGCAACTTCCCATAAAAAACTACGATTTAACCTTTCGGATCGAGGAGAGAGCTTTCAAACGGAAGGCGCCACTTCCACTCGGTTGATATTGATTCTAGGGCAGTAATGCCCCCCCTTCTATATCAATAGTGGAACCTGTCATATAGTCATTCTCTAATGCAAAAATAATTGCGGAAGCCACCTCGTCTGCTGTTCCAGCACGAGGGATGAGAGTGTTGGCCGTTGCTTTGTTAAGAAATTCCTTTCTTGCTGAGCCTTCCAGCGCAAACATGGGTGTATCGATTAAACCGGGACATACAACGTTAATTCTTCTCGGAGCTATTTCTGGAGCGATTGCACGAGCAAAACCCTCTACAGCATTTCCAACAGTCGCAATAGCAGATGAACCCGGGTTGCTTTTTCGGGCAGGAAATCCACTAACAAGTACAATAGCTCCTGTGGGAGACATAAATTCAGCGCCGATACGGACGGAATTTGTGTATCCCCAGAGTTTTCGGAACGATCCTTGGAATCCGTCGAGATCCATCTGTAAAAACGGGCCTGAAGCGCGTTCCCCTCCAGTGGCGCAATTGATAAGACAATCGAACGTTGCAAAATCAGAGAAAAGTGTTGCCATAGCGTCCCGATCCAGTACGTCGAGAGCCTTAAACGTGACAGAATCCTCGGTGGTTTTACGGGCCATCTCTATATTTGACTCGGACCGACCGGCTGCAAGGACGGTAGCGCCAGCAGAGTCGAGCAGCTGGACCGCTGCAAGTCCAATTCCGGATGTTCCACCTAAAACAATTGCTTTTTTTCCGTCAAGATTCATATTTTTCCTTACTCATTAGGTTTTCGTTTAATTGTATAGATCCGTCGTTGGCGACTCGTTGTAATGTAATTCCTCGTTCTTGAAGGATATTGATTATGCTATTAGACCCTATCAGGTGGGCGGCTCCTATCAGAACAAAATAATGGCCTGGGACGTCTAGTAATTCTATGATCTTATCTGCCATCTGAAAATTTCGTTTGTCTAATAAATTACGTTGAAAGTTTTCGTATGCTTCAGAATTTTCAGAATCGTCTTGAAAAGAGTTTTCTATTGCCACGTCGTCGCCGTGCCACCATGCAGAAACCAATGAAGTCACCATCGATTCCAATTCGGTGTCACTTACTAATGATTCACTCAGAATGCGTAGTTGAATTTCCATGGCGGTTTGGGCGAGAAGAGTAATTTGTTGCTTCGTAGTTTCGAGTGATACGATCGTTCGAAAATCGGCGCGTTCAAGGAACTGTTGTTCCATGCCCCATTTCCGTGAAAACCCGAAGGCATCTAAACGAGCATTAACTATATTTGTTGCCGCGAATGCAGGCTTTAGGCGATCAAGGGTTTCAAATTTTAAACCGGTATTCCTGAGTATCTTTTGCAATTGTTCAAAATTTCGATCATTCAACATAGAGCGCAACGATTGTTCCGGGGCCAAAGTGAGCTGATCAACTAACCATGCTCTTGAAGTTGATCCGTCGTCAGCTTGAAGTACATTAGTTTCAACGACGACATGGCTAGATTGTTCAAACGCTTGATCGATAGGATCGGGTAGAGGTAAGAGAGTGGCTTTTAAAGAGTGAACTGAACCCACTATGCTTATCTGACTTCTTCGATTTTTGTTTTGCCACATCATCAGTGGAGTATTTGGGCCAATATTTGCTTTTATTTCCTGAGCTGTGGCGATTGCTGTGCTCCCGATGCGAGTAATTTCACATTTTTGGGGGGTGTGTGCTGCTTCGCATCGATTGATCGCCTGGAGGGAAGCCGCGACCATATTGACTCCTTTGCCAACATACCGTGATTGATGGACAGAATCTGTCGCTATCGCTTCATACGCTCGCGTCTGTGTGTCGGCAGCCAAAGAGTCGATATAAACCAATATGATGACTATAGGCATGATTAGCTTCACGGGCGTTCGATATCCTCGGGTGTTTCTTCCTTCGCCGTTATGGTTGCACAGATAGAATTCAATACGAGGTTGAGTTCTTCTATATCAGTCCCGCGGATAACGAGAGATGTGCCATATCGATTGTTGCGAGAGAATGGATAGCTTCCTATATCGACGGCTGGGTGGTCCTTTTGGAGTGTGGTTAATTCGTCGGCAATTTCGCTTTCGCCCATATAGGCGGTTACAGAACAAGAGTGGACTACGGGGCCACCTTGAAAAGGGATATTTCCTATCATGGCTTGCATGACTCTTGGAATACCGGCCATAACATGTACGTTTTCCATAGAAAAACCTTGAGGGCCACCTGTGCTATTTTCAATCAGACTAGCGCCTTTAGGCACTCTAGCCATACGAAGACGCGATTCCATAACATGTTCGGGAGCAGGTCGCTGTCGGATTCGACTAGCGATTTGATCATCTACGACGAGCTCGACATCAAAAGCTTTTGCGATACATTCAGCCGTAATGTCATCGTGTGTGGGGCCGATACCACCGGTAGTCAATACATAATCAAAATTCTCACGTGCCTGGTTAACTGTATTGACAACTACTTCATGAAGATCTGGGATTACCCAAGCAGCTTTGACGCTTACTCCTTTGGTACCCAGATACTTAGCGATATAGTTAAGATTCGTGTCTTGTGTGCGTCCGGAGAGGATTTCGTTGCCTATAATAATAACGGCGGCAGTGACTGTTTTTTCGTCTGACATAGGATCTCCTGGCATTGGTGGCGTTTCTGTTGTTTGGAAAGTGCTATCTGACGAAAGATGCGGTCTTCTCGTACTGTAGCGATAGTTTTAGGGACTAGTGTCCTGTAAAGATGGGCGTGCGTTTTTCTGAGAATGCGACCCTACCTTCTTTGTAGTCTTCTGAGTTAAAACAGCGGTTGACCAATTCGTTCACCAGCGCTATGTCTTCTTTATGCCCACCATTTTCGAAAGTATTCAAGGCTTGCTTTGCAGCTTGGATTGTTAGTGGGGCATTTTTAACCATCTGTTGCGCGTAGTCGATCACTCTGTCTCGGATTTCATCTCTTTCAAATACAAATTGTATTAACCCGCACTGGAGAGCTTCTTGGGCTGTTAAAAAACGCGCTGAGAAGAGAATGTCCCGTGCGCGAGCAGGTCCAACGCATCGTGCCAGTTTGGCGAGATTCTCATATTCGTATCCAAGGCCTAATTTAGCAGCAGGAATACCGAAAGTAGAGTCAGGTGTGGCGATGCGAAGGTCGGCGGTCAGGGCTGTTCCTAAACCACCGCCGATACAATAACCCTGTATAAGGGCCAAGACCGGTTTAGAGATATTGACTAATTCGCGATTTCCCTGAGTAGAAATTCGCGCGTATTCGGCTTTTTGTTCGGCATTTGACCGTTGTTTATCGAATTCACTGATGTCTGCTCCGGAGACGAAAGCCTTACCCCCGGCACCGGTTAGTACCACCACACGCACATGATCAGACTCGTTGAAATAAGACGCTATATCACCAATGGCTTGCCACATTTCAAGTGACAAAGCGTTGTGTCTGGCCGGATTATTGAAAACCATCCAACCTACACCATCTTCTACTTCATAGGTCATTCGATCGGTTTTGAGATTGGGCTTCATAGACTGACTCCAGAGTGACGTGCTCTCTGTATAAGAGATTTCGCTCTATTTAGGTGTGGTGCGTCAACCATTTGACCCTTGAAACTAAAAGCCATTAAACCCTGTTTCTGGGCATCTTCGAAGGCTTCCAATAGCGCCTTCGCCTCCTCCACATCTGCTAAAGACGGGGTGTATATTTCGTTGACGATCGGGATTTGATCTGGGTGTATTGTCATTTTGCCGGTAAAGCCTAAGGCTGAGCCTTGGAGGCAATCCTTCCGTAAACCGTCGGCATCTCGAAGATCAACATAGACGGTGTCGATCGGTGGCACCCGAGATGCAACGGCACTGAGTAATGTTTGGTGTCGGCAATGTTCGTACACGCTGAGATAGTTTCCATCGAGGCCTCGATTTCCAGAAGCACCAAGGTCAGCAGAGAGATCCTCGGCGCCCCAAGACATCGCAACGACACGTGGACATGACCCGAAAGATTCTATGTTCAGTGCTCCTCTAGCGGTTTCAGTAGCGATTAAAATCAATCCCACACCTTGATGAGCATGACCATACTCGCGTTCGAGCATCGTAAGTTCATTATCAATTCGTAATACGTCTTCAAGGCTATTTGGTTTTGGGATTACATATGCGTCGGGTGGATGGATCATTGTTTCGCGGAGGTCAGGATAGCCCCAAGGGGTATCTAGTGGATTGATTCGTATGGTGCGTTCTTTTCGGCCGAAATTGATCTCTCGTAGCCAGCCGGCGATAACATTACGAGATTCTTTTTTTCTATCCGGCGTTACCGCATCTTCGAGATCGAGTATTAAACCATCGGCCTCGGTTTCTAGTGATTTGGTCAACATTTTCTCGTTTGCGCCGGGTACGAAGTGCATTGACCGGCGCAAACGCTCGCGCCCATTTTTTTTCTGTTCACTCATTTGGTTTTTCTCATCATCATTGCTCCTCGTGTGCAAGAGCAAACAATCTCCTGTCTCTGGTTTTTTCCGATGTGTTCGAAGGTAATGATCCCTCGGTCTTGTTTTGTCTGACTTTCTCGGCGATCGATGACACGGGTTTGAACTCGAATAGTGTCTCCAAGAAATACGGGATTCGGGAATGTTGTTTTATCAAAACCCAGATTACCGAGCGTCGTACCAAGCGTTGTGTCGCCTACTGATAGACCAACCACCAAAGAGAGAGTGAATAAGCTATTTACTAGTATCTGTCCGTGTATCGAATTTTTAGCAAATTCGGCATCCAAATGTAGAGGTTGTGGATTGAGTGTCAGGGTTGTAAAAAGCAGGTTGTCAGTCTCTGTCACAGTACGTCCCGGTTCATGCTCAAACGACATGCCTGTAGTTAAGTCTTCGTAATATTTGCCAGCCAAGATTTATCCATTCGTAGTGATCCTATGGGATGGACCATGCTAACCTCGTGGCATGGACTTTGAACAGACTGAAGAGCATCAGCTGATACGCGATGCGATAAAAAAGATATGTCAGGATTATCCCGACGATTATTGGCTGAAATGCGATAACGAACATACGTTCCCTTGGGATTTCTATAACACTTTGGCGGAAGCAGGCTGGATCGGTATCGCTATTCCAGAAGCTTACGGAGGTAGTGGACGGGGTATTACTGAGGCTTCGATAGTCTTGGAGGAAGTTGCTGCATCCGGTGCGGCTATGAACGGTTGCAGCGGGATACATCTTTCTATTTTCGGAATGCATCCAGTGGTCAAATATGGCTCTGACGTAATGAAACAAAAATATTTGCCACGGGTAGCAAATGGGGACCTGCATGTGGCCTTTGGTGTCACAGAGCCGGATGCAGGTACGGATACTTCGTCAATCAAGACTGCCGCACGCATTGAAGGAGATCAGTATGTTGTTCGTGGGCGGAAGGTATGGACAACTAAAGCCCTAGATTCAGAACGCGTACTTTTATTGGTGAGGACACAAGCACGAGATAAAGTTGAAAAACGTACCGATGGATTGACATTACTTTTGGCGGAATTGCAGCGACCGGAAGTCAGTATTTCACCTATCGATAAAGTAGGTCGGAACGCGGTGGCGACCTGTGAAGTCGTGTATGACGATCTGCCTGTGAGTATCGAAGATCGCGTTGGAGAGGAAGGTAAGGGCTTTCGATATATTCTCGATGGTTTGAACGCGGAACGGATTTTAGTCGCTTCTGAAGCACTGGGGATTGGTCGAGCCGCGATGCGAAGAGCGGTTGATTATGCAAACGAACGCGTGGTGTTCGGACGCCCGATTGGGCGGAATCAAGGGGTGGCGTTTCCGCTAGGCGAAGCACAAATGCGTTTAGACGCGGCAGAGCTAATGATTCGAAAGGCATCTTGGTTGATAGATAATGGTCAACCCTGTGCTGCGGAAGCCAATATGGCGAAGTGGCTGGCGGCAGACGCGGCGTTTCAGGCTGCTGATCAAGCAATGCAAACACACGGCGGATTTGGATACGCCAAGGAGTTTCACGTGGAGAGATATTGGCGAGAAGCTCGCTTGATGCGGATCGCACCGATATCGCAAGAAATGATTTTAAATTACGTCACGGAGCACGTATTGGAGTTACCCCGTTCGTATTAGTCGTCAATGATTTGAAATCCATTGAAATATTAGGGTTAGCAGTTTTACTTTTTCGCTCCACGGTCAGATATCCATGTATCGGCAAGACGTACTAGTTGGTTTGCCATTCGGCGTTACTTTGGCCTAACGGCATCGATGGCTGCTTCCACGTGACTTCCGTTCCGTCGATTGCTACGGCGGGAGCTAGATGAGTGATCTTGCCCCAAGATGTTTCACTCGACATGGTGAGTGTTTTTTGTTCCTTGGATCCGATGGGTTCGTTATGTGTGTTGTCTCGAAGTCCTAGAGATCGTAACCACATTGCAGTGCGAGTCAGCGATACGCGAACCCAGTAGGTACCACCAAACTCGCGTTGGCGTTTTAAAGCGGTGAGAGTACCGAGAGCTGCTAGATAACCCGTTGTGTAGTCTGTCACCGCTGCTGGTTGGAGCAGGGGAGTGCCTTTGTTGACGTGCCTGCCGTGCTCGAAAGCCATGCCTGATACCGTTTGTGCTAATTGCTCCCAACCGGGGATTTTCCGCATTGGGCCCTCATGGCCATAACAATTGATAGAAACATATACGATACCGGGTCTTTTCTGGGCGACTTCGTTCAACCCAAATCCGAGCCGCTCCATTGCTCCTGTTCGATAGCCCTGAGAAAAAACATGCGCCTCAGAAAGCAGTTTGTTCAGTTGATCTCGAGGCTTTTTATCTTGAAGGTTAAGAAATGCCGTTCTTTTTCCATGACCGGTATCAGTCACAAACATTGGGACGCTGGGTAAATGTTCAGCACCGATGCGCAGTGTTTCAGCTCCATAGCTAGCAAGTGTTCGTGCACAGGTTGGTCCCGCGAGAACGCGGGTAAGATCTAGGACCCGAAAGCCGTTAAGAGGTCGCCCTTGACTCGTTTTCGGTCCTATTGGATCGGCGTCGCCAATCTGTATTATGTCCACTACTGGGCGACAACTCAGAAATTGACAATGTGTCGATTCATCCCATTCGGAGGGACTGCGGACCATTGCACTGCACAATCCTTTTGTCCATATTTCCTTTTCCAGATCCGGTGCCGTGCGCTTTTCCAATGCGCGTTGAGCTGCAGGACGGTCTTTGGGATTTCCTAAAATTTGCATCAAGGCTTCTGTATTGTGAGGAAACCCAGGATGCATATACATCCAACGTCCGTCGCCTGTTTGCATGAAACCACCTATGGGCCGAGTTTGTTGTGCAGTTCGTTCCGGCGGCGCTTTTGCCGAGTCGTGATATCGCAAGAAGTGATAACTCATAAGGGAAGCCTCTGCTGCCCGAGTTGAAATACGAGTGCGATGGTTTCCCATAAGGGACGCTGCAATCGCTCCTCCCGCAGCTAAAGCTGCTGTAGCGGCTTCGGCCACCCGAAAACGAGTCTCAAGTGCCCGACCTTGATCGGTCATTTCTACTTGTTCGAGCAATGAAGAAACTCCCGAGATAGCCAGAAGTTCTCGTATTGCTCGAGTTAGTGTTGGGTTTGGTTGGATGGGAATCTCCCCGTATGCGTGTATCCGTGTAGAATCTACACATGAATAGTGAACGGACATATTGCTCGGACTTGAGCCGGGCCGCAAACGAAACGATGCTAGGTACAGCAGATAGGGTCGATGTTTGGATTATGGTCGAATACAAGTCGGTATGGAAACCTAAAGCAGTTATCGACAATGACCTTCCAATCTCTATTCAACAATGGCTTGTTAATTCGCAAGATCGTTGTCGCGAAACAGCATTAAAACCAAGGCTTCAACTTATACGACAACCCCAGGTCGAAGCGGAATTGACCACCGTGATGGTGCATCGGGAAGGACGATTAAATGTTCGAAAATGTCGTACTCAGGAAGAAATAACCAGTATCGACGTACTTTCTGACGACTCATTTGATGAATGTTTAGAACCACAATATTTTGTATGTACGAATGGACAGAGGGATTTGTGCTGCGCGCGTTTTGGATTGCCTACTTTCAAAAAATTATCCGAAGCCGTAGGAGAAAGAGTCTGGCAAACGACCCACTTAGGTGGGCATCGTTTTGCACCAAATGTACTTGCATTGCCACAGGGGGTTCTTTACGGCCGTGTGGATGCGAAAGACGTGACACAGTTCCTCGATCTGACGGAATTGGGTCGATTGTCAAAAATTCATGTCCGAGGACGATCGGCTTTTGATCCGTCAGCGCAAGTAGCAGAGCTGGCTATAGAAGAAGAAATATTGGATATCGTAACGACCGATGACAGCGAAGTACGATTTCATACAACTCATGGCATTAAGTCTGTGAAAATAAATAAAAGACAGAAACCAATAGCTGTCATAGCCAGCTGCGGAGACGAAAAAACGAAAGACATTTTTCCGTTGATTGCTCAGGAGTGATGGTTAAAGACATGCCTTAATAAAACTTGAAACAGCCTTGTTAAATTCTGGAGCTGTCTGCATGTTAACGGCATGTCCCGAGTCAACATTCGTTATCGAAAGATTGGGCATTGTAGCGGCCGCATAATCTCTTTGTGCGACGAAGCGTTTTTCGAAGCGGCCGCAGACAAGTAAGGCTTTACTTTGGTTATCCCCAATGTATGTGCGGCTGGAAGCACCAGGTATTGTGAATTCGATCGCGTTGGCAATACCTCTGGGATCGAGCAACCGTGAATCAGCGACTAGATCGTCATAAATGCTTGTTGGTAGACGTCGCGCGCGTTTAGGATGAACTGGAAGTTTCTCAATTGCGCGCATACCGCCCGTTCGAATAGCTGATGAAGATTTTTCCGCTCCTGCACGCCAGGCCTTTATTTGCTGGTCGTCAGCAAAAGCAGAGGACGAGTTCGTAAACACGTGTCCGATCGTATGTTCAGGGTAAGTGAGTGCATATCGAATAGTGATAGCAGCTCCGAGTGAATAGCCGCATACAAACCAATGAGCTATGTCCAGCTCATTCCGCAATTGTTCTAATTCCTCGACATAGCTCGATATCGAATACAAGTTTGTTTCTTTAGGGGAAGGCGACCTACCGTGCCCAAAAAGTTCGACGGTGATCGGAGTGCATTCTTTGGATAGGGCGTCTAGGTTCAAACTCCATTGCGCTCGACTAGATAAAAACCCGTGCACAAGAAGTAGGTAGGGCCCGTTCCCCGGATGAATTTCCCAGAACAATCGGCTCATTTGTTTATAGCGCTGATCCTACTGCATCAATAAATTCCGTGGTGGTCGCGTTTCCGCCTTGGTCTGGAGTAAGCACAGCCCCTTCTGCGAATACTCGAAAGACAGCTTTTTCTATCTTCTCGGCCTCGTGCGAAAATCCTAAATATTCGAGCATCATAGTACTTGTTAGTAATGCGGCTGTTGGATTAATAATATTCTGGCCGGCTATGTCGGGCGCTGTACCGTGTGCTGGCTCGAAGTAAGCATAGTGGTCGCCATATATACCACTGGCTGCCAGACCTAAGCTTCCTACCAAGCCGCCAGCGGCATCAGATAGTATGTCTCCGTAAAGATTAGGCATAACGATTACGTCATATTTTTGGGGTTCACGAATTAGACGACACGCGAAGTCATCTACGATATACGTTTCGAACTCAACATCGGTATAGTCTTTCGCTACTTCGGTTGCTATATCGAGGAACAGTCCGTCGCTTTGGCGAAGCATGTTATGTTTTTGAGTGCTCGTGACTTTCGGAGAGCCTTCCCGAGTTTTTGCTCTTTTTCGAGCAAGTTCAAAAGAGAAACGAACAACTCGTTCTGTGCCTTCCTCGGTAATAGCCTTAATGGCATAGCGCCCCTTACCAAGTTCATGTATCGGTTGACGAATATTTCGACCTGAGAGCGACAGAGGGGCTAGATCTTCCAAAGGTCCTTCGACACCAACGTAAAGGTCTTCAAGATTCTCTCGAACGATTGCGAAATCTATACCCTCAGGATTAGCAAGTGGACTGGCACATCCAGGAATATAAACGCAGGGTCGCACATTGGCGTAAGTTTCTTTCCCCCAACGCAAGTACATGAGAGAGGCTCCCGATTTCCCACTGGTTGAACCGAAAAACGTCGTATCTGCTCTATCGATGATCGCTTTAGCTTCGTCGGGGAAAACTGACCCGGTTTTTTCTTCGGCGATTTCTCCAACTTCTGGATAGACAAATTCGAGGCCAATATTTAGTGATTCCAATAGGGAGACCACCGGCTTCATAGCTTCAGGAGCGGCATCGTCTCCTTCAATTACGGCAATTGTTTTGATCATGTTCCCTCCAGCTGTCATTCTGCCGGTATGAAACACTAGAAGGAACCGTAAACGTGAATCAAGTTCGGGTTTTTATTTGGCTTTTTGGGGCCATAGCCGGTTTTTCACATGCAGCACTGAACACCGAGGATAAGAATTTAATTGTTTCAGCGGCCTCAAAAGCGGGAGGAGAAGAAAATGAGTCATGCTCCTATACGACACGCCGTAATGACGGCAAAACAGTACAGGAGGAGCGCTATAACGCTGGCGCGGAGAATCCTTGGCGATTATTGACGGTGGACGGAAAACTCGCGACTACTAAGCAGAAAGAAAGTTATAAGTCTGAGTACCGAGGCAACCATCCCGCCTCACTGGGCCTTGATGACTTGGACTTTACTGAGTTTTCTCGAGTAGAAAGTGCGGATGATGTCGCTGTGTTTACCTTTGTTCCGAAAGAGAACGGCGAAGTCATGGACGAAGCAATCAGGGGGGAAATGATAGTCGATCTCACGACAGAGACCGTCACTAGTATGGAAGTTAAAACTATCAAACCATTTTCTCGTGCGATGGTGTTTAAGATGAATGCTTTTCGCCAGTTCTTTGAACTCGGCTACGATGAAGAGGTGGGTGCTGTGGTTATGCAGAATCTCGATATGGAGATGCGAGGCAAAGCAATGCTCAAGAAGATTGAAGTAGCGTTCAATATGCAATTCTTTGATTTTGATTGTCCGCGATGACTCAAACACTCGACTCATTAAAGGCAGCCGTTGAAACGTTTTCAATAGAGCGTGATTGGAAACAGTTTCACACCCCGAAAAATTTATCGATGGCTCTTTCTGTAGAAGCTTCTGAATTAGTAGAAATATTTCAATGGTTAACCCCAGAACAGAGCGCTGGATTAAGTCCAAAACTACGCGGGGCTGTCGCCGATGAGCTGGCGGATACATTGATTTATTTAGTTCAAATAGCAAATCAATTGGACATCGACTTGTTAGATTCCGCTTTCGAGAAATTAGACAAGAATAGGTTGAAGTACCCGATCGAGAAATCTCGTGGTAAAGCTCTGAAGTATAGCGATTTATAAATTTTATCAGTCAATGCTTGGTTCAATACTACATCTGATTTTGCATTTGATAATCCCAGCAGTGGTTGCCTTAGTTTGGTCAAATTGGCCCCATTCTAGATGGGGTGGACGAGGACTACAGTTGTACGGTCTGATGTTATTAACAATGGCTGTTGACATAGATCACCTGTTAGCTGACCCGATTTACGATCCAAATCGCTGTAGTTTGGGATTTCACCCCCTACATACATTTGGGCCGATTCTGCTGTATTTTGTTTTATGTCGATGGTCTTCATTACGGCCTATTGGCGTGGGGCTAATCGTTCACATGATTCTCGATTCATTGGATTGCTACCGACTGATGGGTCGTTGGTATATGAATTAAGAGCTGAAGAAAGCTAGACTCCCGTTATTGATAGTCATCGGGCTCAAACATAGGAGCAATTATGAGTTACGACTTGGTGGTAAAGGATGGAACAGTCATTGACGGCTCCGGCCAACCCGGATATCGAGCGGATATAGGCATAAAGAATGGAAAAATATGGTCGATTGGTCGAATAACTGAGCCGGCGAAGCAAGAGATTGACGCCGAAGGTCATGTCGTTTCGCCTGGATTCATTGATGGTCATACGCATATGGATGCTCAGATATTTTGGGATCATCTGGGTTCATGTTCTTGCTATCACGGAGTCACTAGTGTGGTCATGGGAAACTGTGGCTTTACTATCGCTCCATGCAAGGAGGCAGATGCATCCTACGTTTTTAAAAATCTTGAACGTGCGGAAGATATATCTCCGGAAGCCATGAAGGCCGGAATAAATTGGTCATGGGAGACTTTCCCTGAATTTCTCGATACGTTGGATCGTTTGCCCAAGGGGATTAACTATGCGGGATATATCGGGCATTCGGCAATGCGTACATATGTGATGGGAGAACGAGCTTTCACTGAGAAAGCTGATGAAGATGAATTGAAACGTATGTGTGAAATTGCGAAGGAGGCTGTCCAAGCCGGCGCGATAGGCTTTTCTACTTCCCGCACACCCAATCATGTAACTCCTGATGATCTGCCTGTGGCAAGCAGGGTTGCTGATTGGCGAGAAGTGCAAGCGATCGTTAATGCCGTTGGCGAGACGGGTCGCGGCATTTTTGAGATAGCGGGAGAGCATGTAGGACGTGATCCTAAGCGTATTCGAGAGTACCACGAGCGATTGCGAGATCTCGCGGTCGAATCGGGGGTGCCGCAAACATGGGGTATGTTCAGTACAAGGCGAGCTCCAGATCTTTGGCGACCCTATTTTGATTTGTTGGATGAAACATCGGCGGCTGGCGGAAAGATATTTGCTCAGGTGCATTCGCGTCAGCTGAATACGATGTTGTCCTTTGAAACTCAATTGCCGTTTGACAAATGGGACGTATGGAAAGATCTGCGATCGTTACCGCTTGGTGAACAAAAGCAAAAATTACGGGATCCCGAGCTACGAGCGAAACTCGTTGAAGTGGCCAGTGGTAGTGCTCCCGAGATCAATCTGGTCGGTGTTGAAGCTCGTCCACCGGATTACGATCACTTATATATCGTTGATTCCATGTACGGTGAACAGCGGTTGTTGGTTGATGTTGCGAAGGAAAGGGGTATGGATCCTGTAGATCTCATGATCGAGCTCGCCTTGCAAAAAGATTTGAAGCAGTTTTTTCGACAACCGGCGGCGAATGAAAATCAAGATCATGTGTTGGAAATGATGAAACATCCTAGGTCGGTGGTGACATTTTCCGACTCTGGGGCTCATGTATCGCAAATTATGGATAGTTCACTTCAAACGCACGTATTGGCGCACTGGGTACGTGAAAAAGAGGCCTTTACGCTGGAGGAAGCGATAAAACAGCTTACATTGATTCCGGCGACCCACTGGGGAATGCATGATCGTGGAATGATTCGAGAAGGCTTGAATGCGGATCTGATTGTTTTTAATCCAGACACCATTGGGCCCAGCATGCCTGAAGTCGTGTTTGATCTACCTTCGGGTGCAAAGCGCCTGAAACAAACCGCTGATGGGATCAAGCATAGCATCGTGAACGGTGAAGTTTTTTTAACCGATAATGAGCATTCTGGATCGCACAGTGGAAAGATTTTTCGTGGAGTCTAAATAGCGATTCCATTTCGTTTTTTCTTTCGGGGGGGAGGAAAATAATGTCGCAAGCAGAAGTATTGAGATCAAAGTTAGATCATCCGGTGATCGATGCGGATGGCCATTGGTTGGAGTACGGTCCAATCCTATCGGCTGCTTTGGAGAAGATAGGAGGTCAGGACGCCATTCGTGGATTGCAGATGGGTGGAACACGGGTACGCCAATCGCTGCAAATGACACCTAATGAACGCCGACATGCGCATGTTCCGCAAGAAGCGTTCTGGGGAGCCCCGACAAAAAATACACGTGATCGAGCCACGGCCATGATGCCTAAACTGATGTATGAACGGCTCGACGAATTTGGGATTGATTTTTCTGTTCTGTTTCCAACGATGGGATTGGGATTTCCCAGGATAGATGACGGAGAAGCGCGGCGAGCTCTTTGTAAGGCGTTTAACATTTACTGTGCCGAACTTTTTGAACCGTTTAAGGATCGAATGACTCCAGCCGCGGTCATTCCTATGCATAATCCGGAGGAAGCGATCGCGGAATTGGAACACGCTGTCGGTCAGCTCGGTCTTAAAGCGGTGACAATGAATAGCTTGATTGAACGTCCTGTAGAGGAAATTAAGGAGAAGCGGCCCGATTCCTCCGATCTAGCAAAGTGGTTTGACGTGATCGGGATTGATAGTGCCTATAATTACGATCCCGTATGGGAGACATGTCGAGAACTAGGAGTATCCCCGACATTTCATAGAGGGTCTCGCGGTAAAGCACTACGAGTGTCACCAAGTAATTTTTGCTACAACCATATTGGGCATTTTGCAGCCGCAGGAGAAGCGACCTGTAAAGCTCTTTTCTTGGGTGGTGTCACTCGACGATTCCCCGATCTAAATTTTGCCTTGCTGGAAGGTGGTGTCGGGTATGCCTGCCTGTTATATGCCGATCTGATAGGACATTGGAATATTCGCAATGGCGATGCCCTCGATTATACGGACCCCGCGAATCTCGACCTGGGGCTCCTGCAAGAGTTGTCAGAAAAATATGCCGGATCGGACATGCAGACGGCCATCAAAGCGAGGAAAGGCCTGAGTACCCGCAATGATGATTCAACGACGGGTGCTATTAGCAACCTGGATGACTACTCGGCGTGTGAGATCGAGTCAGCGAGCGATATCAAATCGTTATTTGTGGATCGTTTTTATTTTGGATGCGAAGCGGATGATTCAACGAACGCTTGGGCATTCGATACAAAAAATAATCCGTTTAACGCTGAGTTGAAAACGCTCTTTGGCTCAGATGTCGGTCATTTTGATGTGCAGGATATGGCAGGTGTTCTTCCTGAAGCATATGAGCTAGTTGAAGAGAGTAAAATGACTCTTGATGATTTTCGCCATTTTGTTTTCGAAAATCCGGTCCGTTTTTGGGGTGAAACAAATCCGCGATTTTTTGCGGGGACACGTGTAGAAAAGGAAGCGCTGGCCGTCTTGAGAAGTTAGGGAGCCGTGATCCAAGAAATATCGGTTGCGAAGCATCTTTTCATTTCATGAATAAAGAAAAAGTGGCGCGCCCACAGGGACTCGAACCCCGAACCCCCAGGTTCGAAGCCTGGTGCTCTATCCAGTTGAGCTACGGGCGCACAATGTATTGCTGCCTAGTATATCAAGGACGGCGGTTCAACGACATTTCCTATACGGTTAAAGATTGGAAAACAGCTCTTCGATAGTAGGTAATTCGAATACGGAGTGACTTTTCGTGGTCGCCGAAATTCGATGTGAGTTTCATCGAAGAGGTAAGTCTTAAGTATCGTATTGTTAATACGTCCGTTAGTTTGAGTAAAAATTAACTTTCGAAATCCGTTTCTTCGCGAGTATGACACCCAGAGTGCGCATAAATCTGCCGGGATGAATTATTAAGGACAAAGCCCGTGCTATTCTTGACCACCAGAAAAGTGGTTACGAAATAGGATACTTATGGAGTTCAACGAGGTCGAAGAAGCGATCTCTGCGGTAGCGTCAGGGCAGCTAGTCGTAGTGGTTGATGACGACGATCGTGAAAACGAAGGCGATTTAATAATGGCTGCTTCCAAGGCGACGCCAGAACAGATCGCTTTCATGATCAGACACACTAGCGGTATTCTGTGTACGCCACTCACTGAGGAACATGCTAAACGGCTCAACCTCGAGCCTATGGTTGCGCGGAATGATGCTCCACTATCGACAGCATTTACTGTCAGCGTTGATTATAAGCAAAACCTTACCACTGGCATTTCTGCCGAAGAGCGAGCCTCAACCGCTCTCGCGCTGTCGACGAATAATGCGCAAGCATCAGACTTTGTGAGACCGGGACATATCTTTCCATTGGTGGGCAGAAAAGGGGGTGTGCTGGTTCGGTCAGGGCATACAGAAGCAGCAATCGATTTATCTGAGGCGGCCGGTTGTGCACCGGTGGGTTTACTTGCGGAAATAGTTAATGACGATGGGACGGTGAAACGTTTGCCGCAACTTATCGACTTTGCCAAGGAACACGAACTTCTAATTATTTCCATAGCCGATTTGATTGCGTATCGACAACGGAGAGAACAGTTAGTAGAGCGCACTTTAGAATTTGGAATTAATACGCGAATTGGCAAGGCTAAAGCCTATGCGTATCGCACGAAATTTGAGGACGCTGAACATTTGGCGTTGGTTTTTGGGGATATTTCTAGAAGTGAAGCATTACCGGTTCGAATACATCGTGAAAAGCTAATTGATGATGTTTTCGGCTCACAGACGGCCCACGATACGAACTTGCTAGATGCTGCTTTGGATCGCATTCAAAATCTAGGGGGAGGTATCTTGATTTATCTTCGTAGCGGATTTGTAGGGGTGCCCCATGAAAAGCTCAGCGATTCTGGAGAAACGTCCAGGGAGACTGCGCGACAGGCGGAGTGGCTTGAAATAGGCGTTGGTGCTCAGATTCTGCGTGACCTCGGAGCTCGAAAAATTCGAATCATCTCAGGTCGAGAGGTCGGTTATGTAGGCCTCGATGGCTTTGGCATTGCTGTTAGTGGGATGGAACTACTAAACGACTAATTACCTGCTTAGTTCTTTCGATAATGAAATCCGCGGAAATTTCCGCAAGAACCTGTATACACAATACGAATATCGTTGGTTTTTCGGCCACAGTTAATGCACCGAACACGCTTCCTAATTTTCGCAATGGGATAGTCTTTACTGTGCGCAGCAGTGAGGCGACGGATGTCTAGAACCTCTGTACGATGACATAACGTGCAAACACCGAATAGTTCGTACGTATTGAGCAGTTCGGCAAGCGTTTTTGGCATACTGTATATATATACAGTATTTCAATTATCATTGCGCGATGGTCTGAATAAGAGATGGTTTTGAGAGGGAAGGTGAGATGGTTAGTAAACGTCCTGTTATCGGCATTACGTTGGGAGATCCAGCCGGAATAGGTCCAGAGGTACTTTCGAAAGCACTTCAGAATTCCATGCCTGATTGTACAATCGTGCTATATGGCGCGCGTTGGGGGCTAGAACTCGGCGCCAGGGTTGCCGGTGTCGACTTTCCAACCGGAAGTAAATTTGTGAGTGTGGGGGGCGAAAAGCCAAACGATTTTACGTTCGGTCGTGTGCAGGCGAGGTGTGGAGAGATAGCGGTGCTTGCGGTCGAAGCAGCCGCTCGCGATGCCCTGCTAGGTAAAATTGATGCAATGGTGACCTGTCCACTGAATAAGGAGGCGATCCATGCGGCGGGTTACGATGATATTGGACATCAAGAAATTTTGGCTCGTCTCTCCGAGGTCGACAGTACAGCTACCATGCTGATGACGCCAGGTCTTCGGGTGGTGCACTTATCCACTCACAAGTCTTTGATAGAGGCCGGTCGCTATGTGACTGAAGAAACGGTATTCGAGAAGATACGGTTATGTGCCGACACCCTAAAACGTTGGGGAATGCCAGACGCTAGAATAGCCGTAGCCGCACTCAATCCACATGGAGGAGAAGGTGGATTATTGGGGCGGGAGGAAATAGAAGCCATTCGGCCTGCAGTGTTAAAGGCCGCGAATATGGATATTGATGCAACGGGACCGTTACCGGCCGATTCAATATTTAATCGAGCTATAGAGGGTGAGTTCGATGTGGTTTTGGCCATGTATCATGATCAGGGCCACATCGCTATCAAAGTACATAATTTTCATGAGAGCGTAACAGCAACGATGGGAATCCCATTCATTCGGACGTCTGTCGATCATGGTACCGCTTTTGATATTGCTGGACGTGGAATAGCTGATCCACGCAGTACTTCGAGTGCGTTAGAAACCGCAATTACGCTTTCTCTTGGTAAATATGGATCCTAAGAGGATCCAGTATTCTATCAGCGCCAAACGTAGTTTTTTTTGGCACACTTGTGGAACACTTGATTGAGGGGGACGAGGTATGAAAGCAGCAGTTTTTAGGGAAATTAATAAACCAATGGAAGTTGAGGAGGTAACTGTTGACAAGCCGAGTGGTCGAGAAGTTTTAGTTCGTACAGCAGCTGCAGGAGTTTGTCATTCGGATATGCATTTTTTCAATGGAACCTACCCCGGTCAACTTCCTATTGTATTAGGACATGAATCTGCCGGTGTTGTGGAGCAAGTTGGCGAAGATGTGACGTATGTGAAGCCCGGCGATCACGTCATAACCTGCCTATCGGTATTTTGTGGTCATTGTGAGTATTGTCTTACAGGGCACATGTCGCTATGTCAGGAACCTGAAGTCAGGCGTAGTGCAGAGGATGAGCCAAGACTACGGAAAGAGGCGGAGTCGTTAAGTCAATTTGCGAACTTAGGCTCTTTTGCAGAAATGATGTTAGTTCATGAACACTCAGTAGTTAAAGTGCGTGAAGACATGCCACTCGACCGAGCCGCACTGATTGGCTGCGGAGTAACTACTGGCGTCGGTGCTGTCATTCACACGGCGGCTGTCGAGCCTGGCGCTACCGTAGCGGTCATAGGTTGCGGCGGTGTTGGCCTGTCCTGTATCAATGGAGCGGCTCTTGCAGGAGCCAGTCGCGTCATCGCCGTCGATATGGTCGCGTCTAAGTTGGAGCTTGCTCGTAAATTTGGAGCCACGGACGTGGTTGATGCGAGTTCAGGAGATGCTGTTGAACAGGTTCGAGAAATAACAAGTGGCGGAGTTCATTATTCTTTTGAAGCGATTGGACTCAAAGTAACGGCAGAGCAAGCGTTTCGAATGTTGCGCCGTGGTGGTACCGCTACTGTTATTGGGATGATTCCTCCTGGAGATATGGTGCAGCTACATGGCCCCGATTTTCTTCAAGAAAAAACTATTCAAGGTTCAATGATGGGGTCTAATCGGTTTCGAGTAGATATGCCTCGGTTTGTCGATTTTTATCTTCAAGGAAAATTGCATTTAGACGATATGGTGTCAAGCCGAATCAAACTAGAAAACGTCACTGATGCGTTGCTAGCGTTGGACTCGGGAGAGGTCGCAAGAAGCGTAATTGTATTTGATCAATAAACGTTTGATTAGTAAGAAGGAAGAATTATGAAATGGATTTCCTTTGAGAAGGATGGAAAGGAATCGTTCGGATTAGTCGTTGGCGAGGCCGTAATCGATGCTGGTGCTCGAACGAGATTTGGTTCATTGAAAGAAGCAATTGCATCGGATGAAAGCCTGGATTCCATAGGTCGATCAATTGGTCAATCTGAGGATTACTTATTAGAAGATGTCGTTTTCTTACCGACTATCACTCGCCCGGATAAGATTCTATGTGTAGGTCTCAATTATAAAGAGCATCAGGAAGAAACAGGCCGCGGAGGAGAGGATAACCCGACGATATTTGTACGCTTTGCATCTGCTCAAATTGGCCATGAAGCCAAAATGATTCGACCGACAGAATCAACTAATTTAGATTTTGAGGGTGAAATAGCGGTGATCATTGGCAAGGGAGGTCGACGAATCAAGAAATCTGATTGGTTAGAGCACGTGGCTGGATTCAGTTGTTATAACGACGGTAGCGTCAGAGATTATCAAAGACATACGAGTCAGTTTACTCCCGGAAAGAATTTCACGGGGACTGGTGGCTTCGGGCCTTGGATGGTTACGCCTGATGAAATCGACGATTTTGATGAAATGGAAATTACAACCCGTTTGAACGGTGAAGTCATGCAGAACGCGAAGGCAAAACTGTTAGTTTTTGGATTTGGCGATTTAGTCCAGTACATATCGTCGTTTACCGAGTTAGTTGCTGGTGACGTAATCGTTACCGGTACGCCAGGTGGTGTTGGGTTTGCTCGGAATCCGCCGGTATGGATGGATGAAGGCGATATAATCGAGATACAGGTGGACCCGATCGGCACACTTACAAATCACGTGATCGTTGGATAGCAATGGGGAGAGAGTTAAGAATAGGACTTTTGATATTATCTGCCTTATCAACAAGTTCAATTATTGAGGCGAATGCACTTGTTGATGGAGTTGTTGATAGGCTTTCCGAATATATCCAAGTAGATACAACCAACCCGCCGGGCAACGAACAACGTGGAGTCGTTTACTTATCCAAAATCTTGGATGCATCTGGAATTTCCTATAAGACGGTTGAGTCGGCACCTGCTCGAGGCAACCTCTGGGCGAAGCTTGAAGGTGGTGACAAACCTGCGTTGGTTCTATTGCATCACATCGACGTTGTTCCTGCGGATCCGAGTTATTGGTCCGTAGATCCATATGCTGGTTTAGTAAAAGAGGGCTATCTCTACGGGCGCGGCGCGTTGGATATGAAGTCTCTCGGTATCGTACAACTACAGGCATTTCTTGCTTTGCATGAAACCGGAAAACGTCTTAATCGAGATGTTATTTACCTGGCGACAGCAGATGAAGAAGCGGGTGGTTATGCGGGAGTAGGATGGCTAATCGAGAATCGCCCGGATCTGTTTGACAGTGTAGGTTTTGTACTCAATGAGGGCGGCGGCGGCCGTTTTATGGGAGAGGACGATGTGGTCTTTACCGTTGAAGTCACTCAAAAAATTCCCGTGTGGTTACGTTTGGTGGCCCGAGGCAACCCAGGCCATGGCTCGGCACCACAGGTCGAAACTGCCGTAAGCCGGCTTATAAGAGCAGCGTATCGTTTGGTTGATACTCGTTTTAAAGCGGAAGTGATTAAGCCCGTTCGAGAAATGTTTAGAGGCCTTGCACCGTACCAAGATGCCGGTTATGTCGAAGCGTTCCGTAATATTGAGGACTTCGTTGGTGATCCTGACTTCATGCGGAGCTTGCAGTTAGTAAATCCTGGTTTACACGCTTTGTTACGAAATACATGTTCAATTACCGTTTTGCAAGGGAGTAGCAAGATCAATGTAGTACCCCCTGAAGCGGTACTTGAGCTTGATTGTCGCGTATTGCCAACTCAAGACGTGGATGGGTTCATCGAACAGATTCAGACGCTCATCAATGATCCAAATATAGAAGTAGAACGCATTATGAGTTTTGCTCCTGCGGTCAGCTCCACGACTACCTCTTTGTTTGAAGCCATTAGGAGTACGGCGAACAAAAATTATCCTGAAGCTAAGGTCATTCCCGGGGTAACGACTGGATTTACCGATAGTCACTTCTTTCGTGATATCGGTATCGACAGCTACGGGTTTGCGCCTTTCGTACTGAGACCGGGGGAAGGTAGTGGTATTCATGGCAATGATGAACGCATTGGGATTGAAACTCTGAAAGAAGGAACCCAGTTGATGATCGACCTTCTACAGGAATTTACGACTGACTAGATTACTTGCGTGGAGATATCAAATGACCGGTAACCATAAAACTTTATAGCGCTGAAGCGTTACTTTGGATAATCTGCGAGTCAAATAATTCGAAGCGGCGATGCGCCGCAATTAAGGGAGGGAACTGTGGCACCAATACCTAAGGGCGGCACCGTCGCTGTCACTGGAAGCGCTGGTTTTATCGGAAGTTGGGTTGTACGACTGTTACTGGATAAAGGTTATCGAGTTAGAGCTTGCGTGCGTGATGAGTCCGATGGAAAAAAAACGGACTTCTTGCGCGAGATGCCGGCGTATTCAACGGGAAGATTGACTTTACATTCCGCTAATCTCGATGACGAGGGGTGCTTCGATGACATTTTTCAAGGATGTCATGGTGTAGCACATGTGTCGCATGTGAGCGATTACAATGATCAAGAATATGTGGAGAAAGTTTGTCGGCACATCATCGCAAGTGTTAACAAATCAGAGTCGGTCACACGTGTAGTAGTGACTTCTAGCATTGCAGCGGTAATTTCTGAGGTTGATATTAAGGAACTTTTGCGACGGCCGGTTCTATACGAGGATCGTTATCCAGATGAGTCGAATCCAAAGCGTACCCCGGAACGTGGTCAAGGATATTCGATGGGTAAAGTAATAGCGCAAAGAGCGTTTTCCGATGCTGCTGCTGAAGCAGGCACCTGGGATGCCATAACCTGTTGTCCAGCGGATAACGTAGGACCGATACAATCCGCGCATCAGAAGAATTTTGGTCCCTGGCAACACAACATTGAGATGATGTTATTGGGGGAATATTTTCAAAATGGCGCTTATCGACCATGGATGACGGTTGATGTTCGTGATGATGCAGAATGTCATATACGTTTATTGGAAAGTGTGAAAGTACAGAATGGAGAACGTTATATCGCTTGGTCTTGTGACACTCCGAAAGTCGAGGAGATTTGTGCAAGCATTGATCGCTTGCTGCCGGAACTCGGTCACGACACCCCAGAGGTAACAGATAACTTCCCAGAGCGGGTTCAAGCGCGCGAGGATGAGCTGCGTGCTATATGGGATCAGTGTGAATTGCGGAATGATCGAATTCGAGACACCACCGGCGTGGAGTTTCGTCCTTTCGACGATTCCTTGAGAGATTGCGTTGAATCACTGATTTCTGTGGCGGGAGTAAAACCGCAATTACGGGATGGCTTTAAACTTCCAAGTTAGTGGTAGTTCGGGAGGCTGAGTCAATTACTCAGCGTCCCGCAGCCTCTATGAAATTACTTAGTCTGTACTGTCTTCAGTGCTTCTAAAACTTTTAAAGGGTGGTCGCCTGCTTTCTGCACCCTGCCCCAGTGCTTTATCACCTGTCCGGTCGGGCCAATCCAGACAGTGGAGCGTATCACTCCGACAGTTTTTTTCCCGTACATCATTTTTTCCCCAAATGCCCCGTATTTTTCCATGACCTTTTTATTGGGATCGCTCAGTAGTGTGAATGGCAATTGATATTTTTGTTGAAATTTAAGGTGTGACGAAGACTCATCCGGTGATATTCCAAAGACGATAGTGTTTGTTGCTTCTATATCGGTTGATAAATCTCGGAACGCACACGCTTCCTTTGTACATCCTGGAGTGTCGTCACGAGGATAAAAATAGATGATTACGTTTTTACCTCGGAAATCCTTCAGAGCGACTTTCTTTCCTTCCGAATCTTTTAACGTGAATTGCGGCGCTGCTTTGCCTTCTTCTATGGTCAATGTATTCCTCCAGTTTTTGTCGGTTAACGATAGCCTTCTATAACAGGTCGCTTTGGTAATTCCCACCACAGCTGATCACATAACTCTCGTAGCGAGTTTGGTATTTCGATTTCTAGGGCGTTTATATTTGCAGCCAGTTGATCGGGACGGCTTGCTCCAATGATCGCACTGGTTATACCTTTTTGGTCAAGCACCCATCGAATGGCAACGCTGACTGGATTCATGTCCAATTCACTACACAATTCAGAGAATTTATCTACTGCGTGAAATTGAGCGTCGTGCCAGTATCTTTCTTGATATCTTTCGGCGGCATTACCTAATGTGAAGCGTGTGTTGTCGATTAATCCGGTAGTTCTTTTGTACTTTCCTGATAGAAATCCGCCAGCCATTGGGTTGTAGACCAGTACTCCAAGATTCATGTGTCGACACAAAGGTAAGAGTTCAGTCTCTATTTCTCTATACAGCATGTTATATCGAGGTTGCACTGAAACATAATGCTCCAATCCCAAATGTGTGGAAGTTGCCAGAGCTTCGCTGAGACGCCAAGCGGGATAGTTGCTGCATCCGATGTATCGAACTTTACCGTGTCGTACGAGATCATCGAAAGCTTTCAAAGTTTCCTCGATGGGTACAGATGGATCGAATGCATGTGATTGATAGAGGTCGATACTCTCTATATCTAATCGAGTTAGGGATTGTTCGACCGCTTGGACTATATGTTGTCGCGAGAGCCCACTGGAATTAGGCCCCCTATCGGTTGGGGCAAAACATTTGCTGGCAATCACAAGGTCATTTCTATTTTTCCGGCTTTTCATCCACTTACCGATAATCATCTCGGTTCGGCCGACAGTCTCTAGACCACCGCCAAGCGGGTAGGCGTCAGCGGTGTCAAGAAAACGCATTCCAAGCTCAAATGCGTGGTCCAGGATGTCAAAACTTCCAGATTCATCGACTTGCAGACCGAAAGTCATCGTGCCAAGACAAAGTGGTTGAACTTCGAGTCCTGAACGTCCGAGTGGCATGGATTCCATGATGTTAGCTCCGTAGTACTTGGTCGGTAGGTGCATTCCTAGTGGAATACTTTTGGGGCATACAAGTATGCCGCGTTTTTCTGATTGTCCGAAAATTGAACAAATAAATTCAACTTAGAGATTTATTCTTGATACGGAAATGTTTATTAGTCGATATCGCCCAAATCGCCACCATCCACTTCCGAGCCATCGAAACTATCGAGTATAGTTTTGTATCTCTTTTCAATAGAGCTTCTCAATCCTGCGTGAGTGAAAATGTATGCCTTGTTATATTTAATACCGTGCACTACTTGCTCTCCAACTTTGTCAGGATGTAGGCCCATAGACTGAAATGTTTGTGAGACAACGTCGCGATCGTTTTCTGTGAACGAAGCTTCGGTATTCGCGAATGAGTTTGGCCGATTACGATCTGACTCGATTATTTTCGTAGCGATCATGCCTGGACACAGGGCAGAAACGCCAATGGATTCGCCTTGTAAGTCTATTCGAGCAGCTTCGGATAATGCCAATACAGCATATTTAGAAGCAGAATAGATACTTTGTCTTTCTCCTGTGATATGTCCGAGGATAGAGGACGTGTTGACAATATGTCCCCCTTCACCGTGAGCTTTGATTAGTGGAACATACGTTTGCATACCATTGACCACGCCATTGAAGTTGACTCCCATCACCCAATCCCAGTCATCATAGGTGAGCTCGCCTACGCGGCCACCACTTACAACCCCGGCGTTGTTACATAGTATGTGTATACGCCCAAAATGGGCCGATATAGAGGTTGCTACCTCAGATACTTTTTCTCTATCTGTTATGTCGCACACATGGCGTTGGATATCGACATTAGCCTGATTGATTGATGTGTATGCGGATTCCAAAGCATCTTCCTCAATATCAAGCATTGCAACGTGTACCCCTTCGGCCACTAGTGCTTTAGTAATTCCCAGACCAATCCCTGAAGCGGCTCCTGTTACGACAGCCACCTTGTTTTGAAGATCTTTCATTGTCGACTCCATGGTCATAACGGGTTATAAGTCTAGACTTTCAGAGTTACAGTTTGTAGGAGATTTTTATGCAGCTGCAGTTTACGAGGGAAGAATTGTTAAGCGAGCATGATATTGTTTCTTCACAATTCGAGAGCGGTAGGGTGATGCACGGTGGATTTGATTCCAAAGGGTGTTACATCTCGCCGCGTTCAAAAGGGCGATGCCGGGCGATCAGTAACTGGTCTAAAGCATTGCGTAATAGAGGTGGTGATCTCTTGCGCGCAGATTCTAGTCTTTTGACGGGCCCACGTATCCCTAATGTGCCCCAACAGTGTGTGCTCATTCGTAATGGATTAGATCGTATATTTTGGAACAATCTAACAGTCGTAGGTAAAATTGAAGGTAGGGGACGTATATTGGCGGAAATGACGTTTCCATCTCTGAGCGATCTGGTCGTAGAAGATATTAGTTCAATGGCAATTGGCCATCTTAATGAGGGACTATTATTTGCACATGGGTTAGATGAGGGCGGTGAACCGGATAAGGAGATTGGCGGACATGACGTCATGTGGTTTGTAGCTCGTGATCTGGTTTTTGGGGTAGACCGACATCCGGATATAGAACCACCTGAAAGAATTGCTCGTTCGGAGGATGGTAAGCGGTGGATGCCTCAACTGGATCAACCATACGAAATGATGTTGAGTTTTCTTATGAACCTTTTGGTAATCGAATTTCGTGCAGAGATCGGGTTTGCGAATACCCAAGCTGTGTTGAGTGATCCGGACCTTTTCGAGGATCGGCGAGACGAAGCGGCTATTGCGGTTAGTTTGGTAGATCGGATTCGCACTGACGAAGAAATCCATGTTGAATCTCTTCGACTTTATTTAGGTGAACTTCGATCTCTAACGTTTCGTACGAAAGATGGAAATACCATAGATGGAAAAAAGATTATCGATCCATTCTGGCAGCAACTCATACAGTGGGCGACGGTAGAGCAACCTAAGCTGGCAGCAGAGCAGCAGTACTTGGCCATAAAGGAGACTATCTTAAAGCACGACAATGGGCACCAAATATTGACGGAATTTGATGAACTGAGGGACGCAGGCTATGAGTTGGTTGCCGGTTAACTTTTTTCAAACGAGTCACTTGCAGTTATTGAGTGGGAGATTGTTCCGAATAGAATCTCTTGTGGGCACTGGAAAAAAAAGTGGAAACCAGGGCAGCGCGGTTTAGATCTGGCACAGTCGGTAGGAGGCGTTCGTCTTGGTAAATCCACTCGGAAATACCCCCTCCGTACAATAGGACTGTAAGACGATCGTTTTCGAATAACCCGACGTGATAATCGTGCTCAACAGGTACAAAATTATCATCCGAAACAAACAAGTTGCTTCCATAGAAATTTTCTGTATCGATTATATCTAACAATCCAAGAATGGTTTTAGGTACGCTCATCAGTGAGCCTGCGTGAGAGACAATCTTAGGCGGTAGTTTGTTCGGAGCTAAAAACAATAATGGCACTCGGTAATAATCCATAGGTATGTCTGCGCTTCCCCCGATTCTTGGCGCATGATCTGCTGCTATTACGAACAATGTATCGTTGAACCATTCCGTTTTTTTCGCTTTTTCATAAAACTCTCCTAGTGCCCAGTCAGCGTAAGCCATAGCGTATTCCGCTTTTCTTTCGTTAGAAGGAAATTGAATTCGGTTCGGAGGAAAGTCATACGGACGGTGAAAACTCACGGTCAATGTCGTCAAAAAAATATGTTCGTGAACGGCCGTTAGAGTATCCATCTCGGTTAATATTTTGGAGAAAAGATATTCATCTGCAACACCCCAGCTTGTTTGGAAAGTCTCTTCTTCAAAATCATTTCGATTTCGTTGTTCTACGAATCCGCTTTCTTTCCAGTATTCTTGAAAATTTGAGAAATTGGGCCAGCCACCATATATGAAAATGGGAAGAAATTCGGATTGATGTAGCACCCGGGCGAGGGAAGGTAACTTTTGAAAACCTGATCGCTGATTCACCGCTATACCTGGCAGAGGAGGATACCCGTTCAGAATGGCCTCGAGACCTCGAGTAGTCCTACTTCCAGTAGCATAGATGTTATCGAACAGTACTCCTTCTTCGGCTAAGGCGGACATTTGGGGTAAATACTTTTTTCGTAATTCTTTTTGATTCCAGATCGAGCCGGCGAAAGATTCTTCAATAATCAATATGACATGTTTAACGTCTAATTTTGGACCTGATTTTTTTTCCGTATATAGTTTGAGTTGATTGGACAGATCGTCGTAGTTTTTATTCCATTGTGTCTCGTCCACTCGGGCNGCCCGGAGTACGCTAAGGTAGCCATTTTCAGCCAACTCATTGGCGGGACGAAAATCACTGTGTCGAACGGGTACATGCCAAATAACGATACAGGTTGAAAGGCCAATAATAATTACAGCAAACAATTTTTCCTGACGGGTGTNGATGGANGGAAAAAATCGAATATAAAACTTATAAATTAGATATACGACGGNAAAAAAAGGCAGCATAAAAATGCTTAATAGAAACTGATCTTCCAGAAATACGAGTACTTCAATGGGATGACGNAGATAATGAAAGACAAGGCGATCAAGCCGTCCACCAAATTCGTTCCAAAAAAATACTTCTGCTANCGTAACAAGACATACAANACTAATAGTTAGTACGAGAGTAATTCGAAAAAGNTTTCGCTTAATCAGTAACGTACAGGCCAGCGGAACTAATAAAAGTATTGCTGCCAAGAGATCTTGGTAAATCCCTATAAACATTGAATACCATAGGTCTTGGATTGGAATGTCTGGGATCGTTAAGCTTTTATAAAAAAATATGGAGCGAACACAACTTCCAGTGAAAATGAGCCCTACAAACCAAACCAATAGCCAAAGAAACATTAAATTTTTTGTGGATTAAGGAACGATAGTAATACTGGAAGAAGGAAGACAGTAAAAACTAGTAAGAAAGCGACTGCCACTGTGAGCAGTGAACCTATTGACGCAGTACCTTCGTGAGGAGATAAGGAAAGAGCGGCGAATGTCCCTATGGTAGTTAGTGTCGAAAGAATAACGGCTCNAGGTGTACTTGAGTGCATTAACGCGCCTACATTCGAAGTTCCGGTATATCGATCTACGATATGAATTCCGTTGTCTACGCCGAGTCCAAATATGAGAGGGATAACCAGAATGTTTGCCATGTTAAGGGGCCAGTTGAAGACGACTCCGAGAGCCAGTGTAAACGTTGAAGCTAAAGCGAGTGGTACTAGGATAAGCACGGCTTTTTTCAGCTGACGGAACGTGATGACCAGAACCACGAAGATCCCGGTAATTGCGAACGCCAAAGCTTCTAAAAAAGAGTCGAGAACTATATTTCCGACCCCCCACTCAATAACTGGTCGTCCTGTCGCAATAGGAACATGGTTACGGACGGATTGGATAAACGCATTTAAGGCCTCTACATCAGTAGTATCTTGGCTAGGTAATACGGTGGATAAGAGTTCTCCACGTGTACTCACCAACCGGTCTATTAGTTTTTCGGGGAGATCGTTGAAATCGACCGATGTGACTTGCACAGCCTCTCGNAGCCAATTTAATTCTTCGATTAGNTTTTCAACAACGGATTGCTGCCAGTAAATTAATTGGTCGTCGGTCCCATTTGTGATTGGGATGATTACGTCACGTAAGGCCTCGAATTCGGATTGATAATGTGCGGAGAATGGTATTTCCGTATCAAGTGTTGTGCGAAGTTTTTGTAGATTTGATCTCAATTCGGATATGGAAGGAGGTTCTTTTGTTTCTCCGGGTTCTATGGCACTCCAAAGAAGTTCTTGTAAATCTTCTAGAATCCACAACTTGTCATTTTGTTCTTTGGGCACATAGTCCGCAGGTGTGCGTACGGATTTAACTGTTGCAAGATTGGTCAAAAGGCTTTTGTCGAATATGTCTTCTGACAGTATAGAAAGTGCGTAATCTGTTGCTAGCCCGTCTTCTTGCAACAATTGATGGGTTCGCATGGATTCCGAATCCGGGTCTCTTAAGGCCATGACGCTGTAGTNGAATTGNGCGGCGGTTGATAAATAAATAGCTCCGAGAGTCAGGGTGAGCAGGANGAAAACAACTTGTCTTCTCTTCAAAACCAACCACTCNACAATTCGTTCACCGTTAGGTAAGTCCATATTTTGGGACCGCGGGCGCCCGACAACTTTGAAAAAGGCAGGTAAGAACGTGAAAGTCAGGAAACAGGCGANAAGCATTCCGCCTGCTGAGATTATTCCAAGGTCTGCCAGGCCCTGATAATCAGTTGGCCAGAATCCTAAAAAACCTAANGTTGTCGTGACACTGCAGATGGCAATTGCCCGCCCCACGTTTGTTGTTGCTGAATGTACGGCCCGTGGAGGAGTCATGTCCTTGTTTGTCGATTCCTGATAACTCAATGAGTAGTGAATGGCAAAATCAACCCCAAGTCCAAAAAACATAACAAGAAAAACGATTGATAACGTATTGTATTCGCCGACGGCCGTCATGGCGTACGCCGACGTCCAAATTATTCCGCAAATCAATAACAAAAAAATGGCGACTATTATTTTTGCAGAGCGGACACCGTATACAAGAACAANGGCCAGCAAAACNATGGCTATCCATCCCGTAAGTTGTACGCCTGTTATGGCGGCTTCGATTTCTTCGTGTGATAACGCGATTTCGCCTGTTATCGCGACAGTCACCTCAGGGGGAAAATTCAGGGATTCTATAATGGATCTAATTTCGGCGATGACCGTAGCGTTNGGCAGTGCCTCATCAAAATCGAGTGCTTGTGCTTTCAAGAAAATAATACGACGTATGTCGCCGTTTGATGTAAAGAATTCGTCCGTCCAATAGATCCTGGGGTCGGAGCCGTCGATTAAAGCTTTCGCGGAATTCGTTAATAGTCGAAGGATTGTGTCGAACCCGGTATCGGGATCATTTTCAACTCCGTTAGCGACGAGTTCGATAATTCCACGAAGGCTTGGATCTTGAGCGACGGATGTCAATACAGGCTGGGCTTCGGCAAGTCGATCAGCCATGTCATCCAACTCGCCTGGATCGAGGTACAAAAGCGCGTGACGTCGAAAGAACGGATCATTTTGTGGAGCATACACTGCCCGAAATCGGTCGCTATTTAACGCCAGCGCGTGTTCGAGGCTTTGGGTCGCGGATTCGACATGTTTTTGCGATTTGGAGGTTACAACGACGAGGGCTGTATCGATGAGATCNGGAAAACTGGACTTAAAGTGGTCGAAATCATCTCGCCANGTGCCAGTTTGATNAATGAGGTCGGAAAGATTGGAATTCATCCGAAACTGAGTAGTAGCGATCCATCCGAATATTAGGGTCGCAAGTACAAGTAAACCGAGAACTGTTTTGGAAAAACGTAAAACGATTTTTGTCCATTCTTGCAGAACAGATTCAAGCATCTACGTCTCCTTTTTGGGTTTCATTCCTCAAAGTCAATGAAAAAGTCCTCGACTGGGGGAGATCCGTCATAAATAGCAAATTTCCTTTGCTGGTAATAGGCCTCCCGTGTAAATGCATAAGGATCCAGGGCAGTTGAATCTCGGGCTTCGATTGCTGTCGTCAGGGAGGCTCGATTGTTGACCTGATCTAGTATAAAAAACCACCATCGGTAACTAGCTCCAAGGATCAGGCGGGGGACTGAGCGCGTAAAGAGGTCGCCCAAAATATCTCGTTGAGTGGAGGGGCCCAAAAGCGGTACAAAAATGTATTCTGAACGCGTGATACCCCACTTAGATAACGTTTGCCCTAGGTCTTCATCCCGATTATTTATGTTTAATTTCGAAGCTATATCGATAAGACCACCTGCTCCTAGGGTGCTGTTCACAAGAAAATAGNTNGTATTGTCGAACCCGGTGGAGAAGTCCCCTTGCAAATAGGCATTCAGGATGGAGTCNGGTTTTCGGAGGTTATCGAAAACGTTATCGATTGCAGTTCTAAGAATAGTGGGTGAAATTTTCTGATAAAAATCCGCTATCGGCGCGATGATTCTTTTATCTGTCCAGTCTGTAACTTCGTAGCTTTTGCGGTTGNCACTTTCGTATGTATCGTAGACNGCATACTCCGGGCCATCGAGTGATGCACATCCCGANAGAATAAAACAAAAAATTAATCGAGTANTAATAGTTTGCCCGCTGTGTCTCTATATTTTTTTCGATGTGCGACAACAGCGAATCAAATCCCTCTTGTTTTATGATTGCGTTATAGTCGGCCCTACGTAGGGATAGATCGCTTACGCCATCGGCCACAACGTTATATGCGAAGGCATCCCGGAAATAGTAATCGAGCTGAACGCGTTCTCCATTAGAGCGTTCAATTTCGGTTTTTACCACGACCCCATTACGCGCTGGTTGGCTACTTATGTTTCGAAATATTTGATCGTTGTAGGTATCAAATCTTGCGGCGTAGGTTGTTGTGATGAGCTCTTTCAGTAATTCCATGAATGTTTCTTGATCAGTGGGTGAAAGAGTTCGCCAGGTGCGTCCAAGACTAATTCGGGAAATGGTTTTTATGTCAAATAGAGAGGTTATCTCAGGAGTTAATTTAGTTAGGCGGGCCTCTAAATCGTCAGCCATCCCCATCACATCTATCAATGTATTGTGAAAATGGTCTATTTTTTCCGAGGGAGTTGGTTCGTCCGCACATATATTTACAAACACAGCGAGGTTAATGAGCATTGCAGCTAATGCAGATTTCCTACGATTGAATTTCAGTTTCNAAACATATTGACCGAGCATTAGGCACGTTCCTCACGGTTTAAGTTGAGCTAGCCAAAAATTATCGGTTGCCATAACTCACTCCAAGACCTGCTCGGGCATCGTTGTTTACTCCATACTGCGGAATTGGATAACGCAAACCATTCTGAGAGAGATGGTTCAAGCCGTCGATTACTTTAGGCAGGAAGGATGGTGGGATTGCCATGAGCAGCTCATCTTCCATTACCCCGCCATATCGTCGTTCTGCGAAACAGGGTATGGAAAGACTTGGTTCATTAGTAGCCAGTGCNCGACCCCAACTNTCAGCACATGCGCTTTCTCCAACACAACTCCATTCGAGTTTTTTGTATCCTGACCACTGTAGCCCATTAATAAACAATATCATCTGGGCGGGTGTCGCATAGATAAGGCAAATATCCGGTGGATCAAGGCGTCCACTGGCGAGCGGACTAACTGCCATCGCCTCATAAGTACCGAAGGCGACGACATCCATTGCCTCTTGATGCTTCGATGATTCTTGCACGTTCTCGTACCACACTCCGGCCATTCCTTTCCCTGACAGCCACTCTTCTGAGCGCGGACTCAGCCCGATCACTGTACGACATTGGTCNCCTACAAGATCATCTGCCGTTATTCCCACTGTCCAGCCATTGCGGGAAGCTTGCCCAACGATTTGATCGGTTGTATGCACGTCTTTGGGTCTGCGAATTCGCTCTATGGCCGACATTTCTGATTCTGTCTTAAACAATTTCATCCCGACGGGAGTTGTTCTNAGNCTTAAGTACAGGTTTAANTCGGCAACGATTTGCCCGCCATCAAATTCCTTCCGGTCCGTGGTTATCAGACTGTCTTGTGGCATNGATCTACTCGACCTCGATGCGTTGAAAATCAGGAGGTCNTCGTTCGACGAATGACGCAACTCCCTCTTTAAAATCGTTGCGAGCAAGGCTTTCATCCATCCATTTTGTGGACTCGTTCATAGCTGGACCTAGTTCAGCATTGAGATGCTTATAGATTTGTTTCTTCATCATCATCAGAGACATGGGAGCACCTTTCTCGGCTATATCTTGTAAAAAGTTTCTAGCTTCTTCGGTGGATTTGCCGGTGTCACAAATTCGATTTGCNTATCCCATCCGGTATGCTTCTTCGGCGTTNATNTTCCTAGAGCTCCATAAAATATCCAATGCGTGCGATGGTCCCACGATACGTGGAAGCATCCAACTCGTTCCATGTTCGGCTATGAGACCACGGTGAGCAAAGGAAGTTGTAATTCTGGCATTCGCGTCCATAAATCGCATATCACAGAACGTCGCGTAACTGAACCCAAGACCAGCGCAGGCGCCGTTGATTGCTGCGATAAGTGGTTTGCGTAGCCCAAGAAAATAAGAAGTAGCCACCGTAAAATTTGGATCCGAGTCAGGATTCCCTGGATTGGCATCTAACTTGTCGTACTTATTGCCTAAAACTTTACCTGCCTCACTCATCGCTCCAAGAGCATTCATGTCAACTCCGGAACAGAATCCCCGTCCAGCGCCGGTGATAATCGTTCCTATGACGTCCNCGTTTCTTTCTGAAGCATCTAGCGCATGTCGTATTTCAGCCTGGGTTAAATCAGTAAGTGCATTTAGTGTGTCGGGACGGTTCATAGTAATGGTCGCTACGGCACCATCTATTTCGTAAATAATTTCGTCATACATCAATGTTCTATGCCCCTTAAAAATGAAAGAATCGGATGTGTCCAGAGTGAATATCGTATTTGAATATAGCTTGCAACGTTTGAACGGGGAGAAAATTACTAATTCCTCATCAAGGGGCAAGGATTTTTGTATGTTTCGTGTATCGTGGGCGGTCAACACCCCCNGTATCTTGTAGTAGAAAGGATCAAACTTGAACAGAGGTTTTAGGTACTTCTTGGTTTTCTGTGTGGCACTGGGTATTGCGGGATTAGGAGCTGCCTATACCGTGGGGTGGGACTTTGCTTCGTTTGCGTTAGACAGTAGTCGTAGAGAAGCACCGGTACAGGTGCTCAGATTGGAGAGAATNGCGTCGAGCATAGATTTTTCTGGTTACGAGCGCGAATGGCTTCAACCAATGGGTGATTTAGTAGAAAGCCATTCTGGAATACCTGTATCAATGGTAACGACNCGGCATTTAGTACGAGGACAAATTCGAGAACGTTGGGATGTCTTGGCGGTTGAACAATTTTCGAGTGGGCAAAATTTAATTGATCTTTTGACTAGCCCTCCGTATCGAGAGCTTAGACAATCTATTGAATNCCGGCAGAGATCCTCTGCCCTCTATATTCTTGAAGACCATATCGATTTCACATGGAGAGGCAAAGAAGTTCTATTTTTTTTGGCTTTTGGTGACTCAGGCCCAACATCTTCTATAGGACTATTAGAATCTGTTTTGCGTAAATTTAAGGGTCAGGAGCTATGGCGGAGCGGCTTGACTGTTTTGCGAGATCAAGACACGCCCGATTGGCAGCTTGTTATTTCTTTCGGTTTCCCTGATGACGAATATATGCTCGAGTGGATTAATGATACCGAGCAGTTAACTAATACGACGATCGCTAACACTTTGGTTAAGCGACTAGCTATTGTTGTGACCGATCTANTCGATTCGGACGAAATATTGGTTTTGGATTAAGTGTGTTCAANAGATCGAAATATTTTTTTATCAAGTCCCGAACGGGCAAGGCTTTCCCAACTCCGGATTGGCAGACTACGCAGTTGGTTACCTATTTCGCGCTCTGAATCAATTGCTGCATCGTCCGTTCTTCGTAATCGTACCCACGCGTCGGTGGCAAGTCCNACACAAAAAANATTCTCATCTTTTTGCATAATGGTTTCCAGNCTTCGGTAGAGGGTCTCCAAATGATTACCGATNTTCTTANTACCATGTGAGCAAAGTATGACAATAGACCAGAGAGCGTTTTCTCGGACCGCAGAGCGAACAGGTTTGTATTTCTCGATACCGTAATCGATTCCGATGCCTTCACAAATATCACTATCGTCTGTAGGGCGAACAAATTTGATGCTTCGGTTTTGTGTAATGTTCATTCCTAGACGGTTTTCCTCCTGATCAAGGCTCGTGAGCAAAGCTTCCAAGCANTTAGCAATGATGGTTGTATTTAGAACGGAAACCGACTCCGCTAACGTCCGGCGGCCAAAACAGCCCAGTGCTGACGCAGCCACAGACCGTACGTAAACGGATTCGTCCTCAAGTAGAGCATTAGAGAGTGTATCCGTAACCACTTTGTTAATNGATCCGGATTCACCGAGAACGTATAGAGCCGACTTGCGAACCCATTTAATAGGTGATTGGCAAGCCTCTAACAAACTTTCTGTGGCTATTTCGCCAACTGCGGCGAGACCGTAAGTGGCGGCTCGTCGTACGTTTTCACGATGATGGTAGAGCGCTTTGTTGAGAGTAATCGTAGCTAACTCCGGGTTCCCAGCCGCTAAACGGTATGCAGCCCCAATACGAAGGGGTTCGCCTTGTAGATTTTTTTCAGTCAATTGGAGAGCCAACTTTTTGTCAGAGTAGGTGATTTCGGAAGGCGCCTTAATTTGGCCCGTTTTCAGCCAATGNTACTGGTGGTCCCAAACTGCGGTCGTATCGTCTTTGACAGTAGAAAAATTAACTCCTGTCATTGGGTCGATGTCTAGAGTTTGCCAATCTATATCTTCGGCTTCTCCCTTTGTCTGTTTTGTTCTGTAAAGCCAGAATCGCCACATAAACCTCGGTTTGCGTTTCCAGTTGTCAAAATCGTCTCTGCGATGGTTACCGCGATGTATGAGATTGTGGGAATAGAGGACAACGCTGCCAGCTTTGAGAGGACCGACTTCGAAAGGCAAAACCATCGGCCATTCCGTGTCTGTTACAGCTTGGCGCATTCGTAAATCGTGAGCGGTGTTTTGTTTTTGGATATCNTCAATAGAGTATGTCGAGTTGGGTCCACTGACAGCGCGTTTNTCCATTCCATCGATTTGGTAATTGAAGTCAAGGTGCTCAGCACCAGCGAAGTTATCGTGATTTTCCTCATGGTCGAAGGTCCAGTACTGCGAGAAAGGGACGACGGCGGTTGGNCCCATATCGATGCTCACCTCTTGGGGGTAATAGAGCATCTCGATTTGGATGGCCTGATGATGGCGTTGTTTGCGGCCATTGAAAGGTCCGTTATCGTCTTTATGCCAATGTTGATCGTGAGANCCNCTGATAAAGGGGGTGTTGTGGGTNAACGGAACTATCGCCCANTCCTCTCCTAANAAAATATTGCAGGCTTTAATCAAACCAGGTGCATTCAAGATATCGAATATTTGCGGAATAGCTTTTGCGGTATCAGGTGTAATAGCCATCTTATTTGCAAAAAGTACTTTTTCTTNTTGGTAGATGGTCTCGTGTACATCAAGCGGGATTTCCAAAGATTCCGGAGAAAGAACTACGATACCGCGTGAAACGAAATCCCTNATGAGGGATTCTGTTTGTGTGTANGCAAATGTTTTGGATCGGGCGTTTTTTTTTGATTTAGAAATCATGGGGATATTGTAACCAGATAGTCTGATGTGAGAAGAGGGGGTTAGTGGGTAATTCTGATCAGGACTGTACTAGTGAAAGTTGCCGTTTTCCCAATACAGCAAACGCGCCGTTTTGAATTCATCGAACTCTCCGAGGTTTGGAAATGTGAATGACTGCATCGAGGCAATTTCAACATAGTCTTTTGGAAAATCTCTGACACGGGACTCGGCGATCACGAGGGATTGGGCCCAATTCTTACCTTGCTCGATTAGCGGCAAATTGGCCTTGTCGTATAGAACATCAGAGAAGAGAATTATGTCGAATAGAGGCGAGGGCCTGGTTGCTACCCTGGTTATTACCTCTATTTTGACGTTGTTGAGTTGGGCATTGATTTGAGTTGCTAACCTTGCNTNGGGATCACTGTCGCAGGCAGTGACAGTCTTTGCACCGGCTTTTGCTGCCGCAATTCCAACGACGCCACTTCCCGATCCAAAATCCAAAACTCTCTTTCCATGAACTAGTTCGTTGTGTTTGCCAATGTATTTAGATAANGCGATACCGCTTCCCCAGACAAAAGCCCAGTAAGCGGGCTTGCGAATTACGGCGTTCATGACTTCCTGTTCTAGTGGTTCTACGGAAGACNTTGGATCGATCACGGCTATCCGAAAGCCGAGACCAGGGACGTTCATTACTACGATCTTGTGTGTAGGCAATGTAACTTGCAGTCGGTTTTGTAGTTCCATAGTCATAAAATCAATTTCACACATACCGAATAGATTGGTAGATCTATAGNTTAAGTCATTGGTATTTTTGGATTCTAAGGGAATCGAGTTGCCCAATTTGTCTTTATAGCTTAGGTATTTGCTCCTTGGCGGGCCTCTTTTTGCAAATAATGTTGATTAAGTAGCCGCTTGACTGTTGACCCGGGCCCGGCGACTTGATTCCATTGGAGGCGGACACAAACGTATAGTTCTATGTGTTGCCCTCTCCTGGGTTTAAACGCGAAGAGCTTTACAAAATAGGATTGAACTTCGGTCCTTTGGGACATCCGTGCAAGAGCNCAGATNATGAATAAGGAACCGAAGCATTGAGAAAGGGGATCCCGACATGGCCATGATTCTTAACGAAGAGCAAAACATGCTGAAAGAGACGGCACAGAATTTTTGCTCGAATGATGCTCCTATCGGGCAGTTGCGAAAGCTTCGAGATGATGACAACGCCGATGGTTTCGACCGAGACACCTGGAACAAGATGGTTGAGTTAGGGTTTGCTGGAATTCCTTTCCCGGAAGAACACGGGGGCCTGGCATTTGGATANAAAGGCCTGGGTGTGGTGACAGAGGAGACGGGAAGAACGCTAGCTGCGAGTCCTCTATATGCGAGCATATGGGTTGGTGGAACCATTATTAATACTGGTGGTTCGGACAGCCAAAAATCGGAACTTATTCCGCAGATAGTCTCGGGTGAATTATTGCTAGGATTGGCTCTTGAGGAGTCGCACCGACATGACCCCTATGGTGTAGCTACCACTGCAAACGACTCGGGCGATGGCTTTTCAATAAACGGATCCAAAAAATTTGTATTGGATGGACATGTAGCAAATAAACTCATTGTTGTAGCACGCAGTTCGGGTTCTGAGGGAGATCGCGATGGATTAACCTTACTGTTGGTTGATAGTGAAGCGGCAGGAGTTTCTGTTACTAGAACAAAAATGGTAGATAGTAGGAATGCCGCCAATATTGAGCTTTCGAATGTTTCTGTAGGCTCGGATGCTCTGATCGGGGAGGTCGGTAAAGGTGCTGATATTCTTGATGCNGCACTGGACATTGCTAGGATTGGTATTTCTGCNGAGATGCTCGGTGCTGCTCAAGAGTGCTTCGATCGCACCGTTCAATACCTNAAAGACCGNGAACAATTTGGTGTCCCTATNGGATCGTTTCAGGCACTAAAGCATCGTGCTGCAAACATGTTTTGTGAATTGGAACTATCTAAATCAGTGGTTTTAGAAGCGCTTTCTGCTTTAGATGAGGAGCGTGAATCTTCGGAGATAGCTAAGTTAGCTAGCCTCGCGAAGTGCAAAGTTGGCGAAACCTTCCACACAGTATCTCGCGAAGGTATACAAATGCATGGTGGCATAGGAATGACCGATGACTTTGATATTGGCTTCTTTATAAAGCGTGCGGCGGTTACAGAACAGACATTTGGCGATGTGAATTATCATAGAAATCGATACGGTGAACTTGAGGGCTACTAGTCTATCGATTCAGTTTGAAAACTACATTGGTGGTTTGTCCTGGACGGCGATAAGGAGCATCACCAGAGGTAGTGNNGCTTTTAGGTATTTTCTATATNNGGGAGGGCTCGTGACCTACCCTAGTCCGCGTGATTATGATCTTGGACGTTGACGCACTAGTGGTAGCCANACGTCAGTTACTTGACGATGGCTTCTGTGTAGTAGATGGAAATATCGGGATCAATTTTCTGGATGAGTTATGTGGTTGGTCGTCTGGTTTACTGGATGAGAGTCAGCTGCTCTCGGATTGGAAATATCAAGGATCTGACATACACATAAGCGGAGAGCGATTTCGGTCCAAACGTGACAACGGTTTGCCTCGGTCAGAAATAGTCGACCGCTTAATAGAACATCCAATGGATATGCTTCGTGTGATGGGCCTCGGAGACTTTAAATCTGGCGGGACTTTTCAAATTATCTCGAAGCCAGCCGAGGCACCTGCACTGTATTGGCATCAAGATTGGGCTCGCTGGGATGATCCGATGAGTTTATCTCCTTGGCCACAGCAAATATTTTTAAATTGGTATTTGGATGAGACCGACACTGTGAACGGTTGCTTGCGGGTAATACCGGGTACACATAGGCGTCGTGTCGATTTGCATGATCATCTGGTACCACCTCACGAAGGAGGTGGTTATCAAGTCGAAGAAAGTAATGAATGGATGTTTTTCGACCACCCGGAAGCGATNGACGTTTCGGTATCTCCGGGAGATCTGGTGATTGCTGATGCACGAATACTGCATGGGACGNATNCNAATCAATCGGCTAAACGACGNACCTTATTGCTCGGATGGTACTATCGGAAATCAAACGAAGTACCGATTAATTGGAACGAAGAAGTGCCAGATGAGATATTGAATCGGCCCCCAGATTTGCCCTTTCGTTGGAATCGTGTTCCGGGTAAATATCTTTTTTGACGACTTTGAAAGAAGATATTTAGTCATACGTTGTCATTGAACTAGACGAGCTAAAAAGTCTTGTTTTTGGCGTCTTAACCGATAGATGCGCTAATATCCCTGGTATCGAAATCTTAGGGTGGGGAGATTCAGGTGAGTGAAGCGGAAGATCTGAAGTATGTGGGCACAAGACCGATTCGACCAGATGGGGTAGAGAAGGTTACAGGGCGAGCTAATTTTGGTGCGGATGANACTATGCCAGGAATGGTTTATGGTCAGGTTGTCCGTAGTCCATACGCTCACGCGAAAATTCGATCAATAGATACTTCCAAGGCGGAAGCTATACCAGGTGTGGTGGCTGTGATCACGGCTCAAGACTTTCCAGATCGTTCGGAATTTAGTCTTCGAAGGAAGATGTTTAATGACAACATTATTGCGAGTGACAAAGTCGTGTATCACGGACATGCGGTNGCAGCTGTGGCTGCTACATCCACCAGCATTGCTCGATTGGCTGGGGATGCCATNGAAGTAGACTACGATGTGTTAGAGCCAGTTGTCGATGTGCTTAAAGCCATGGACGAAAACGCACCATTGCTTCATGAAGGTCTTTATACGGAGGGACTACCTGAAAAACCCCTTAATCCTTCTAACATATCGAATACGATGACAATTTCTCGTGGAGATGCTGAGAAAGCATTTGCAGATGCGGATGAGNTCGTTGAGCGAACTTTTGTCACTCCTATGGTGCACCAGGGATATATAGAGCCACATGCTTGTGTGGCGAGTTATACAGAGGATGGTAAAGGAACGGTTTGGTGCAGTACCCAAGGACATTTTGATGTTCGCAACCAGACTGCCATGGCTTTGGGCATCGATATGGCTGACTTGCGATTTATTGCAGCAGAAATAGGTGGTGGCTTTGGCGGGAAAACAACCATTTACCTGGAACCTCTAGCTTTAAAGCTGTCTCAAAAAAGCCACCGTCCGGTCCGTATGGTCATGACGCGGGAGGATGTTTTTCGAGCTACGGGACCGGCTTCAGGAACTGTAAATACAGTAAAAATTGGAGCAAAGAAGGACGGTACGATCGTAGCTATGTCGGCGAAACTGATCTATGAGTCAGGTGCTTATCCGGGTAGTCCGTTGGGGCCTGGATGCATGTGTATATTTGCGCCNTATGACGTTGAACATGTCCANATTGAGGGTTTTGAGGTTGTTGTAAATAGGCCGCGAGTAGCCGCCTATAGGGCACCTGGNGCACCACAATCGATGTACGCTGGTGAATCGGTGGTTGATGAACTGGCGGCCAAATTGGGAATAGACCCTATCGATATNCGATTGAAGAATGCTGCCGAAGAGGGGACGCATGCCGCATATGGGCCACAATTTCGAGCGATTGGGTTGAAGGCATGTTTAGAGGCAGCAAAAGATCATCCGAATTACTGCAAGTCCTTGGCAAAAGACCAGGGCCGTGGCGTATCGGTTGGCTTTTGGTTTAATGCTGGCAACAATTCGAGTGCGGAAGTACATGTCACTGATTCCGGTCTATTGAAAGTAGTAGAAGGCAGCCCAGATATTGGGGGCAGTCGGGCATCGATGGCTATGATGGCAGCTGAAACCATAGGCATACCCTATGAGCAGGTCCGTGTCCGGATCGCCGATACTGACAGTACAGGGTACTGTAGTACTACAGGGGGCAGTCGAACTACGTTCGCTACTGGAATGGCTGTCATTCAGGCATGCGAGGACGTCATCGCTGAATTAAAACAGCGTGCNGCAAGCACCTGGGGTATTGAAGCAGACCAGGTGGATTGGTCAGATGGTGTCGCAAGCCCTGCAGCTGGAGTCAACGTCGATGCAGAATCCTTATCCCTCAAGGATTTGGCCAAAAACGCTCCTCGCACTGGAGGTCCTATTTCAGGTCGAGCTTCCTTGAACGCGCAGGCACCCGGACCTTCGTTCTGCGTCAACTTAGCCGACGTAGAAGTCGATCGAGAAACTGGACGCACTACGGTATTGAGTTTTACCGCCATACAGGACGCGGGACGGGCTATTCATCCTTCCTATGTAGAAGGACAAATGCAGGGAGGGGCTGCTCAGGGAATTGGTTGGGCGCTCAACGAGGAATACGTGTATAACGAGGACGGCGTTATGGAGAATGCCGGATTTCTGGATTATCGGGTACCGGTTGCTTCCGACTTGCCGATGATTGATACACAAATTATAGAAGTGCCAAATACCACCCATCCATACGGGGTTAGAGGGGTGGGGGAAACCCCCATTGTCGCACCGCTAGCTGCCGTCGGAAACGCGGTGAGTCATGCGATCGGTAAACGTGTATCAAGGTTGCCGTTATCGCCGCCACGTGTTCTTGAGGAGATTGCCGATTAGAAGTTGGCCCTACATTCCTTTATTGATAACACCTCGCTGAAAAAGATCGGAAATTTTGGCATCGGACAGTCCTAGGTTTTCGAGAATCTCTTGGGTGTGAGCGCCTGGTTTGGGGGAACTAGGTACTTCACGAGGATGTTTGATACGGTCGCTAAAGTGTCGAACTGGAGGGCGCGTGCCCTTTAATCTACCCTCAGAAGGGTGCTCGTATTCCTCAAAAAGCTTCGACGCGCTCAATTGGGAATCATTGAGGAGGTCACTCAAGCTATTTACTTTAGTGTGAGGAATGTCAATCTGAGTCAGGACGGATTCCCATTCGTTCGTAGTACGACTAGGCATAATCTTTTCGACGACAGTATACAGTTCGTCGATTCTTTGAGATCGCAAAGAATCGTCTTGTACCCAAGCCAACTCAGCCAGGTCAGAGCGTTTTATTTCTTTGAGAAAACGTTGCCAGTGTTTGGCCGTGTACGGCAAAACTCCGATAAAACCGTCCTTCGTCGCATATGGCCGCCGGCTCTTAGATAGCATTNGGGCATAGCCGATGGAGCCATTAGCGGGTTCAAAAACTTCTCCGGCTAAGTGCTCAAGTAACATGAAGGAAGATAGACACTCCATCATGGGCACTTCGATGCTCTGGCCTTCTCCTGTTTTCAGTCGATGAAAAATGGCAGCTAGGATCGCATTTGTAGCAAACAAACCNGTTATTTTGTCGGCCATTATAGAGGGAACATAGCGGGGACTATCTCCGTCGTGCCCATTTAGGTGAGCGAGTCCCGAGGCACTTTGAATAATGTCGTCGTATGCGGGTGCATCTTTCATTGGTCCGGCTTGATCAAATCCCCAGGCTGAGCAATAGATGATATTTTCACGTCTTCTTTTTATGGATTCGTACGTCANCCCCAAGTTCATTATTGCTTTTGGCCTCATGGAGTGTACAAACACATCAGCACTTTCACAGAGNCTCAGCAACAACTCGCGTGCTTCTGNGTCNTTCAGATCGATTGCAAGAGATTTCTTCCCGCGGTTAGTGTTTAAAAATACAGCTCCCATATCTCGACTACGCGCNGGATCTGCGTACCGCATGACGTCGCCAGCCGGACTTTCAATTTTGATTACTTCGGCGCCCAAGTCTGCAAGCATCATGGTGGCGTAGGGTCCCAAAACCACTGAAGTGAGATCTACTATCCTTATGTTTTTTAGCATTGTTTCAGGTCGGCTTCGTTCCATGTGGTTACTTTTGAGTGATTGCCAGAATCCAGAATAACGGATTGTTNGGGACAATCGGATTTCACATTGAATAATTAATTCTGCGAACGGATACTGTTGGTAGCTTGGCTTATTGAGGGGAAGACTATGCGCAAAATATTGACCACAATCACGATCGTCTTGATCATGGCGTGTAGCCCAGATAGNCCCGATGTCGTCAAAAATGTTGATGTAGATTGGCCTACTTATTTAGGCGATAACGGACGTCAACATTATTCAAGCCTTTCGCAGATAACACGAGACAATGTGTCTCAACTAGAGCTTGTCTGGAAATACAACTCGGGTGAGCCTTCTGGGACGATGTACACCAGCCCCTTAATTATTGATGGTGTACTCTACGGATTGTCGCCAAAGCTGGTTGCTTTCGCTTTAGATGCAGCGACTGGGGAAGAATTATGGCGGCATGACCCGGAAAAGCAGGGAGCTCAGCGGGGACTGATGTATTGGGAAAAGGGTGCTGAGAAACGTATCTATTACTCAGCCCAGAACTTGCTCATAGCCCTAAATGCGAATGATGGAACCCCNGTCGCCGGTTTTGGGGAAAATGGTCGCATCGATATGACTCCGAAAAATGAGAGCCGGGGTGGTGGCTATTTAGGAGTAACGGTTCCGGGTGTGGTCTTTGAAGACAAACTGATTATGGGCTTCTCGACGACCGAAGGTAGGGATTCCTATCCTGGATCTATACGCGCGTTTAGTGNNGTCGACGGTGCACTTATCTGGCAATTTGANACGATTCCAGCGCCTGGAGACCCGGGCTCGGAGACGTGGGCTGAGGGATCCTTAGCAACTGCTGGCGGAGCCAATGTATGGTCTGGCATGACTTTGGATGATGAACGTGGGATGTTATTTGCGCCCACCGGTTCTTCAACTCCGGATTTTTATGGCGGTGATCGGCTAGGCGATAATTTATTCGCTAATTGTATAGTTGCCCTCGATGCTCGTACCGGGGAATTAAAGTGGCACTTCCAAAATATTCGACACGATGTGTGGGATCGTGATAATCCATCTCCGCCAACACTTGTCCAATTCGAAAAAGATGGCCAATTGCGCGACGGTGTGACTCTTACAACGAAGTCAGGTCATTTGTACCTCTTTGATCGTGATACGGGGGAATCGATCTANGACATTGTTGAGGTGGAAACGCTCCCAAGTTCTCTTCCAGGAGAAGTTCCCGCTCCAAGCCAACCGGTATCTGTTGTAGAAATTGCAAGACAAAATTTTGAAGTAACACAACGCACACCGGAAGCGAATGCCTATGTTAGCGATCTCATTGCTGATTGGGACACGCGCCCCTATGCACCGCCAAAACTTGGCACACTGCTGATCTATCCGTGGTACGACGGAGGTGCTGAATGGGGTGGTTCTGCATACGATCCTGAGCACAAACGATTGATTTTGAATGCGAACGACGCAGCGGGAATACTTACTCTTGCAGAAATACCGGCGGGCTTTAGTCGCTACGGAAGTTATGCAAAGCACTGNGGTGCGTGTCANGGTAATGAACTCCAGGGAACGGAACGGGGTGTACCTTTGGCTGGTGTTGTNGATCGGATGGAGTNGCAAGAGATTCTTGAAATTATTGATAATGGCAAGGGGGCAATGCCAGCGTTTGAAAATCTAGAAACGTTTGAAAGAAATGCAATTTTCTCCTACTTAAGAGCTGAGGAACCAGAGATAGACGAACCTACCGACGAAGTAGACTACGCTCTAACGAGNGGGTATGTGTATCTGCGCGACCACGAAGGGTTGCCTGGTAATACACCCCCGTGGGGTACATTGACGTCCTTCGATCTGGCTACGGGAAAGATTGTATGGCGGCATAATTTTGGTAACTATCTAACTCATCCCGACTTAAANTATGGATCTGTGAATTATGGTGGNCCTGTCGTCACAGCCTCAGGTTTAATATTTATTGCTGCCACTCCTGATCAATTGTTTAAGGCCTACGATACTCGAAGTGGAGAACAGCTGTGGAGCCATGAGTTAACAGCAGCGGGTTTCTCTACACCGGCAATCTATAGCGTGAATGGCAAACAATTTGTTGTTATTGCGGCCGGCGGTGGTCGTATGGGTCCGCCGTCTGGTTCCGAATATTTTGCATTCGCCCTGCCCAATACAGAGTAGGTTGAGACGTGTTAGCCAGTTTTTCGCGGACTGTAGTGATGTTGCTTAGTTCAGTCCTAAAATTTTCTTTTTAGTAGTGCGTTTCGTCAGGGAGGCGTAGAAACAATCAATCGCGGAAAGAGATGGCTTAAAGCAATTCTGGCGAATGGGAATGTTTGATGGCAGAAGAAGGATCTAAATCTAATAGCGAAATAGCGAGTGCCTCACCATCGGAGGTGGATGCGGTTATTCGTATACAGGAAGTTCGAAAGAACTACAAAATGGGAGATGAAATCATTCGAGCTCTGGACGGCGTAAATTGTCAGATTAATCGAAATGAATACGTCGCCATCATGGGACCATCAGGATCAGGCAAATCAACGCTCATGAATATTATTGGATGTTTAGATCGACCATCGACAGGAGATTATTGGCTATCCGGTGAAAATGTCTCGGAACTTAGCGATCGNGCCTTAGCTCAAGCACGCAATCGCAAGATTGGTTTTGTATTTCAAACGTTTAATCTGTTGCCTAGGGCGAGCGCACTGCAAAATATTGAAGTACCACTGTTGTATGGGGGTGTAAGTAGGCGTGCACGACGGAAACGAGCGCATGAAGCGCTCAGGCGTGTGGGTCTTGAGGATCGCACGACTCACAGGCCAAATGAACTATCCGGAGGGCAACGCCAGCGTGTAGCCGTGGCGCGTGCTCTTGTGAATGAGCCCGCTATTTTGTTAGCGGATGAGCCTACGGGAAATTTGGATACACGGACAGGTGAAGACATTATGAACCTTTTTGAAGAGTTGCATAGCATGGGTCAAACCATCATCTTAGTGACCCACGAACCGGACATTGCAAAACGTGCTCTGAGACATATACAACTTCGAGATGGCATTATCACNGATGATTATTTAGTCAACGGGTCGCGATCATGAGAAATGTTCTAACATTTGCTTGGTTTTCGGGATTCTTGTGGTGTTTAACGGGTTGCGAACAAGTCGCTGACGTTGGTGCGGATCCGGACATATCTAGTGAGGTCAATGAATATCAATACGAACGAGTACAGGTCACTCGACGGGATATTCGAATCGCAGTGGAGGCAGCCGGAACAGTCGAACCGGTCACGACAGTTGAGGTTAAATCGAAAGCCTCCGGTGAGATATTGGAACTCCCAGTAGATACCGGTGAAGTAGTGCCTGTTGGCTCGTTACTAGCAAGAATTGACCAAAGAGTTTTAAACAACACCTTGGAGCAGTCTCGAGCCAGCTTGGATGTTGCGAAAGCTCGACTTACCAATTCAGAATCGCAACTTCAACGTGTACGGACCCTTTACGAAAACAAATCTCTTTCCAAAGCTGAATGGGAGAAATCTGTTCTCGAGAATGCTGAAGCGAAATCGGATGTCGTACGCAGTGAAATTCAAGTCGAGAATGCCGTTATACAGCTGAGTGATTCAGAAGTTCGGGCGCCGATTAACGGAACAATTATTGAAAGAGCTGTAGAGCAAGGAACAGTTATTTCCTCGCCAATGGGTAGTGTCAGTGGTGGAACGTTGTTACTCACGATGGCGGATTTGAGTCGTGTTCAAGTTCGGATGCTTGTGGACGAGATCGATATCGGTAAGATTCAGCCGGGTGTTGTCGCGGAAGTAACGGTTGCTGCCTACGAGAGTCGCCCATTTCAAGGGCGTGTCATTAAGGTTGAGCCACAGGCAGTCACTCAACAAAATGTTACGATGTTCCCGGTTTTAATTGATATAGATAATACCGATGGCCTATTAAAACCAGGTATGAATGCGGATGTGGAAGTTAAAATAGCTGAACGCGCTAATGTTTTGAGCATCCCGTACGCCGCATTATTAACTGTGTCGGACTCCTATACGGTTGGCAGCGTCTTGGGATATAGCCGTGAAGATATTATTGGCTTGTTAGAACGATCAAAACCTACTGAATCTCAGCGAAATTCGGCTGCAGATTCCAGCTCTGAAAATCAGGCTTTAAGCGACGCGCAAAAGCGTATGCAAGAAATTCGAGAAAAATTACAAAGTGGAGCTCGACCTGATGCTGAGGAAATTGCGTTTATGCGAAAAATGCGTAATCAAATGGGAGCGTCCGACCGAAAAAGAACGCAACGAACGTCTGCATCCACTGGTCAACTTGGCGGAAATTATGTGGTATTTGTAGTTCGGGGAGAGGAGGCTTTTCCAGTTCGTGTTCGTACGGGAATAACTGACTTGGATTACTCGGAAGTGATTTCAGGGCTCACAGAAAGCGACGAAGTTCTATTGTTACCCAGTTCCGGACTGGTTCGAGCGCAACAAAGATTTCAGGACCGAATGAAAGGTCGTATGGGTATACCCGGTTTGAATCGAAGGTCATAAATTAGACATGTCAATTTTTGAAACTGTTCGAGTAGCTATCGAATCGATTTTAAGTAATTTACTGAGGTCGAGTTTGACCATGTTAGGAATTATTATTGGAGTTGCTGCAGTAATTACTATGGTGGCGTTAGGATCCGGAGCCCAACGCGCTATCGATGAGCAAATCGATAGTTTGGGTGCGCGACTTCTTTCGATTTTCCCGGGTCAATCGTTTGGCCGAGGCAGTAGGGTGGCATCAGCTAATCGCGTTTCACTGACCGTGGATGACTACGAGGCTCTAGTGAGAGACGCTAAACATCTTTCGAACGTTGTGCCCGAAGTGTCTGCATCTCGACAGATTAAATTTGGAAATAAAAATCTCAATCTCTCTATTATTGGTACGACGCCGAACTACATGACAGTGAATGGACGAAAATTGTTGCAGGGTGCCATGTTTAGTGAGGCAGATCTTGCGGCAAGAAGACGTGTTGCTATTCTGGGTTATTCAGTCCCGGATAATCTAGAGATATCAGCGGCAAGTTTGGTCGGGAGTACGATTACGATCTCTCGTATTTCTTTTGAAATTGTTGGAGTGTTTGACGAAGTCGGCTCCAGTTGGGGTCCGAGCATGGATGATGCTATTTTTATCCCGCTTACAACAGCTCAACTTCGTGTATTAGGGACAGATCGATTGCGTTCGTTGTCTGCTCAGGTTTCTGAAGGGACCTCAGCGGAAATAGGTATGGTTGATATAGAGCGGGTTCTGCGCAGGGAACACAAGATTCGTCCGGGGGCGGATAATGATTTTATGATTATGGATCGTCGGCAATTCTTAGATATGGCACAAGCCTCGACGGATATATTTGCATATCTTCTTGCGAGTATTGCTGGAGTTAGTTTGTTAGTGGGCGGCATTGGAATCATGAATATTATGTTGGTTTCTGTGACCGAACGAACTCGGGAGATTGGGGTTCGCAAGGCGCTTGGTGCGACTCGTTGGAATATTTTGACTCAATTTGTGATAGAGGCACTAACAATAGGGATTTTAGGTGGTCTAATTGGCATAGGTCTTGGTGCAATAGGCGCATGGATGTTAGCGAACGTGGCGGGATGGAATGTGTATATTTCTACTGACGCTATTTTTCTTGCAGTACTTTTTAGTGTTGGGATCGGGCTTTTTTTTGGTATCTGGCCCGCCAGAAGAGCTGCTCAATTAGACCCTATTGATGCGCTCCGACATGACTAGATTGTTTGATTCTGTCGCCCCTAAAACTTATTAGATGATACATCCTGAACTAAAAAATAATGTCAGGACATTTTTTCGCCAATTAGGCAACGGCTTTGTCAGTAATAATTGTCAGAAGACTGCTGCGGCGCTCACCTTGACTACCTTGTTTGCAATTGTGCCTGGCTTTACTGTTATTGCATGGGTTATGTCGCTGGTTCCTGAGGCTGAAAGATACACGGCCTCGATACAGGACTTTATATTTCAGCACTTCGTTCCTGAGTCGGCTGCGGAAATTCAAATATATATCACGGAATTTTCTAGAAGGGCGCTTGGTCTGAAATTAACGAGCCTTATCATGTTAGTAGCGACTGCATTTGTTTTACTTTTGACCATAGAATCCACCATCAATCGAATCTGGCAAGTGGCTCAGCCGAATATCGGACTTTCGCGGTTTCTAAAATATTGGGGCGCGTTGACAGTCGCTCCACCGCTAGCGATGGTAGGAATAGTTGCAGCAGGATATCTGTGGTCACTACCTCTAATTTCAGAAATAGAACGGAGTTGGGGTTTTTTGGAAACTACAGCTTTGTGGTTGCCTGAATTCGCGGCGATTGGAGCATTTACATTCATCTTCTATGTTGTGCCGAATACCGATGTTCCTCCTAAAAATGCGGCTATTGGAGGAATAATCACAACTATTTTATTCTTGATAAGCAAACGTATTTTTGGCGCGGTTACAGAAATTATTAGCACGGAAGCTATTTATGGCACGTTTGCAGCAGTACCATTTTTTTTGATTTGGGTTTACGTTTTTTGGTTGATCGTTTTAGCGGGTTCGGTATTTGTCAAAGTATTGACGCTGCCTCAATCTCGTGGGGAACAGGTAGACGAGCCTATAATAATGGGTAGTATTCGTGTGCTAGCCACGCTCCGAGAGGCCCATATTGAAGGTCGGAGATTATCAAAAGCGGAACTATGGTTGGGTGTTGCTGAAGCCAATGGATATCGAGAAATCATCGAAAGAGTACTTATTGATGAGGGCCTACTAGAGTGTACGAGTGACAATAGATGGGTTTTAGGGAGAAATTTGGAACAGATTACATTGTGGTACCTTTATAGCCAATTTAAGGAGTCGATTACGGTAGAAGGTTTTAGTGTTGACTCGTCGAAAGACGACAAACTTAGCAGTATTGCTGAACGTTTTAGTGATTTTAGGAGCTACGGTTTCAAATGTTTGGATGTGAATCTAGATGAAATATTGTCTTAGATATGTTGGATTGATTTTTACTTGCTTATTGGTTGGGTGTTCTGACCATAGACCATTGGAAGAACGTTCGCTGATTGAAGGATTGGAAGAATTTAGAGGACATTGGGTACTCGTTAATTATTGGGCCGAGTGGTGCGCGCCGTGTAGAGAAGAGATTCCGGAGTTTAATGAAATGTTTCACGAGCGTGCGGAAACCAATGTGTATGTGTTAGGCGTGAACTTTGATGGAATTCGTGGTTTGGAGTTAGAAGAATTGATGGAGAAGATGGACATTGAGTTTCCACAATTAATTAAAGATCCCAGCGCAGCTTTGAATACAACGACACCAGAGATACTCCCCACGACCTTTGTAATCAATCCTTCAGGATCCCTGGTCAGCAGTATGGTGGGGCCTCAAACTACAGCCAGCCTCAAAGCGGCAATAGGCTTGTAAGAAAAAGTTAGTTAAGGTCCAGAGAGGGACGTCTTTAGGAACTACCTTCGTTAGCGTTGATCAATTTTTGTATTGCTTCGTCCGCCGTTAAGAACTCGATTTCTTTACCAGCCGATTGAAACTCGACGACTCCATTCGCGAGCGTTCTCTCGCCGATGGTTATACGATAAGGAAGACCTACCAGATCTGCATCCGCAAATTTTACTCCGGGTCGTTCATCTCGGTCGTCGAAATAGATTTCTATTCCCGAGTCAAGACAACGCGAATACAAACTGAATGCCGCCTCCCTGACTTGTTCTGACTTGACGTTATTTACGGCCACTAGGTGTACCAAGGCTGGTGCTACTTGTATGGGCCAATGCATCGTTTCGTCGCGATAATGTTGTTCGACAATGGCTGCGACTATCCTTGTTACACCGAGTCCGTAACACCCCATGACAAATGGCGTATTTTTTCCACTACGATCTTGAATGGTTGCACCCATAGAGTCCGAATATTTCGTTCCGAGTTTGAATATATGTCCGACCTCGATGCCGCGCTTAAATTCTAGTAGCCCACTACCGTCGGCCGCGAGATCACCTTCTTGTACATTGCGAATATCGACCGATTCGGTTAGGTCGACATCGCGCCCCCAATTTACATTGCTAAAGTGAAATCCTGCTTCATTAGCACCGCATGTGAAGTCGGCTAAGTTCGACGCACTGTGGTCCACGAAGATCGGGATTCCTAATTGAATGGGACCAATTGAGCCTTTTGTAACCCCGGTATCTCTTAATAAAGCCTCCTCTTTTAGAAAGGTTAAGGGTGATTTAACCAGAGGGAGACGACTGGCTTTGGCTTCGTTGAGTGTATGGTCTCCTCTTACTACGAGAGCTACAGGCCCTTTCGATCCTTCGACAATTAAGGTCTTCACCGTTCTCGATGGGGCAATACCAAGGAAGTCTGAGACGGCCTCGATGGTCAAAATACCGGGTGTAGATATTTTCTCAATTTCGGCTGTCGGGAGTGGTCGATCTATAGTCGATATCGCTTCGGCGCTTTCCACATTTGCTGCATAGTCACTGTTTGGACTGAAAGCCAACGCATCTTCACCAGATTCGGCTAGCACATGAAATTCATGACTCTCTCCATCGCCCATAGATCCTGGATCGGCTTCGACCGCCCTATATTCGAGGCCGATTCGTGAAAGTATGCTGCCATATGCATTGAACATAGCACGATATGTTTCTTCGAAAGTTTCTTCTTCAAGATGAAAGGAATATCCATCTTTCATGACGAATTCGCGTGCGCGCATGACACCAAATCGGGGCCTAATTTCATCTCTAAACTTGGTATTTATCTGATAAATGTTACATGGCAACTGTTTATAACTAACTACTACATTACGTACGAGATCCGTAACGACTTCTTCGTGCGTAGGGGATAAGCAGTAATCGCGATCGTGTCGGTCCTTCATGCGAAGCATTTCGGGACCCATAACGTCCCATCGTCCACTTTCTTTCCAAAGTTCAGCCGGTTGAACGACTGGCATCAGAACCTCCATTGCTCCCGCATTATTGAGTTCTTCGCGAATAATATTTTCGACCTTACGCAACACTGCAAGCCCTAGGGGAAGCCAAGTATATAAACCTTTAGCTAATTGCCGTATGAGCCCTGCTCTAAGCATGTATATATGGCTTGTGATCTCGGCATCAGCTGGTGTTTCACGAAGGGTAGGTACTAGGATATGACTAGCGCGCATTTCAAATTCTCAGAGAAGAATAATTATGAGCTAAACAAAAAAATGGGCGGTGGTATACCCATCGCCCAAGTTTATTTGCGGTCAAATTATCAAATAGCCATGTCTTTTAGTTTTTTCAATGGTGTTACACGAACTCTGATTGAAGCTGGTTTTGCGGAGATTGTTATCTCTTCCCCGGTTGCTGGGTTACGACCCTTACGCTTTTTTGTCGCTGGGCGTTTTACTCTCTTGATTTTGAGTAAACCTGGAAGAGTGAATTCACCGACCGCTCGCTTCTTGATATGACGTTCTATCACTGTTTCTAACTCGTCCAGCACCGCGTTTACTTGCTTTCGATTTAGATCTGTTTTTTCCGCAATTTCGGTAAGAACCTGCATTTTGGTCATTTTTGACCCGACCGCAGAAGGACTTTTCTTGGCGGGCACGGTCTTTTTGACAGCTGTGCGTTTTGCGGGTGCTTTTTTCTTGACGGCGGCTTTTTTCTTTGTAGCAGCAGTGCGTTTAGGGGCAGCTTTTCTTGCCATTAAGTAATCCTATTTATGTGGAGTTAATGTTTGAGTAATTGCTTGCAAATTGTTGCAGAGGAAGTTATCGAGATCGAAGTTTCTTCCATATCTAGAGTGTGATTTTCGTCCCGTTCATACTGCGCGCGTTTTATAACGGATAGCTTCCGTAGCCGCAAGATATTAACGCGCATATACCGTGTTTTTTGGTTTTTTGGTTTTTTTTTTCTTTATTCTTTGCCGCCGATAGGTCATTGGTTGGAGAAAAAAGCTTGCCAATATACGAGTACGCATGTCGCGATTGCGAACATCAATTTGAAACCATACAAAAGATCAGTGAGGATCCGTTAACCGACTGTCCAAAATGTGGAAAGTCTCAGTTAAAAAAGCTGATGTCTCGAGCGGCGTTTCGTCTTAAAGGAGCTGGGTGGTACGAGACCGATTTTAAATCATCGGATAAAAGAAACATTGCAGGAGACTCTAAATCGTCCGACACAAGTGAGTCTGGAGGAAAGTCGGAATCTTCAGGAAATGAGAAATCGGACAGCTCGTCAACAACCGAAGGCCAATCAAAACCAAAGTCTAGTAAGGAATCTTCGACGAGTTCTACAACGAGTAGCTCACCGCAGGCGAAGAACGATAAATGATGTCTAGGTCCATTTTCCGTGGGTAGTGCATTAGTTAAACGACAGACAATAAAAATTTCAGGTTGTCAGGTTCCGGAAGACTGTGCCTCTTGTGTTAGGCTTGCGGCCCTTTGATCAAGAGTAATCGGATGCGCAGTCATTATTGCGGTGAACCTAATATCAAGACAGTCGGTGAGGAAATAGAGCTGACCGGCTGGGTGCATCGCCGCCGTGATCACGGTGGGGTAATTTTTCTCGACCTGCGTGATCGGTCGGGTATCGTCCAGGTGGTTTTTGATCCTGACACTAAAGAAAGTTTCGAGACGGCAGACCGGGTGCGGAACGAGTACGTCCTGAAAGCTAAAGGAAGAGTAAGACCAAGGCCTGAAGGAACGGTAAACAGCGAAATGCCAACCGGAGAGATCGAAGTGTTGGGTAGTTCTCTAGAAATACTAAATGCGTCAGAAACACCGCCCTTTCAGCTCGACGAATATTCATCTGCGGGAGAAGACGTTCGACTAAAATACCGTTTCATCGATCTAAGACGACCGGAGATGCAAGAACGGATAAAACTACGAGCCAAAATCTCAGCCTTTGTTAGGAGGTATTTGGAGTCTGAAGGATATTTGGATATTGAAACCCCTACGTTGACAAAATCGACGCCTGAGGGAGCGCGCGATTATCTAGTGCCATCGCGTACGCATCCGGGAGAGTTCTTTGCTCTTCCTCAGTCGCCACAGTTATTTAAGCAACTGTTGATGGTTTCGGGTTTTGATAAGTACTACCAGATTGCTCGTTGTTATCGAGACGAAGATTTGCGGCATGATCGTCAGCCTGAATTTACTCAAATTGATGTTGAGGCGTCTTTTGTCTCTGAATCTGAAGTAATGGATTTAGCCGAGCGAATGTTGAAACAGTTGTTTAGTGAAGTACTCGGAATAGAGCTTCCGAATTTTGTGGTAATTACCCATTCGGAAGCTATGCGAATGTACGGCTCAGATCGCCCTGATTTAAGAAATCCTTTGGTCCTTGAGGATATTGACGACTTAATGAGAGAGGTGGAGTTTAAGGTTTTTAGTGGGCCTGCTAATGATAATAATAGTCGCGTTGTTGCTTTGAAAGTTCCTAAAGCCGCTGAAACTCTATCTCGCAAACAACTCGACGACTATGTAGGGTTTGTCGGGCAGTACGGCGCAAAAGGACTAGCTTACATCAAGGTTAATGATCGTTCGGAAGTCCCAGAAGGATTGCAGTCACCGATTCTGAAATTTTTGTCTGACGAGGTTATTGAAGCGGTCTTGAATCGCATGGAGGCTTCAAACGGAGATATCATCTTTTTCGGAGCAGATCTCAAACAAGTAGTGAATGAATCTATGGGGGCTTTCCGTAATCGAGTCGCACAGGATATTGATATTGTTCAGGATGGTTTTGTGCCATGTTGGGTTATAGATTGGCCTATGTTTCAAAAAAATCGCGATGGTCAGTGGGCGGCCGAACATCACCCGTTTACGCAACCGACTGGCACCCCTAAGGATGTGCTAAATGATCCGGAAACGATCCAAGCAAGNGCCTATGACGTAGTGTTAAATGGTTACGAACTTGGAGGAGGATCGATTCGTATACATAGCGCAGATATGCAGGAAGCGGTGTTTGAGATCCTCAAAATGGGTGATCAGGAGCGCGCTGAATTTCAATTCTTAGTAGAAGCGCTAAAACTTGGTTGCCCTCCCCACGGTGGGATCGCCTTGGGCTTAGATCGGTTGGTTATGTTGATGACAGGCACTGAATCGATNCGAGATGTGATTGCGTTTCCGAAAACGCAGGCAGTGAATTGCTTGTTGACTAGTGCACCAAGTGAAATAGGCGAAAATCAATTGCGTGACTTAAAGCTGAAGATTAGAGANTAAAGGTTTTGCTAATCTGAGCGAAAGTTTATCTAAACACCACCCATTTTCAGGTCAAAAGATCTGATAGTCTGAATGTGATGAACAGAAAGTAGGAGACTCGTTTCATGGCGGGCCATTCTAAGTGGGCAAACATTAAACACCGCAAAGCTCGTCAGGATGCAAAGCGAGCGAAAGTTTGGACCAAAGTAATTCGTGAGGTGACCGTAGCTGCGCGTATTGGTGGTGGGAACGTAGAGGACAATCCCAGATTANGAGCGGCTGTTGATAATGCGTTGTCTGTCAATATGCCACGCGACACCATAGATCGAGCAGTAAAGCGCGGTGCAGGAGGTGAAGACGGAGCAGAAGTCGAAGAATTGACTTATGAGGGGTATGGTCCGAGTGGAGTGGCTATTTTGGTTGAAGCTATGACAGATAACCGAAATAGGACTGTCGCAGAAGTCCGTCACGCTTTTACGAAATATGGAGGTAATCTTGGTACCGATGGGTCGGTCGCGTACTTATTCTCCAAACAGGGATTACTAAGCTTCTCTGCTGATACTAATGAAGAAACTATTTTAGAAATTGCTCTCGAAGCTGGTGCCGAAGATGTGGANTCTGATGAATCTGGAATTACTACCGTTTTCACTTCTTTCGAGTCTTTTGGCAATGTGCTGGACGCATTTCGAGGTTTGGACATTGCTCCAGAATACGCAGAGGTAACGATGATCCCTTCTACGACTTGTGTATGTGATGTAGATTCCGCTGAAAAAGTATTACATTTGATAGACGCACTGGAAGACCTCGATGACGTTCAAAACGTATACTCCAACGGCGATTTGCCAGAGAGTGTTTTGCAAGGTTGATTACCATTCACATAAAACGATTAAGGAAATTTCCCTGATGCGAGTCATAGGAATTGATCCAGGATCGCGTGTGACCGGATACGGCGTGTTAGAAATCGAGTTAGCAAAAATAAGTTATGTCACATCTGGTTGTATCAAAACTTCTGGGGCCTTTGCTGATCGTATAAAGGATATCTATCAAGGACTGTCGGAAATCCTCGTAGAGTATCGACCACAAGAATTTGCGATAGAGGATGTATTTATATCGAACAACCCCAACTCAGCTCTGAAGCTTGGCCAGGCTCGTGGAGCTGCCATAGCTGCTGGTGTCGTAGCTGATCTGCCGGTGTTCGAGTATGCGGCGAGACGAGTTAAACAAGCCATAGTTGGATCTGGACGTGCAACTAAAAATCAAGTGCAGTATATGGTCCGTTCACTGCTTAACTTAAGTGGTACACCCTCTGCAGATGCGGCTGATGCTTTGGCTGTAGCCATATGCCATATTAATTCCAGCGGTACTTTGACAGATAGAATTCAGTTGGAGTTAACAAATTGATCGGACGATTAAAAGGTAATGTAGTAGATATTCTGGATAACGTTGTGTTGTTAGATGTCAATGGTATTGGTTACGAGATTGAAGTCACAAGTACTACACTTACCAATTTGCAGGTGTCGGATACTGAAACAATCATCTTTACCCATTTTGTGGTCCGAGAAGATGCCCATTCGCTTTATGGTTTCGCAAACCAGGAGGAACGCGACCTATTTCGAAATTTGATTAAGGTTAATGGTATTGGTCCTAAGCTCGGTCTCACTATATTGTCATCGATCGGTCCAGAGCGTTTTATCACTTATGTGTCAGAGCGAGATGTAACTGCTATAACAAGTATTCCTGGAGTGGGGAAGAAAACAGCCGAGCGCTTAGTGCTGGATTTGAAAGATAAATTGGTGAACGGGTTTCAAACTGTGGTCCCGATGTCGCCGGCTGGAAACGAGAGTTTTCAAGAAGCGAAACTCGCGCTTGTTTCTTTAGGGTACAAGCCTACCGAGGCGAGTAAGGTTCTAGAACAAATCTATAATGAGGATCAAGCTGTTGAGGAGCTTATTCGCGCAGCGCTACAGCGACTGGCGGTAACTGCATGACCATAGAGCCGGACACATTAACTCGGGGCGAGGAGTCTGACGACGATCAATCTTTTGATCGAGCCCTTCGCCCTACCAATTTGTCCGATTTCGTGGGACAACATTCACTCAAGGAGCAGATGGAAATATCCATTACCGCGAGCCGGCAGAGAAAGGAGGCCTTAGATCACACGCTTATTTATGGCCCCCCTGGACTTGGAAAGACTACCTTGGCTCGTATTATTGCCCACGAAATGGGCGTTGGTTTGAAAGCGACCAGTGGTCCTGTAATAGACAAGCCGGGTGATTTAGCAGCTCAATTGAGTTCTTTACACGACCACGAAGTTTTATTTATTGATGAGATTCACAGACTTTCGCCAGCAGTTGAAGAAATCCTTTATCCGGCGATGGAGGATTTTCGAATTGACATACTTATCGGTGAGGGACCTGCTGCGAAGTCGATCGAATTTCCACTAAAACCATTCACTCTTGTTGGTGCAACCACACGTACAGGCTTAATCACATCTCCACTTCGGTCGCGTTTTGGGATTGTTCAGCATATGGAACACTATTCGGACGAAGATCTGGCAGAAATCGTGCTTCGTTCGGCTGCAAAACTCGAGATAGAAATAGATATTTCAGGAGCACGTGAAATCGCCAAGCGCTCTCGTGGCACTCCGAGGATTGCGAATAGGCTATTACGAAGGGTAAGGGATTACGCTCAGGTAAAAACTGGTGGCTCGGTAAACAAGGAAGTATCCGATTTGGCTTTGACAAACTGGAATGTGGATGCTCAAGGCTTTGATGCTATGGATCGGAAGCTTCTTCTAACCGTTATGGAAAAATTTCAAGGAGGGCCTGTAGGGCTCGAGACCATAGCCGCAGCGATTGGAGAAGAACGAGACACGATTGAAGATGTACTCGAACCGTATCTAATTCAGAAAGGGTTTTTATTGCGGACCCCAAGGGGTCGATTAGTATCAGATTTGGCCTACACGCATTTTGGTTTAGACATTCCGGCTGCACGGCAACCACAAGAAAAATTGGATTTGTAATTTTGAACGAACCACTATCAATATTTGAGCTCATCACAGGAGCTTCCATCGCGGTACTGCTGGTGATGCTACTGCTTGTGCTCGCGTCTGTTGCCTCGTGGATAATGATTTTTAATCGTTGGCGTGTCTTGCGAGTTGCGATTCATGAACTCGATACATTTGAAGATTATTTTTGGAGTGGNATTGATTTACGTGAGTTCTATGGTGAATTAGCCGACGACGAACAGTTATCGGGGATTGAAAATATGTTTGTTTCCGGTTTTAGGGAGTTCGATCGTTTATCGGAACAGGCAAACGCGGAGCCGGATAGCGTTATGCAAGGCGTACAAAGGGCGATGCGCGTGGCGCTGACGCGAGAGGAGGAACGTCTCGAGACTCATCTGGCCTTTTTGGCTACGGTAGGGTCTACGAGTCCTTACGTTGGTTTGTTTGGAACAGTCATCGGAATTATGAATTCGTTTCGGAGTCTAGCTAATATGAGTCAGGCGACCTTAGCATCTGTAGCTCCAGGGATATCAGAAGCTCTTATCGCGACAGCGATAGGGCTATTTGCCGCGATTCCGGCCGTTATTGCCTACAACCGGTATTCTGCAAAAGTGGATGTGCTCGTTAAACGCTACGAGGCGTTTAATGATGAGTTAGTGTCCATTCTTTTCCGTGCTGCCCATACTCAATCAAGCAAATAGGATATGCGTAGTCGAAGAAAACCGATGTCGGAGATAAACGTTGTACCCTATATTGACGTTATGTTGGTTTTACTTGTTATATTTATGGCAACGGCTCCACTTCTAACACAGGGTATTGAGATTAACCTGCCTCAGAAACCCTCNGATCCGTTGTCAAACGATCTAGATGATCCGTATGTGGTGAGCGTNCGCAAGGATGGAGCTATTTTCGTAAATATCGGTATCGGTAATTTAGATGATACCGGCACCCGAGTTACGGTGTATTCGTTGCAGGATCAGGCTTCTAAGATTTTTTCGGCGCGGCCAGATGTGCCTGTGTATATTCGAGCNGATGCAGAGCTTCTCTATGGGGATGTCGTAGAAATAATGACTGTATTGCAAAAAGCTGGTGCAAATGATGTCGGTCTCATTACGGATCCTCCAGAACTTTAATCCCATGTACTTGGCCTACAGAGAATATGCGATTCCCTTAATCTGTGCGGTTGCATTGCATGTAATAATCATTATTTTTTTAGCTTCGAAATGGGATTTTACTGACCAAAACCGTTCCGTGGTGAGGCCTAATACTATTCAGACATCTCTCATAACCTTGCAGCGTAAACGCCAAACTCCAAAGAAAGCGGCCGAGCCTGTCGCGCGTCAAGCGCGTCAAAATGTTCGTCCCCCAGCCTTACCGGAACCTCGTAAATTATCAGCTAGAAAAAGCGTTCCTGTCCCGAAAGTTGATCCAGATCTCGAGCGCAGAAAGTTACAAGAAACCATTCGAAACAAACGACTTACGGAAATGAGGCAACTGGCTTTCGACCAGGCTATTGAGACTGAAAGTGAGCACTTAATCGATCGATCCTCTTCAAACGAGGCAATGGGTTATGTAGATGGAATATACTCACTATTGGTTGCCAACTGGTCGCGCCCGCCCAGTGCCCGAAATGGTATGTCGGCTACGATCAGGGTGGAATTATTTCCTAATGGAGAACTGAATACGGTGAGTTTGATAGAAAGTAGCGGATATGAAGTATTCGATCGTTCAGCCTTAGCGGCAGTTCGTAAAGCCCGAAAATTTAAGGTGCCGTCCGATACGCCGTTGTTTGAAAAACAGTTTCGTAGCTTCACATTGTTGTTTAAGCCTGAGGATCTTCTGCGGTGAAAATTGTTTTTCTGTGCTTATTGATAGGTTTGACTGGCCTAATTCAGGCTTTAGAGATCGTTATTGATACAGGCAGCGATGATCCAATCAAAATAGCTGTTGTTCCTTTTTCGACGTTCGACGAGACTCAAGAGATCTCGTCAATTATTAGCTTTGATCTTGTTCGTAGCGGCCAATTTGCACCATTGGAAGCCGACAATATGCTGTCTTATCCACAACAGCCTACCGAAGTTTATTTTCGCGATTGGCGCGTTTTGGGAATGGACTATGTGCTTATTGGGTCGGTTCGTGAAGCACGGGAAGGTGTTTTAAGAGTTGCTTATCACCTCTTTGATGTTCCGCAGCAGAAACAAATCAGGACGTCGACAATTCAGGCTCCTCAAGAAAAATTGAGGGATATAGCCCACAAAGTTTCCGATGATATTTATGAAGAAATTACCGGTATTCGCGGCGCGTTCTCGACTCGAATAGCGTATGTACTTGTCGAAAATATTGGTACTGACTATGCCTCATACAAACTTGAGATAGCGGATGCAGATGGGGAACGAGCGGAAACCTTATTTGCCTCACCACAACCTCTTTTGTCTCCGAGTTGGTCGCCAGATGGTACTCGCCTGGCTTATGTAACCTTTGAACAAGGTAGGCCGACTATTGTAATTCAAGACTTGTTGACGGGGACACGAGAAAGCATTCCTGCGTATAGAGGATTGAATAGTGCACCAGCGTTTTCCCCGGATGGCACCCGTCTGGCCCTAGTCCTGTCTAAAGACGGTAATCCAGAAATTTATACGCTCGACCTACGATCCAAAGAACTTCGTCGTGTGACACGATACCGATCAGCCATCGATACTGAACCGACTTGGGCTGCAGACGGTCGTGGCATAATATTTACTTCGGATCGTGGAGGTAAACCTCAGATTTATCGAGTGGATCTTGATACATTACTAACCGACCGTCTTACATTTTACGGGGACTACAATGCCAGGGCGCGTTTGCTACCAGGCGGTGAGCATTTGATATACGTACATAGAGAAAATGGAATTTTTCATATAGCGTGGCAGGATTTGGAAGGAGTCGACGGAATACCTCGTGTTTTAACGAGAACTGCGTTGGACGAATCGCCTTCTGTCGCGCCAAATGGTGCTATGTTGATCTATGCGACGCAGGACCGAGGGCGGGGTATACTAGCAGTCGTTTCAATAGATGGTCAGGTCAAATACAAATTACCGTCCTCATCAGGTGATGTTCGGGAGCCTGCGTGGTCTCCATTCCTCGATATGTTATCCACATCCTCTGGGACGTAATTGATACAGGAGAATTCGAAATATGCGTACCACATGGCGTTCGATTGTTGTGCTTTTCCTTGCTGGAGGGCTTCTGGCAGGGTGTGCGAGCACTCAAGAACCGGCGGAACAACCCATTGAAGAGCCGCCACCTCAAGCCGCACCTACTCCAACGGTTATAGAGCCGGAGCCGGAGCCACAGGACTTCAATTCAAGTGGTCAACCGATCGGCCCCAGCGGTAATGTCCTATCCACTACATTTTACTTTGAGCTAGATCAAGCGAGGTTGTCTCAGCGAGATCTGAGGCTACTTGAGCTACACGCGGAAGTACTCAAGCGCAATTCGGATCGTCGAGTGATTGTTGAAGGTCATTGTGATGAACGCGGCACTCGAGAATATAACCTTGCGCTAGGAGAACGGAGAGCGGACGCGATTGCAAGCTTCCTTTCTTCGGCTGGTATTAGTGGAAGGCAGACAGATACGGTCAGCTACGGAGAGGAACGTCCGGCAGATGCAGGGCACGATGAAACCGCGTGGCGCAAGAATCGGCGNGCAGTTTTGATCTATCGATAGTTTGTTCATGTTTGACCGTGAGATAACGGTATNNTGAGGNCTTTCTAGCGGTGTTTGGAAAGTATTTTGGCGGAGTAGTAGCGCTTCTGTGNTCGATGAGCNNTTTCGCTGCTGCTCCTGTAGAGGAGTCGCGTGGCTCGGCTACAAGTCAGATTCCGNTTATCACGAAAAATGNCGTTGAAANTGATANTCGCGATGAAGNCCANAACATAANTACTTTAGTTACGGAAGACGAACTAGAAGCTAGGCCGAGTAATCTCTTTTATCAGATCCAGCTGCTCCAGGAAGAGGTCGCATCTCTACGGGGACAATTAGAGGAACAAAGCTTCCGTATAGAGCGCATGGGACGNGACCAAGCCAGTCGTTATGCAGATCTTGATAAACGTCTGTACGAAATCGGGAGTGGTGACACTGGCTTATTGGTGCATCAGCGCAGATCCGAAAGTGGCACAGAACCTATAGCCGGTCCTAAGACGGAAGAGCAAAGTTATAGATCAGCATTTGAGCTCATTCGAGAAAAACGTTTTGACGATGCAGTTACGGCCTTAAATTCGTTTATTGTTGATTATCCAAACGGACAGTTTACGCCGAATGCATTTTATTGGCTTGGCGAGGNATATTTGGTCCGGTTTCAANANCAAATGGCGTCATCGGATGTCGAAAATAACGGTATGGATGATTTGGAGAATGCGCGGCAACACTTTGTGCAAATAGTTACTCTCTATCCNGACCATAGTAAAGTTCCTGATGCCTTGTACAAACTTGGAACNGTCTATCATCAGTTAGGCAANGTNAGCCGCGCACTCGATTATTTGGATCGTGTAATTAGTACCTACCCGACAGCGACCGCAGCCGGTCTAGCAAGATCATATTCAAACGAACTTCGTTGATTNTAAGTCCGNTTTTTTGTCTTGCTCTCNTTATCTGANATAGAACTTCGTATCACGGAAATATTCGTTTCCCTGCAAGGAGAAACAGATACTGCTGGCCTTGTAACTACATTCATACGCCTAACAGGCTGCCCTCTGCGGTGTCAATATTGTGATACGGCATATGCTTTTTCGGGCGGAAAGAAGCAAACAATTCAGTCGATCGTCGACGAAGTTNCTGGTTTCGGCACGAACTACGTAACAGTAACTGGTGGTGAACCACTGAGTCAGCCGAATGTGCATTTTCTATTGTCTGCGTTATGTGACCTAGGCTTAGTTGTTTCCTTGGAGACAAGCGGCGCTCTAGACATATCAAACGTCGATTCACGCGTGGTGAAAATTCTTGACGTGAAAACACCAGGATCCGGAGAAGTGGCACGGAACCNNTACCAAAATCTATCCGTTCTACAAGTCTCNGANCAGGTAAAGTTCGTAATCTGCAATAAGAACGATTATTCGTGGGCTATGATGAAATGCGAAGAGCTTAAATTGTACGATTTAGGCTGTGAGTTACTTTTTTCCCCTTCATCAGATGAACTAGAATCACGTAAATTAGCAGATTGGATTGTCGAAGACCGTCTGCCCGTTCGTATGCAGATTCAATTGCATAAGCTACTTTGGAATGATGAGGCAGGTCGTTGATTAGAGAAAAGGCGATTGTATTGGTTTCTGGCGGGTTGGATTCGGCTACCACCNTAGGAATCGCCCGGTCGGAGGGTTATGCGTGCTATGCGATGTCCTTTGATTACGGTCAGCGCCATAAGGTTGAGCTTGAATCGGCTGTTCGTCTTTGCAAAGGCAAGGTGGAGGATCATAAAGTAGTTTCTTTGGACTTGGCTTGGATAGGTGGGTCGGCCTTGACAGATCAGTCGATTGATATCCCACAAAATGACGTTGGAGGCATTCCTGTCACCTATGTCCCCGCAAGAAATACTGTGTTTTTGTCCATGGCGCTTGCTTGGGCGGAAGTGCTAGATGTTTTTGACATATTCATTGGTGTCAATGCGGTTGACTACTCCGGCTATCCAGATTGCCGCCCAGATTTCATCTCGGCATTTACAAACCTNGCAAATTTGGCAACTAAAAGTGGGGTGGAAGGTACTCTATTCGAGATACATACACCGCTAATAGAATTATCTAAAAGTGCAATTATACAAANGGGCCTTGATTTGGGCATAGACTATGGAGACACGATATCCTGCTATCAACCGGATGAAGAGGGAAGAGCTTGTGGTGTCTGNGCCAGTTGTCGTATTCGACGGAAGGGATTTGAGGAATTAGGAGCTAACGACCCAACGAAATATCTTGCCAAGTGAGTATGAAAATTAAGAGACTCAGGGATGCAGCACATAGGTAATTCAACAAGTGAGAGTACCGAAATGTGTGCACCCCAAATTCTCTTAAACTAGACGATTGGTTACCAGGATTTACCGAGGGTAAATACGATAGCNTGACCGCTTTCTGCAGCGCTGTTGGCAACACGGAAGTCTCGAACTTGGTTGCTTAATTCTTCGCTGTTGAAAATGGCTGATACACCAACATCAATATCG
>PAMR01000035.1 GCA_002708205.1 Gammaproteobacteria bacterium
GATCCCGTGAGCCGTAATAGCGATCGATAAAGGTCCGCGAGCGACATTTCCGCCAATTATTTTTACACCCGCCTCCCGAGCACAAAACGCTACTCCGTTAGCGAATTGAACGATCCAATCTTTGTCTGGTTTTTCTATAGTGATTGCAACCGTTAGGTATTTTGGATCCGATCCCATAGCGGCAAGGTCTGAAAGATTCACGGCCACTGACCGATAACCGACTAAATCGGACCGCGAGTTTTTCGGAAAATGACGGCCTTCTACTAACACATCTGTAGTGACGACTAATTCATGGCCTGGAGGTACTTCTACAACAGCACAATCGTCGCCAGGACCTACAACAACACCTTCGCCAGATATCGTATCTGAAAGGGCTTCCAGAATTGTCCCAATAAGTTCAAATTCACCCAACGTCATCGTTCATCATTTCTTAATCGTTTCGATACCGCATCCAATATGCTATTTACATACTTATAACTTTCGGTCGCACCAAAGTCCTTGGTCAGCTCTACCCATTCATTGATCACAACCCGAAAAGGGATGGAGTCCAAATCCCGAAGTTCATAGGTACCGGCCAACAAGGCCCCCCTCTCAATCGCACCCAGATCGTCCAACCCTCGATCGAGAAATGGAACAAATACATCACTGAGCTTTTCAATATTTTCGATGACCGATTGAATTGACTGGTCAAAAAAGTCTAAATCAGCCTTATCTAACGAACCGTTTTCCCGGAATTGAAGCTTGATGTCTGATACCGAGGCCCCAGCTAGTTGCCATTGGTAAAGAGCCTGTAATACGGCACGCCTTGATTTCCGGCGTGCCCATGGATTGATCCCCATATTCGTTATCCCTTATTGACGATAACCCGGAGGTCATTTCCAAACATTTGAGTGCTAGCAATTGTCCCATCAATCGTGTCTTGCATACTATTTTTTTCGAAATAACCGAGTGGCCTAGCTGACGATCCCATCAACTTTGGAGCNATGTAGATTANTTGNTGATCCCNCAAACCCGCCTTAATGAAACTACCGGCTACCCGCGCGCCCGCTTCAACAAGTACTTCGTTACATCCTTCAGAAGCTAAGCGCTTCAGCACGAGGTAGGGATCTATATCACTTGAGGGTTGCACCCACGTTTGCGCTCCACCAACTCCCACCTCATCTTTACCCACGACTAACACGACGGGGCCACCGCGCCTCCAAATCGCGGCATCGGTCGGCATACGGGCCTTCGTGTCCAATACAATTCGCCAAGGCTCGGCGCCCGTATACCTTTCGTCACGAACGTCCAAGCCAGGATCGTCTTGTAANACCGTACCAATCCCTGTCACTATCGCTCCGCTCCGTGCCCGCCAATATTGCACATCTGCCCTGGACTCCGGCCCGGTTATCCANTGACTCTCTCCTGAAGCTAGNGCCGTTCGGCCATCCAACGACATCGCCATTTTTATACGCACGTACGGTAAACCCGTTTTCAAACGCTTGACCTGCCCCGGGTTAATAGACGCATTTCTACCACTGGGGATTTCGACGACTGAAACACCCGCTTCTTCCAACAAACGCACACCGCCACCATCAACTTTGGGATGCGGATCCCGCTGTCCTATGACCACTTTCTTGATGCCGGAGCGGATCAGCAAATCCGTACATGCTGGAGTTCTCCCTTCCCAGCAACAGGGTTCTAAGGTGACGTAGGCCGTAGCTCCTTTGGCTCTCCCCTCGGGTATTTGCCTTAGAGCCTCCACCTCNGCATGAGGACCGCCATCCTTCTTATGCCAACCGTGAGCTATGACCTGACCTTCTCGGACAATCACGCAACCCACACGCGGGTTGTTCCATGTGACTAGATGCAGGGCTTTTTCGGATAAATCAAAGGCCGACTCGAGAAAAAGTCGATCAACATCCTGTATCGAGTCAGCTGGATGCGTCACTCCAATTCCGTCTTGAGTTTTTGTATTTCGCGCTGAAATTCGCTTACGTCTTGAAAATCGCGGTATACCGAGGCGAAGCGAACGTAGGCGACCGCATCAATTCTCTTCAATTCAGTCATAACTGCTTCTCCTACGGNTCTTGACGGGAGCTCGCGTTCTCCCGCCGAACGTAACTGATGCATAATTTGATTGAGGCTTGTCTCAATTTCCTCCGTGCTTACTGGTCGTTTCTCCAACGCTCGTAATAATCCAGCACGTAATTTTTCTTCGTTAAACGGTTCTCTAGCCCCATCACTTTTCACTACTCTTGGCATAACCAATTCAGCAGTCTCAAAAGTCGTATATCGATCACCGCACGTTAGGCACTCTCGACGTCTTCTCACTTGATCACCGCCGGCCACTAAACGCGAATCGATAACTTTGGTATCTTCAGCCTCACAAAATGGGCAATGCACTATGCAGTCTCCCTGTTTATATTCATTTGAACCATCATCTATCTTCGATATACCGGAAATCGTTTACACAGGTCCAGTACTTGCAGTCTTATCGATTCAATGANCNCTTCATTCTTGATGTCGTTTAAAATATCAGCCATCCAGCGCACTGTACTCNCACATTCGCTCTCACCAAATCCNCTACGTGTTATTGCTGGCGAACCNATACGCAATCCACTAGTAACAAATGGTGACCGNGGATCATTTGGAACNGCNTTCTTGTTAACCGTAATATGCGCNCGNCCCAACGCNGCATCGGCTGCTTTCCCAGAGATATTCTTGTCAATCAAATCTAACAAGAAAAGATGATTGTCTGTACCGTCTGACACCACTTTAAATCCCAAATTCATAAATTCCTTTGCCATGGCACGGGAATTTTTTAAAACACGCTCCTGATAACCCACAAACTCCGGTGTCATAGCTTCTTTAAAACAAACGGCTTTCGCGGCAATCACATGCATTAATGGNCCTCCCTGTGAACCNGGAAAAAGTGCCGAATTAAGTTTTTTTTCTATCTCACTATTTTTGTGAGCGAGGATGATCCCTCCTCGCGGACCCCCCAACGTCTTNTGCGTTGTGGATGTCACNACGTCGGCTTCGGNAACCGGGTTAGGGTACAAACCCGCTGCAACTAATCCAGCCACATGTGCCATATCGACCACCAGATAGGCCCCAACTGAATCTGCTATTTCTCTGAACACACGCCAATCTATCTTTCGGCTGTAGGCAGAAAAGCCAGCCATAATNAGTTTTGGTCGATGTTTTTTCGCTAGAGCTTGGACCTGCGGATAGTCAATTTCGCCAGTTGAGATGTTGATTCCGTATTGAACCGAATCGTACAAACGCCCGGAGAAATTTACACTCGCACCATGAGTCAGGTGACCTCCATGATCAAGACTCATTCCTAAAATCGTATCTCCCGCCTGTAATAAAGCGAGATACACCGCCGCGTTTGCTTGCGATCCCGAATGAGGTTGGACATTTGCATAATCGGCCGAAAAAAGCTCCTTCGCCCTATGTATGGCTAGCTGTTCGACCCGATCAACGTATTCACAACCACCATAATACCGTTTCCCGGGATATCCCTCCGCATACTTATTTTGAAGAACACTCCCCTGCGCTTCTAAAACTCGTGTACTCGCGTAATTTTCCGAGGCTATTAGCTCGATATGCTCTTCCTGGCGATCGTTTTCCCCAGCAATAGCAGACCAAACCTCCGGATCGAATGTTTCAATTGAAGATTGCGTATCAAGCATGTTGAACCTTCTTTTTCGCGTCCAAGAGATCGATCCATTGTACACGAGCTATAAAGCTCAATTTCAGCTTCGCTAATAGGCGACCTGAAGATTTCCTATCGACCCTTGCGTTAATGCTGGCGTTCTTGATAATGCCTTCTTTTCGCAACCCAACTGACTATAGGGCGACACTGTGCAATACGTTTATACGATGCAATCGGTTTCAAAAACCGTCCCGCCTAACCGCACTATTCTTGAAAACATTTCCCTATCGTTCTTCCCAGGCGCAAAAATCGGTGTGCTCGGCTTAAACGGCTCTGGTAAATCATCTCTGCTACGGATCATGGCTGGTGTTGATAGTGAAATAGACGGAGAAGCACGCCCTCAAAAAGACATTAAAGTGGGTTTTCTCCCGCAAGAACCGATACTTGACGAGGATTTAGACGTACGGGCTAACGTAGAGCAGGGCNTGAGCGAAATNACCGACCTTCTGAAAGAATTTGAGGCGGTATCNAACCGCTTCTCCGAGCCTTTGGAAGACGAGGAAATGAACGCTCTTATCGAAANACAAGGCANCCTCACTGAGGCTATTGAAGCAATCGATGGTTGGAATTTAGAACACACTTTCGACATAGCGGCNGATGCCCTCCGCCTGCCACCCTGGGACGCAAAAATTAACCAACTTTCCGGGGGTGAACGCAGAAGAGTCGCTTTATGTGCCCTCTTGTTATCAAAACCTGACATGTTATTACTCGATGAACCCACCAATCATTTAGACGCTGAGAGTGTGGCATGGCTCGAACGATTTCTAGCAGAATACCCCGGTACTGTCGTTGCGGTAACCCATGACCGATACTTTCTAGACAATGTAGCAGGCTGGATTCTTGAATTAGATCGAGGCCGAGGAATCCCCTTCGAAGGNAATTACAGTGCGTGGTTGGACAATAAACATCAACGGCTAGCAATTGAGGCAGCTTCAGAAAAAGCTCGGCAGCGAGCCATCAAATCTGAACTCGATTGGGTAAACCAAAATCCTCGTGGACGACAAGCCAAAAATAAAGCGCGCATTCAGCGCTTCGAAGAGTTGATGTCCAAGGAAGTCCAAGAACGAAACGAAACTGCAGAACTCTATATTCCACCGGGNCCGAGACTTGGTCAGAANGTCATCGAAGTATCTCAGTTGAAAAAAAGTTACGGCAATACATTACTAATAGACGANCTGACTTTTACAGTGCCACAAGGGGCAATCATAGGCGTCATCGGTGGTAACGGTGCCGGCAAAACTACTCTGTTTCGTATCCTCACCGGACAAGAANATCCTGANTCGGGACAGGTCAGTTTTGGTGATTCTGTTAGTTTAGCNTTTGTCGATCAATCACGAGATTCTCTNGATGGGAAAAAGACAGTCTGGGAAGAAATTTCCGACGGCCAAGACATAATCCAAGTNGGCAACTACGAGATTAATTCCAGAGCATATGTTAGTCGTTTNAATTTTCGTGGGTCNGATCAGCAAAAATACGTAGGACAATTGTCCGGNGGGGAGCGCAACCGGGTACATCTTGCAAAAATGTTACGAGAAGGCGGTAATGTTTTACTGCTCGATGAACCTACGAACGATCTCGATGTTGAAACCTTAAGGGCACTCGAAGAAGCGTTGCTCAACTATCCCGGCAGTGCCATTGTGATTTCACATGACCGGTGGTTTTTGGATCGTATCGCTACTCATATCCTTGCTTTTGAAGGCAANAGCCATATCGAATTCTTTAACGGAAACTACTCGGAATANGAAATCGATTACAAAAAACGGGCTGAGGACGCNGGCTTCGATCCCTCGCCGAAAAGACTGCAACATAAAAAGTTGGCTGATTAAATATGTGCACTGCCAAGGAGTGAAAAAAACAGCCTTATAATTTCTCTACCGTCTTAACCACTTCAAGGGCTTCGCTTAAAGAGCCGACCCCATGAACTTCAATGCCTTGGATTGCGTTTTTTGGGCGATTCGAGCGTGGAACGATAGCCTTTGTAAACCCATGCTTTTGGGCCTCATTTATTCTTTCTTGTCCATTCGGCACGGGTCGTATTTCTCCAGTAAGTCCAATCTCACCCAGAACAATTAAATCTTTACTTAATGGTTTATTGCGAAAACTCGAATATACCGATGTTAAAAGCGCGAGATCAGCGGCCGTTTCACTCACTCTGACACCGCCGGCGACGTTCGCAAATACATCCTGATCTGAAAAAGACAACCCGCAGTGTCGATGCATCACTGCTAAATGCATCGACAAGCGACTGGAATCCAACCCCACTGCTACCCGTTTGGGATACCCGCCCTGAACCTGATCGACAAGCGCCTGGATCTCAACCAATATCGGCCTAGTTCCTTCCCATACAACCGTGACCACGCTGCCAGGATTAGTTTTATCCGGCCTCTCGAGAAAAATAGCGGAAGGATTCTTTACCTCTCGCATACCTTGCTCCGTCATTGCAAACACGCCCAACTCATTCACGGCTCCGAACCGATTTTTGAGACTTCGCAACGTTCTAAATCGGCTACCAGCGGCTGAGTCGAGCATCAGAAAACAATCAATCATATGCTCCAAAACCTTCGGTCCAGCTAGATTACCTTCCTTCGTCACGTGTCCGACCAAAACCACAGCAGTTCCTGTTTGTTTAGCTAATTTGGTTAGAAATGCGGCGGACTCCCGGACCTGGCTGACACTTCCTGGAACCGAATCTACATTCCCCACTTGCATGACTTGAATCGAATCAACCACAACAACGTTCGGCTTCTCTTTTTGTACAAGTTCGGCTATTTGTTCTACATAGGTCAACGTTGCGAGCCGTAAATCTCCAACCGGAAGATTTAGACGGCTGGCGCGTTGTGCGATTTGTTGTAGGGATTCTTCTCCACTAACATAAAGACATGAAACTTGTTTCGACAATTGAGTCGTAACTTGAAGTAATAGTGTGGATTTCCCAGCTCCCGGATCACCGCCGATCAAAACAACCGAGCCAGGAACCAGTCCACCACCTAGCACTCGGTCTAACTCACTGTATCCAGTTAACGTTCGAGAATCACCTTCCATACGAATATCAGCTAAGTTTTCTACCGACGGAGCATTGCCCGAATAGCCATCGGTGCTCCCTAAAATACTTTGGCCCACAGGTACATTGCTAGACTTAGGAACAACAAATTGTTTTAGCGTATTCCACTCACCGCAAACCGAACACTGCCCCTGCCATTTAGTGTGATCTGCTCCACATGCATCACAGACATATGCCGTTTTCGTCTTGGCCATTTAGTTCATCAGTTCTTCATAACGATCTGATGGGGTGTAATTCTCGAACTTAGTCAGATTCCCGATAAAGGTTAATTTAACGCTGCCTATCGGGCCATTGCGCTGCTTTCCGATGATAATTTCGGCCAATCCTTTATCCTGTGAGTCTTCGTTGTATACCTCATCTCTGTATATAAAGAAGATCACATCAGCGTCTTGTTCTATGGCTCCCGATTCACGCAAATCAGACATATGCGGGCGCTTGTCTGGCCGATTTTCTAGACTTCGATTCAATTGTGACAAAGCAACAACGGGACATTTCATCTCTTTTGCTATCGCTTTCAACGAGCGAGAAATTTCTGAAATCTCGGTAGCTCTATTATCGTACGCAGTCGCTGAACGCATGAGTTGAAGATAATCGACTAAGATCATTTTCAATCCTCCCATTTCACGGGAAACACGACGGGCTCGCGTTCTAATATCATTGGGGGTTAGTGCTGCAGTGTCATCTATAAAGAGTTTCTTATCCTTCAGTTGGCTGACCGCGCTACTAAAACGAGGCCAATCATCATCACCTAATTCCCCGGTCCGCATTCGCGTTTGATCGATGTGCCCAAGAGATGACAACAGCCGCATGATCAATTGCTCGGCCGGTTGTTCCATCGAAAAGAATAAAACCACTCCATCATCAGCATCAGCATTCATCACAGCATGTTCGGCAAAATTTAACGCCAATGCGGTTTTGCCCATGGAAGGCCGAGCCGCGACTATGATGAGATCTGAATCTTGAAGACCCGCCGTTAGCTTATCTAAATCTGTATAACCGGTCGGAATTCCTGTGATCGGATCCTTGTTTCGATACAGCCTTTCTATCTTGTCAACGGCCGAGGTCAAAAGTGGCAAAATAGACTGAGGTCCACCGTCTTGGAGACGGCCCTCTGCAATTTCAAATACGGATTGTTCCGCCGCATTTAATAGTTCCGATGCTTTTTTCCCCTCCGGCAAGAATGCCGATTCCGCTATCTTGTTTGCTGCTCCAATGAGTTGACGGAGAGTGGAGTACTCTCGCACCATTTCAGCGTAATAGCCGACATTACTAGTACCCGGAACACTCTCAACCAACTCCGCCAAATACACATTGCCGCCCACTCGATCAATAGTTCCATGCGACCTCAGGGCTTCCGATAGAGTAAGTGCATCAAAAGGTTCATTTTTGTTAGCCAACTCGACCATGACTTCATAAATCATTTGGTGAGAAGGCCTATAGAAATCTTTAGCGTTTACTTTGTCGGCGACGGTAAACCAAGAGTCGTTGTGTAGCATCAACGCGCCAAGAACCGATTGTTCTGCTTCAATCGAATGAGGAGGCACTTTGAGTCGAGAAGCAGATTGGCCAGAAAATTCTGGATAGTCGGGAATCGACTCTGACATAAGTTGAGGTCCTCGGAAAAAGAGTAAAATACTGTACTAATATACAGTTACTCTCCGCTCGACGAGGACATCCGTCAAGTAGGAAATCGCTAAATTATAAAAAAAGCTTAGAGAAAGAAAAAACTCATCAGGAATAAATTCCTCTCAATAGGGCTTCCTGTGGATGACTTGTGGGCGACTTGTTTAAACTGCCTCGCTAATCGACGTGATTACTCGGCAGCCACTATTACCTGAATGGTTTTCACCACATCAGCATGAAGCTGAATATCTACGGTATATTCGCCGACTACGCGTATCGCACCCTCTGGCATCATGACCTCAGATTTACGCACTTCGATTCCGCCATTCGATAACGCTGTCGCAATTTCTTGCGTGCCAACAGAACCATAAAGCCTGCCTTCCTCCCCCGTTCGCACCACAATCGTAATCGAATGGTCTTCAAGGGCAATGGCACGTTTCTCAGCGTCGGAAAGTTTCTCAGTGGCTGCAGCTTCCAACTCCGCGCGACGTTCCTGAAAAACTTTTCGTTCGTCTTCTGTAGCCCGCACCGCTATGCCTTGCGGTAACAAGTAATTACGAGCAAAGCCGCTTTTGACGTTAACCTCTTCCCCCAAGTCACCCAGATTATTAATTCGCTCTAGCAGAATTACGTTCATGTTTTCCCGCCTCCGCTAGTTGTGTTGATCGGTATAAGGTAGCAAGGCGAGATAGCGAGCTCGCTTGACTGCCCGTGCCAACTGCCGTTGATAGCGTGCACTCGTTCCGGTGATTCGACTCGGTACAATTTTCCCTGTCTCTGAAATGTACTGACGTAATAAATCGAGATCTTTATAGTCGATTTCTTTGATGCCTTCTGCGGTAAATCTACAATAACGTTTTCGTCCAAATCGGCGTGCCATGACTTTCTACGCCTCCTCTGCTTCTGGTTCTTCGGGCTGGTCTGCTATCGCTGCTTCAGCATCGGTTTCGGCTTCAGCACCAGCTTCAGCATCGGTTTCAGACTGCTCGTTTCGTTTACTTTCTTCTGCTCGGGCTTCTTGCCTCTGACGCAATTCATCTTCTCGTCGACGATCCCGTTCCTTTTCCTTTTCTTGGTCTTTCAGTTCCTCTTCATAGATTTTGGATACTTCAGTGACAGCTTCCTTGCGGACCATAGTCATGCTCCGCAAAACTGCATCGTTGAAACGAAAAGCACTTTCCAATTCTTCCAGCGTCTCTTTGCTGACTTCAACATTGAAAAGAATGTAATGCGCTTTATGTATTTTTAGAATTGGATAGGCCAGTTGGCGGCGACCCCAATCCTCGGTACGGTGCACTGAGCCGCCTCCACGCTCAATCAAAGCGCTATAGCGTTCAATCATACCGGGAACCTGTTCAGACTGGTCCGGATGGACCAAAAACACGACTTCATAATGTCGCATAAAGCCTCCTTATGGCTATAGCTTCCGTATCAACACGTACGTGAAGCAAGGAGCGAATTTAAAAACACCCGAGAACCCTCATGGAGTGCCTTCGGGGCCGCGATTCTATGGGACCTCCTCCCTGCTTGCAACCGAATAGACTTCTACTTTCTACACCTATTTTTCTCGACGTTGTCTCAAACACTCGAAAAGCAAGACTCCAGTAGCTACGGATACATTGAGGCTGGATACGACTCCCGCCATGGGAATAGATACGACAAAATCGCAAAGGTCTTTGGTTAAGCGCCGAATACCAGCCCCTTCACTGCCGAGCACCATCACCAAAGGTACTGTCATATCAACTTCAGTATATTCCGCAGCAGCGCTGTCATCTGCACCTACGAGCCACGCGCCTTGGTCCTGTAGCCATTTCAGTCGCCTCGCCAAATTCGATACTTGAACGACAAAAAGAGACTCCAGTGCACCACTCGCGGTTTTTCGAACCGCGGCGGAGAATGGCGCACTGTGGCGCCTCGGTACCAATACAGCATCTACACCGACAGCATCTGCAGATCGTAGACACGCTCCTAAATTCCTGGGATCTTCTAGTCCATCCAATACAAGAATCAACGGGTTGTTAAATGTATCCCACCGAGCCTCTAGTTCGGCTTCATCAGCCGGAACNACCGCATGACACTCAGCCAATATGCCTTGGTGGGCAATTCGTCCTTGTCCTGAAAAAGCATCTCGCGTCATACGTTCGAGTGCACGGCGATCGATTTGGTCAACACGAATACCCGCTTCTCGAGCCTTTTCTCGAATGCCCTGTATCCGGGCGTCNCTTCGGCCAGTCGCTATCAAAAGTCGACGGAGCGTTCGCGGTTTCTCAACGATTAACTGATTGACGGCATGAATACCGCACACATAATCTGCCTCACTCATGTCCGCTTCTTCCGGTAGTTTTTTCGTTTACTGTTCTTGTATACCCGTCTTTTAGGTGCCACACCTTTCTTCTTTGGTGGAAGAATTAAATCNACCTTTCCTGTTTCNACACTCACTTCTTGAAGAACCACATCCAACTCTTGCCCTAAAGAGAAGCGCGCACCCGACCGTTCCGCCACCAAACTCAGCGATTGTGGTCTCCATTCATAATATTCATCACCAAGATTCGATATATGCAATAAGCCTTGAACGTATGTCTCGTCGAGCTCTACGAATAAACCAAACCCTGTGACGCTAACAACGGTACCGNGAAAAAGCTCGCCGATTCTCTCCTCAATCAAAAAACTTTTCAGCCAAGCATCCACGGATCTACTGGTATCTTCTGCACGCCGCTCAGTCATCGATATATGCGATCCAATCTCAAGCAACTGAGTTTCGTCGTACCCTACATGTCCCTCGGATTTATGAAGGTGTCCCTTAATCAGACGATGGTTGAGTAAATCCGCGTAGCGCCTAATAGGTGAAGTGAAATGTGCGTAGCTCGGTAATGCCAGACCAAAATGACCAATATTGTCCGGCACGTAACAGGCCTGTTCCATNGATCGGAGTGCAAGCATATGCCANATCCATTGTGGGACCCGCGAACTTTTTGTTGAGTCCAATAGTGTTTGAAGATCCTTCGGGCTCTTAATTTCCGTACCAACTGATATCCCAGCCCACCTCAGTACATCCCGTAAATCATTAAGTTTCGTATCTTGGGGAGACGCGTGAATCCGGTACATTAGGGCAGTATCGTGTCCTTCCAAAAAGGAAGCGCAAGCGACATTCGCTACAAGCATTGCTTCCTCAATCAAGCAATGGGCTTCATTCCTATATCGAGGCGATACTGATACAGGTTGACCATCTTTAATCAATATCCCGGTTTCACGGGATTCGAAATCAAGCGCTCCCCGTGCTTCTCGAGCCAACCGCAGCGCTTTATAAGTCTTATATAAGTTGTNTAANGAATTCCGAACCGCTTCAGACCAATTTTCTTCTGGTAATTCGAGAAACGANGCGACTTCNGTGTACGTNAGGCGTTCNTGAGAACGGATCACACCTTCCACAAACCCATACTGTANGAGCTCACCGTTTTCACTAATTGTCATCTCACAAACCAGNGCAAGTCGNTCCTCTTGCGGCACAAGNGAACAAATTCCATTCGACAGTGATTCCGGCAACATCGGGATCACNCGATCAGGTAAATAAACAGAGTTNCCCCGTNNTANTGCTTCCCGNTCGAGATCGGTTTCTGGCTTCACGTAATGCGCTACGTCGGCGATTGCCACCTTGAGATGCCACCCTTCCTTATGTGCTTCGGCATATACGGCATCGTCATAATCACGAGCATCCGCTCCATCAATAGTGACAAAAGGTGTATTACGAAAATCACACCTACCAGCCTTATCGACCTCGAGTACGTTTTGATCAACATCAATAGAGGTGAATTGAGTGGGCCACAAACAAGGCACATCAAAGGAACGCAGCATGGTTTCCGCTGCGCGTGCACACTCACTACTTTGGCGTATGACTTCTATCACTTTAGCCCGTGTTCTTCCGCGATNNGNNTCGCANATAACAGCTTCTACGACATCCCCGTCATGAGCCTCCTTAAATATTGTGATCAGATCAATTGAGGAAGCNAGCCCTCTTGTTATTGGTTCNATATANGCGCTNTTCCGCCCNCGCCTATATATTCCAACAAAAGGTTCTTCGGTTGCTTTGACTACTCTGTCGACTTCAGCCATNTGGTCTTTTACATACCACTCAACCCGATCTCCTGCTCGAACCCCTTTCGGNGANCGAAGTAGAAACCACTCCCCTTTATCCAATAACACTCCGAGTTTCCCNGACCNCATTACTATCGTGCCTGACTGTCGCNCAATCCCGTTGTCNGTAATTTGGTAGGTGCCTCGGGCAACCAATTCAATTTCTCCAGAACGTGACAAACTCTTAAGCATCCGTCTCAAGCGTTGTCCACCCCTCCCTTTCCCCGTATCCAGATAGTGAACTAGATCAAGCCAGGAAGCGGGCCCGATCATATTTAATGCCTCTCGCACGTCTGAAAGCTGTATCTGGTTACTCTCGGCCATAATGGCAATCTCGTTCGCAAATGAGCAAAATAACGCGATTGTTCACCGGTAATTTGCTGTAGTAAAGTGCCGCGTCAAGCCGAGGTGGTGAAATTGGTAGACACGCTAGCTTCAGGAGCTAGTGGGGGTAACCCCGTGGAGGTTCAAGTCCTCTTCTCGGCACCACAGGAGCCTTAAAAGGATTGCGCTGGCAAATCCAAAAAAAGGCAAAGTATTGTTACTTATAATCTTTGGACAACCCGTTACAACGAACTCTCTCGGCCTACAAAGAATTGGTCCAGAAGACCCTATCTAACCACGGACTCAAAAGTTTCAAGTACCGGATGTCCTAAATAGGTTCCTTTCGGAGCGCTCTTTTGCGCGTGTGCTTTACGAAAATGATCGGATTCGGTCCAAGCTTCGAAAGCGGCTCTCGACTCCCATACCGTATGAGATGCATAGAGAACATGATTTTCTGCTTCAGGTCCTTTGAGCAAACTAAAACTTTGAAAACCAGACACCTCCGATAGGTAAGAATCTCGCTCTCGCCATATTTTCTCGAAGCCTTCTTCAAAACCCAGAGCAATCTTAAAACGATTCATTGCAATAAACATTATGTGTCCTTATGAATAAACGACAAGCCGATTCAGTGATTTGTGACACTCAACAGTAATTGGAGTGCCATAAACTTCACTGAGAAGGTCCTCCTGTAAAACAACATTTGGTCTTCCTGTTAAAACGATACTACCCTCCGACATCAAAACAATCCGATCCGCAAACCGCGCTGCTAGATTGAGGTCGTGCAGCACTACCATAACGCCCGTCCCACGTCTCGCCATAGCTTTTGCTTGCTCTATAACTAACAATTCATGCGACAAATCTAAGCTTGCTGTAGGTTCGTCTAAGAGAAGACACCGATTTGCATACAGACCCAAAGGACTACTAACCTGCAATAAGGCTCGAGCGAATTGCACCAATCGCTGTTCCCCTCCGGAAAGCGTTCCGAATCGCCGATCGATTAAGTGTCCTATATGACACCATTCGATAACTTGCTTGGTCACGTCAACTCGTTGCCGATCGTTCCCATTCACCCAACCCATGGCCAATATCTCATCGACATAAAAATCGAATATGATGGAAGATTGTTGAGACATCACCGTTCGTAATATGGACAAACGCTTTACGTCGATACTTTCTATCGTCTCTCCATTGACATAGACCTTCCCAGCATCTGGTTTTACATCACCTGACATCAGCTTCAATAGGGTGGATTTCCCAGCTCCATTTGGTCCGATAATTGACGTTAGTTCTCCAGAATTAACAGACAAAGAAACGTCGTCAAGAATTTTGTTCTCCTTGATGGTGAACGATGCCTTCTCGACACAGATCGTCACGACGACCGTACCCTAGAAATTAACCATAAGAAAAAAGGTGCTCCAATAGCACTGGTCACTAGACTAACGGGCAATTCTGCTGGCACGACAATCGTGCGAGAAACTAGATCCGCCAACATCATTATCGAAGCCCCCAACAAAGCCGACGCTGGAAGCACATATTGATGGGATACCCCCCCCAGCAAACGAACTAGGTGCGGGACAACAAGGCCTACAAAACCAATCATTCCCGCTAGCGCTACTCCAGCACCTACTGCCGTTGCCGAGCACAAAATAATCCGTCGTTTCAAATGATTAACCGAAACACCCAAATGCTGGGCTTCATGCTCACCCAATTGCAATAAGTCGAGATTTCTTCGGTCTCTTGCCAGCCACAAACAGGACATCAAAATAATCGTTCCGGTATGCAAGGCCGTAAACCACATCGATCTCGAAAAACTGCCCATCATCCAGAATGTCAGGGTCCTCAATTCACCATCATCACTCAGATATTGAAATGCGCCGATCCCGACGGTAGCTAACGAATTGATTGCAATACCCAGCAAAAGAATAGTCGCCACATTAAACTCTCCGTATCGACGAGCAAAGCTATACAGGAACGAGGTAACAACAATTGCACCACAAATCGCTGCAACCGGCATTAGGTATGGTCGAAAGGACTCATTTACACTCAATACCGAGCCAAAAACTATAACCGCCACCGCTCCCAAAGCAGCCCCACTCGAAACACCAATCAAACCAGGATCTGCTAACGGATTGCGAAAAAGCCCTTGTAGAGCGGCCCCTGCTATCGAAAGCGATGCTCCAACGAATCCAGCCAAGAAAATTCTAGGACTGCGAATTTCATAAAGTACCGTTTTTTGAAGTTGGCTTTCAGGCTCCAGAAAATCAAAAAGCCCAATCGATATCGCTCCATTTGTTAGAGATAAAAAAACAACCAACAAAAATACAAGAAAAAAACATACCAGGTAGAGTCTCTGACTACGCTGTCGTTTTACTTCTACCAGAGTGGTGAATTTTTTTTTCAGAGAGAAAGAGGCTGAAACCATCCTTCAATCCGAAATCCTTGATATGGACATGGTCTTAGCAATTTCTTCCGCCGAATACAAAGTCCTTGGCCCAAATCCTAACATTTCCATCCCGTCACGAATAATAATTTGGCGCCGCTGCCCCGCTTTAGTTAGTCGAATAACTGGATGTTGAACAATTCCGTCTATACCACCAGCAGATTTCGCTCCGCGTGTTGGGATAACAATATAATCGGGGTTGGCTATCGCCATAGACTCTGGAGAAACAGGCTTCCAACCCTCAAAATCTTTAAATGCGTTTTCAACTCCCACCATTGCTAATAAGCCGTCGGCAGACGTATTTGTTCCTGCCCCTAAGGGACCGCTATCTTGGATACCTAACAAAAATGCAACTTTCAGGGGCGCGCCTTTATTTTCGATCGGTCTTTCTAACGTGTGTATCGTTTTTATGAGGGTACTTATTTGTCCGGCCGTTCTATTCTCGTCTAACCCAAGCACTCGAATAACACAGCGAACCTTTTCAACAATACCCTCCGGCGTGAATTCCTCAGGAACACGAACTGTTTGAACGCCCGCCGAAGATACCTGATCTAGTACCTCCGGAGGACCCATATCGTGCTCTCCCAATATTAGCGTCGGGTCGAGGGATAAAAGCCCCTCAGCAGAGAGGTTACGTACATAGCCGACCGACGGGAACTCAGTGGCTTCCTGCGGAAAGTTGGAAGTGCTGTCGACCGCAACTATGCGATTTTGTTCTCCCAAGAAATAGAGAATCTCTGTTAGCGAGCCACCGGCTAACGCGATTCTTGATGGATTGTCAGCGGGTTCAACGCATCCGAAGGCCGGATACATCAAGAAACTCAAAGCCACTTGGATCTGAACGATTAGCCGTAATGGTGGATTCGTCACCGGTACATCTCCACCTAGAGCGAGAGTCTAAGCGTAAGACCACCGTGAAACCCTGGCTGGGTGAAACGTGCCGGAGCATCATTCCCTATACCGATCGTATCAGCCCAACGTGTATGGACTTTATCACCTAAGTTGAACAAACCTACGTTAAGACTTAGCGAGGAAGTCACATCGACATACGCAAGTAAGTCAACAATCCCATATCCCGACGTTTCAATACGGGGATTATCGGAATCAATATCACCTTCTTCCTTTCCGGAAACCAACGACCACATGAGATCAGCACCCCAACGTTCCCCATCGGATCGGTATCGTAGACCGAATACTGCGGAGAGAGGTTCAACACTATTGAGGGGTTGCCCCGTTTCTTTATCTTCACCATCCGCATGAGCAATCGAACCACGGATAGAAAGTCCCGAGAAACTTTCCGAAACCGCCTCGAGATCAAGTTGACCGCTCATTTCCACACCATCTATTTCCACTTTTTCACGATTAATAGATTGAAAGGTCAGTAAACCATCGGCCGGATCAATTCCACCGGAAGCTAGAAACTGAGGAGAAACTGCCAGAGACTCGATGAAATCATCGTAGTCATTCTGAAAGACCGTAAGAGACACCTGACCATACTCACCGCTATACCGAGCACCAATCTCCATTCCTAAACTTGTTTCAGATTCCAAATCCGGACTACTAATTGTTTTATACCCACCCATAAAATTGGTGAAACCAACGTTAACGTCATCATATGGTGGTGCTCTAAAGCCTTGACTTACACGGGCAAAAGCTGAGAGATTGTCCATCAAGTGAAAGACCGCTCCAAGTTTCCCTGTTATTTCCGAATCTTTATAATCCTCGGTCGATGGAGCTCCAGCGTTACCTGTTAGATAGACGCTATCCGCAGTCACATCCGCTTCAAAAGAATCGTAGCGCAAACCTGGTGACAGGAGTAATCGACCATTAAATAGCTCTATCTCATCTTGTACAAAGAACGCCAATTGCTCTACATCGGTCGGCGGGAAATCACGCGTAGGAAAAGTATAGAATTCAAACAAGGGCGTTCCATCTACCATACTTGTACTACCGTCGCGCAAACCAACGTTTGATGTTTCGTAAAAATCAACACCGTAAGTAAGATAGTTAGCACTCCCCATAAGGTCAAAACTCAAGCCAGCTTGGGCGAAAATTCCTGATATTTCTTGTTCAAAAAAAGAGTCTCTTATTCGTTTCTGGGGGACACCTCTCGAAAGTCTGTCATCAAACGTAGTTTGCTGAGATTCAGAATTTTGCCTGTAAATAGTGGCTTGTATTGAGTCAGCTATGCCAAGGTCTGCTAACAGGTCATATGCCAAAGACCAACGTGAGCGCTCACGAGTGTCTTTGGCCAGCCGATTTGTTACTTCCACACCGTATACAACACCGCGATCGGAAAATATCTTAGTACCGGTGTCATTATCGAATTGGTCAAAAGACACCATCAGATTCTGATTGTCTGATGGTGAAATTTGTATCTTTACGACCGTATTATTGGTTTCGATGTCCTGTGGATCGGGCTGCTCACGGGTTGATCCAAAACCACCGACACCGCCACCATTTTCAGTTTCCTTCGCAGTGCGATTTGTATATTGCAACGAACCGGATAACCAAGACGATCCAGCCACAAAGCCAAATCCACCGAGAGTGCTGTCATCAGCACTGGAATAGCCAACTTTATAGTTCATGGCAAATTTGTCGTCGAAATTGTCCTCATTGGCAGACCCACTAGACCGCAACATATCCTCAGGGCTTTTTGTGGTTAATGCCACCACTCCACCTAATGCGTCGCTACCATATAAAGAAGATATTGGCCCTCGCGCAATTTCCGCTCGAGACAAACTATCAATGTCGACAAAATCCCGTCGCGAGCTAAGAAATGGGCCAAAAGAAAATTCTTCCGGAACTCGGATACCATCTATAAGTGTTAGCACACGGTTTCCACCAATCCCTCGAATATTAAAACCGGATAGACCAAAACGTGAGCCAGTACCTCCAACTGTAACCCCGGGTTCAAAACGAACTAAATCGGCAATATCCTGAGCTATTTCACGTTCGATCTCCTCTGACGTTTTAACGGTCACAATTGCTGCTACATCGTCCACAGAACGCTCTGTGCGAGTTGCAACAACCGTAATCACCTCTTCCACACCTTCAAACTCTTCCCCCAATCCGTGAATTGAAGAACCAACTAGACTCAAAAACACCACCAATCGACTAAATTTCATACCCAGATTTTCCCGGATTCCATTTTCATTGATGTAATAATGTAAATGAGAATGATTAGCAATTGCAAATAAAGTCGTTTATGGTGATCCAATCTCGATAGTGCTTATTCATCCAAGAAGGGCTGCTACAGAATCTTTTTCGATACAGTGCTGTGCGAACAAAACACTGAGCCCATCAGTTCGGTTGAGTTTATTGAGGTGAAAACTGCGGGGAAAAAGCGACGTGGAGATAAAAATGGGCAAACAAAAAGATCAAGCCTTACCAACAATGAGTGTCTATCGAGGTAGTCTGCTAAACCACTTGGAACGTACACAACTGTTACTGATCACTATTGCCCTGAGTACTTTCATATATTCACAGCCCACATACAGTGCGGAAGACGCAAAAACTCAGGTTCGACAATACACATACTCTTGGTCATTCCATCCTGAAGACGAGATGCAACCTCGAGGCGGAACCACCCAAGGGCCTCCCATCGAATTGAATAGACAGCCTTCTCGACATTGGATGAACCTTCAGGAAACTGGCTTAACAAAAAAGGAACGAGACCGCAGAGCAATTCTTGCGATGGCTGGACCCTATCGTGCTTCCTTTGAATTCATCGAGACCATTGGCTATTCACCCAGCTTTACACCAGCTCGTCCCTACCAGTCATGGACCACAGAATACGTTTACCTAATTCAAAATGAGCCCGACCTGATATCTCTACAACATATAATGGTCATTCGCATGTTCCTGGAAGATCAAAAAGTCTCAGAACCTATGGTGATGAAGCACTGGCGACAAGATTGGAAATACCAGGACCGAGATATCACCGAATACGTGTCAAACGACACGTGGGAAACAACACGCATCTCACGGAAGCAGGCTAAAGGAACCTGGTCTCAGGCTGTATTTCAAGTGGACGATTCACCCCGCTACGAATCGTATGGGAAATGGCACCACGGCCCTCATGCATCCGTGTGGGAAAGTGCTGTGACGCGAAGACCCTTACCGAGACGCGAAAATAGTATTCGTAGTGATTACAGTGTCCTAGAAGGTACCAATCGCCATACAGTCATAGCGACAGGCTGGTTACACGAACAAGATAACCAAAAGCTCGTGGTGGATAGAGCAGGATACCCGGATCAAAAAATGCCCTATCTAGCTCGTGAGGCAGGATTGAATCGCTACGAACGGATTATGAATTACGACTTCTCAGCGGGTGATTCATATTGGGAAGAAACGCAGCCTTTCTGGCAGCATGTACGCAAAAAATGGGAAGGAGTTATCAAACAGTTCCCAAAATTTGGTGTCCACAAACGGGTAGATAACACCGTTTTGTTTATGGCGATGTTCCAGTTAGCAACGGAGAGTTCGAAAAGCTCCAATAGTGACAACCAATCCATAGACAAGACTATCGATAAATATGTCTACGCACCTTGATATAGGGAATGACAACTTACAATAATACTGAGTCTCAAACCCAGGAGTAATCCACTATCCATAATCAGATAAATACCGTATCCAAATTGCGCCGCATCATTGGTGACGAGATCCCCGGATTACGAGAGAAAGTAACAGATCATATCGATGAATTTGCGCGGCCTTTTATTGAAATGTCCCCATTTCTCATCATGTCTACGGCCGGTAAAGATGGCCGAATCGACGTGTCGCCTAAAGGAGACCATCCTGGTTTTGTACAGATCAAAGACGATCGAAAACTATTAATTCCGGATCGGCCCGGAAACCGTATGGCAATCGGCCATCAAAATATTATTGAAAACGCTTTTGTTAGTATCCTATTCATCATCCCGGGAACACCCGAAACCCTCCGGGTCAACGGAAAAGCGGAACTAATCGCAGACTCTCAATTGAATCACGCATTAGCTGCTCGTAATAGAGATGCGATTCTAACAACCTGTGTTCACATAGAGGAATGCTTTTTTCATTGTGCAAAGGCCTTCATTCGATCGAACCTATGGGAACAAGAAACG
>PAMR01000036.1 GCA_002708205.1 Gammaproteobacteria bacterium
TAAGTGCTTTCACCAATAGATTGGTTCATCGACTGAAGTCCAACACGTTGTCTGGTAGCAGACAGAATATAAGATCCCATTATGATTTATCGAACGATTTTTTTTCTCGATTTTTGGATACACGTTTGATGTATTCGTCAGCGGTTTTCGAATCAGTAGATATGACTCTAGAGGAAGCTAGTACTCGAAAACTTGAGCGGATCTGTCGTAAGTTGGAGTTAAATGCCGACGACCGCCTTCTGGAAATTGGGTCGGGATGGGGTGGCTTCGCAATTTACGCAGCGAAACATTACGGATGTCACGTAACAACGATCACCATTTCGCAAGAGCAGTTCGAGGAGGCTTCACGACGCGTTCGGGAAGGATTGTTAGAAGATCAAATTCAAGTCTTGCTAAAAGACTATCGAGAGATTCAAGGATTGTTTGACAAAGTTGTTTCTATCGAGATGGTTGAAGCCGTTGGTGACGCATACTTAGATACGTACTTTGGCGTGATTGATCTAGTGCTTCGTCCCGGTGGTCTTTTTTTGATTCAAGCCATAACCATACAGGATCAGCGTTATAAAAAGGCTCTTCAAAATGTCGATTTCATTAAGAAATATATATTCCCGGGAAGCTTTATTCCGAGCGTTACTGCCTTGTTAGATTCTGTTACTAAGAAGACAAACTGCGTGCTCGTTAATTTGGAGGATTTCGGATTTGATTATGCTTTGACGCTGGCGGATTGGCGTCGGAGATTCGAAAACGAGATTCAACACGTGCTTGATATGGGTTTTGACCACGACTTTATTCGTATGTGGCGATTTTATCTGTCCTATTGTGAAGGTGGGTTTCGAGAGCGGTCTCTGAGTGATGTACAGTTGTTATTTGTGAAGCACGGTTATAAGAACAGACCCTGGCGAGTGCAGAGTGCGTGAATATACTAAACGCTGTTTTGTTTAATGCCACCTGGTTTGGTTGCGTCCTAGGTGGGGAGCTTTGGGGTACTATCCCTTTGCTTTTTATGGGTATTCAAGCTGTCTGGAATAAATCCCACTTGGACTTTATTTTGGCTGGGATATTGGGATTTTTCGGATGGATTTTGGACTCGGCGTGGGTGGCTATTGGTATATTGGACTATCATGGGTTGGATGTAGCGCCTGTATGGATAGTTATTCTATGGTGTGCGCTCGGTCTGAGCATAAATAAGTGTATGCGTTGGTTTCACGACCGTGCAGTTTTAGGTGCTTTTCTCGCAAGTACTGCTGCTCCTTTTTCGTATTTATCAGCTGAGCGTTTTGGCGCCGTTATTGTTACTGATATTTATGGTCTTGGGGCAATCGGTCTGACGTGGTTAGTGTTGTTTGGTTGTTTATTCAATCTTTTGCAAAAGGTAGGGAAGGGTCACTATGGACATGCTTGTTAGGATGGCCGAAAATGGGTGGTTACCCGACGCGTTGATCCGCTTTGGTATCAAACGGTTGGTGAAACGTCGTCTTGATGAAGAGAACTTAGTCGCCTCAGAGCGATACCCGCGATTATTGGATGAGCTATCAAGAAGTCATCTCGCATTGCATACCGAGGACGCTAATAAACAGCATTACGAAGTATCGAGCGAATTTTTTCAAATTGTACTCGGCAGTGCTCTTAAATATTCGAGTGGTTATTGGCCAAATGGCAATGAGACGTTGGATCAGGCCGAAGAAAGTATGTTGCATTTGTATGCAGAGCGGGCTCAACTCGTTAATGGGCAGCGCGTACTAGATTTGGGATGTGGATGGGGCTCTTTTACGTTGTGGGCTGCAGAAAAATATCCCAAAAGTGTTTTTACAGCAGTATCGAACTCAAAGACTCAGAAGAAATTTATAGAGCAACAGTGCCATAGACGGGACTTAACAAATGTACGGATCTTTACCAAAGACATAAATAAATTGGATCTAACGGAAAAATATGATCGTGTCGTATCTATAGAAATGTTTGAGCATGTTAGAAATTATCAAGAATTATTGAGGCGCATAGCGGGTTGGCTTGCTCCTAATGGAATGCTTTTTGTTCACATCTTTTGTCATAAGGAGTTGATGTATCCGTTCGAAACCGATGGGAGAGGGGATTGGATGGCACGTCATTTTTTTACCGGAGGTTTGATGCCGGCCGCTGACACGTTTTCGCATTTTGGAGACGACTTAGAGATCGAATGCTCGTGGCTATTATCGGGGACGCACTACGAAAAAACATCGAGAGCGTGGCTGGAACGATTAGATAAGAATAAGAAGTCAGTGCGTGCCGCTTTGATTGATACGTATGGGAATCAAAATGTCGATCGTTGGATAGGTAGGTGGCGTTTGTTTTTTATGGCGTGTGAGGAACTTTTTGGTTATGCGCATGGAGAACAATGGAAAGTTGCGCATTACCGTTTCCGTCTCTCTAAATAGCGAAAAGGTGTATTGTTAGATGGTCAAGAGAGAAGGTATAGGAGCCAAACTCACAAGAGCATTTGTACTTCAGGTTATGGCAATTAGTGCGGCGGTATTCGCTGGAATATATGTTACCAATACGATAGTGCAAGATTCCTTAGTTCAAGAGGCTTTGGATAGCGAAGCACGGCATTACTGGAAGTTATTCGATACCAATCCGACCCAAAATTTACCCGATACCAGTAATTTGCGTGGCTATATCGCGATAGGTGAAGACTATTCGAAAGTTCCCACTACCCTGGTCCAATATGTACCTGGAAGCCATCGAATTGAATACGATGGAACACAACCCATTCTGCATATAACAGATCATAGAGGAGCCCGTCTATTCCTATTGTTCGCTAGCGACCAAGTATCAGATCTGGCTTTCTACTTCGGGATTCTTCCTTTGTCCCTAGCTCTACTGTTGATTTATGGGTTGTCTTATTTTGCCTATCGTTTAACGCATAGAGCAGTGTCTCCGATTATACAAATGGCTGACTATTTTGAACGCTTTGACTTCGAAGGCGATCGATCTCCGACACTTAATTTGGAACCAATCCGCGCTAGTGCCGATACTGAAGTGGCAGCAATGATAGATGCCATTGGTCGATTTGAATCACGACTGGAACGATTTATAGAGCGAGAGCGAATTTTTACTCGAGACGCGTCTCATGAATTAAGAACGCCGATCGCTGTATTTAAGGGCTCGTTGGACCTTCTAGAGCGAAAATCAGAACAATTTGCTCAGGAACAAGAGATATTTTCTAGAATGAGACGTACGGTTCAAGACATGGAGAGTCTTATAGAGACACTCCTTTTGTTAGCTAGAGAGGACGAATTGCAGATCCCGGACAGTGGACAAATAATGAATGAAGCGATTGGGGAAAGTGTAGAGCGACTCCGCCCGTTGGCCGAAAAAAATAACAATACGATTCATTTTATTGATGGTGCGAAATTGGAGGTTCAAGCCCCTGAGCGGGTGGTGCAGATACTGGTAACGAATCTAGTTCGTAATTCGATAAATTACACCAAAGGCGGTACAGTTAATGTCTCTGTGAATGAGACTTCAGTCCGGGTAATTGATACCGGGATAGGTATGACACCTGAAGATCTTAAAAGTGCGTTTGAACCTTTCTTTCGTGCAGAAACAGGTCGAGATATGTCTAGTGGACATGGGCTGGGATTATCTATCGTTAAAAGATTAGCCCGCCAATTTCAGTGGACTATTAGTGCGGAGAGTACCCCTGAACAGGGAACGAGTGTAATCGTGTCGTTTAATGAGAGTTAAATAATTACTGTCGCAATTTCTTAAAAACAGTCAGTACTCGGTGCCGACTTTTTCGAAGGTCTACCATAGGCTTTGGATATTTTGAGTTGGTTAAATTTCCGTGGTGGATATTCGTTGGAGCTTCGTCTCTTAGTTCTGGAATAAAGCGGTGGATAAATTCAGCGTTCGGGTCAAAACGTTTGCTTTGAAGCAAAGGGTTCATGACGCGAAAATACGGAACCGAATCGGTACCCGTTGATGCGGACCACTGCCATCCTCCATTGTTGTTAGGGATATCGCCATCCACCAGGCTACTGATGAAGTACCGTTCGCCCATGCGCCAATCTATTAACAGATTTTTGGCAAGAAATTGGGCAGTAATCATGCGTAAGCGATTGTGCATATAACCCGTAGTATTAAGTTGTCGCATACCAGCGTCGACAAAAGGGAACCCAGTCTGACCATCGCACCAACGGTTAAACTGTTCCTTATCGTGTCGCCATGGGATTCGATCTGAATCTGAACGAAAAGGTAATCCGCGACATAAATATGGATTTTCTAACATGAGATGGGTATAGAAATCACGCCAAGCGAGTTGTCGAATCCACGAGTCCATTGGGGAGGAACTTTCGCTAGCGTACTTTAGACACTGGCGAGCCGAAATTGTACCGATACTCAAGTGCGCCGACAGCAGACTTGTAGCACTCAAGCTCGGGATATCTCGCTCGCTAGCGTATTTGTCGTTATTGCTACAGAAATTAGTCAGTTGTTTGATTGCGGCAAATTCACCTGGGGACCAAAGAGTCTTGGAATTCTCTATCTGTAGATCAGATCGGTTAATCCATTTGGTTGAGATATGTGTAGTATTTTGACTTTGGGGAACTGCTAGTGTTTGAACATCATTATTTTGTACGTAATGGGACCATTTGTGAAAGTAAGGAGTAAAAACCTTGTAGAAATCTCCGGATGAATTGTTAATTTGGCCTGGTGGAACGAGCGTGGCGGCATGGTACGGTGTTGTGTCGATTCCGCTTGATTTTGCCGTTCTTTCTATGAGTTCATCCTGTAATCGATCTTCGATCAGAATACGTTGATTGAAAGCTATATTTTGACAGTGATGGGATAGTGCAAGTTGTACTAATGTTCGTGGAATTTCTAGATCATTGCGTACCTCTATAACGTGTAGAGGTATCCTCAATTGGGCGAGTGTATTTTCTAAGACCAGTAGACTGCCTACAATGAAATCCTTTTTACTGCGGGAGTAGCCAATGCTTTTCCATCTTTCAGGCGCATGGATATAACACGCAGTTACATTACCTCGCTGGCAGGAATGATGTAGGGCGGGATTATCAGCAACTCGAAGGTCACTCCTGAACCAAACCAGCGTGTGCATGATTAGATGACACGACGTAAACCCGACCAAGCCGGGTGNGGGTCGAGGTAGATNTGATATCTGGCATANCTGACNTCATGGGCTTTTAAATGATGATTNAGAAGGGTTAGGGGTGCCAGAAGAGGAACGAGTCCAGTGCGAAAATTTTCTATTGAAGTGACAAGTTCATTGCGAACATGACTCGGTAAGTATTTCTTCACATAGCCGTAGAGATGAGTCAACACGTTCGCGTGGCCGCCTCTCGTTGCAGGGATGGNTAATGCGGCCATAAGAATCCGTATGTACGTTTCGGATTTGGCATGAAGATCGTGCTTGAGGTTAGCAAGTAAATTTCCTAACTCGCGGTACTTGACGGGGCTGGAAGCCATNACTAGAAATTTGTGCAATGAATGAAAAGCTATTAATTTTNTTGCGGTTAGACCGCTAANGAGCAAGCGATTCCAGTGAGTGTACACATAAGTCCTGGTGGCAAAGTTTTCTCGAAGTACTGGATCAAATAAGCGGCCCGAATCTTCCTTNGGCATTAGAGGCATTTGTTCTANGATGCGACTAGCGTAGATTCCCTNGCTATCGCGTATACCAATACGCTCGTTGGANTTTTCATAGCGCTTGACTCGGTATAGGCCGCAACTCGGCGAATCTTTCATAAAAATATATCCGGAAAGATTGCGGATACTACTGAGCATGTTGTCTCCGAATTGTTTCAACTGGTNNGTTACATCACCATTTACCCCAGTAGCCTGTGTGTTATTTCTTGGTCCTACTAAGCGTATGGGTTCTCGCGGTGTTCCGAGCCCGATACCAACCTCAGGGCANATCGAATGATAATTGTATATCGTGTCTAGTTGCTCGTGAGGTAGGCTTGAACGCTTATGCCCGCCGTCGTAGCGGACAGTTTGTCCTGTNAAGCAGCTGCTAATCGCTACATCAATTTTCCCACGAGGAGGGTCCGGTAGGTCGCTAATATCCAACTTATCGNTCAACGGCCGATCTACTTTTTACACAATATCCTCTACCGGTCATCGTTTCGATTAGAGGNATATCGAATGGCTTGTCGACGATTTGCCTNAGNTTGTATAAATGGCTACGTAGTGAATCACTATCTGGTGGCTCATCTCCCCATAGTTCTCGCTCCAATTGCTCGCGGGTTACGACTTTGGGGGACTCGCGCATAAGTACGCGGAGTATGTCGAACAATCGTTTAGTAAGTTTCAGTTCTTTTCCAGCACGTGAAACGAGCATGGTTTCTGCATTGAGGATCAAATCGTCGATTGTGTACTCAACTGCTAACCCACGAGCTCGCCTAACCACTGCTTCGATGCGTGCTTCAAGTTCTGGAAGATCAAATGGTTTTACCAAATAGTCGTCTGCACCGACGCCAAAACCGTCTAGCTTATCTGTNAATTGATCCCGCGCNGTGAGCATNATGACNGGNGTGCTCACGTGAGCGTCCTGACGAATNCGTCTGCATACTTCCATGCCATCTAGTCCNGGGAGCATTATATCGAGTACGATTGCATCATAANTTTCTGTTACGGCAAGATGCATCGCGGTCAAACCGTCGGCGGCGTAGTCCACTATGTATCCACCAGCTTCTAGATAGTCTCCTACGGTTTGAGCAAGTTCTTTGTGATCTTCTACAAGCAAAATTGATTGCGACTGAGTATTCACGTTAGTTATGTCCGTTTTGTTTAATAAGTTAAGTAATAGTTAAAGTCGTTAAACACCCAACGCTCGCTATGANACAGGACGCGAAAAGAATGAGTTTGGAACGAGTGNAGACGATACGGATGGTGCTGTTTACTCGTCGTTAAAAGAAAGTCAAATTAGAGTCAAACNGGTCTCTTTTTTTAAGAAGATGGGTTGCCTTGATGNGCCTGGACAANNTCCTGCATACCATCCCATTCGTCCCACATGTTACACATGGCGTTTTTTGATCGCTCCCAAGGATCATTGCCGTCCTCAAATTCCAACCATTCTCCCATTTGACCTCGATCCGGATGATCACTAACACCATTTACTTGAATATTGGGTTGACGCTTTTTGTTTCTGATCCGAAAAATAATATTTTTTCGTGACTCGGATCCGTTCTCATTGCGGGATCCAGAATGGGGAATATGATAAAGCGTTATGCAAGCGTCACCAGGTTCCATCAAAATTTGGTCTGGGCGGGCCCATTTTCTCCCATCTGGGGTACTTTCCGACGTTTCGTCACAAAAACTTTCTTGAACAGTTGGCGGTATATAAACCATTCCACAACGATTTGGAACATTATAGTCNAGTCTTGGCCATCCAGGNCCTTCCGGGCCTAAGCAATCGTTGACCGAACGCTGCCACTGAAAAAACTTTTCCATCGAGTGGTGCGCACCGGTAAGGAGTGACGTCTGACCACACCCTGGTTTNGTTTGATCGTTTAGACAAACAAAGGCGAAAGCGGTAAAGCTACCGAGGCTCAAAGTCATAGCAGGATCTTCGAACATAGGAACCATGTTGTGGCCCATGACCTCAGGACTTCGGCCAAGATTTCCCTTGGGCCCACTAGCAAAGTGGTTGGCGTATACCTCATCAGGAGTACCACGCTGTATTTCTTGTGGAGCCGATATTGTGATACTGCCGTCCATATGAATGGATGCACCGTAGTACGGTTGATCGCGATCTTTGTATCCAAGGTTATTAAAGTGGTCGCCGGGTTTGCTTTTTTTTAGGATACCTATTTGGCAGGTANTCGGTGGGTCAAACTNACCCATCGCGTCATGAAGAATAGGAGTGATGGTAGAAGCGTTTATCAGATTGGTCATGGCCTCATCTGGNCCGANATATTCTCCTTTTTTAGCACTCTTTATGCGATTGAGTGCTGAATCGACTAAATCATCGGAAACGGCCTTTTTCAGAACAATATAACCGTCTCTAAATAGAGACTCTTTTTGCGCGTGCGATAAGGTGTCCGTCACAGCATTACTCCGATCTAAGCAGTACCGAAAACTAAAGAGTATATGAATTGTTCGCAAGCAGGAATATCGANAAAGTNTTGAGGTGTCGGAAGATTTTAAACAGGCTGATTTCTTANCGAATTGTTTCCTTTTTGCCTTGGTATTTATCTCAATCGATTTCTATAGCTNCCCAAGCTTAATGNATTCTGGATTGGGTCCCTAGGGCACTCTCATGTNTATGCGACTGGCCACATACGCCTGAGTCTTTTGATCATAGTTGTATCAACTTGGGAACCTAAGCCTCTTTAAGAAATGGGTGAATAACATTAGGTGCTGCGCTATGGTGCTTTGAAGGATATNGATAGTGGAGAAAGGGGTGGCTGANAAAGAATTAGACGTGCTTATCATTGGGGCCGGTTTTGCAGGAATGTATATGTTGCATAGGGCTCGGGATCTGATGGGACTCAAAGCACAGGTCTTTGAGGCAGGAGAAGGAGTAGGTGGTACCTGGTATTGGAATCGATACCCTGGAGCGCGCTGCGATTCGGAGAGTTACTATTACTCGTACTCGTTCTCAAAAGAATTGGAGCAGGAATGGAATTGGTCCAGTCGATATCCTGGTCAGCCTGAGATTCTCAGTTATTTGGAGCACGTTGCCGATCGATTCGAGCTGCGTCCCAATATAGATTTCAATACAAGGGTGGATGCGCTCACCTTTGATGAGGCGAATGATGTATGGCTAGTACGGACTGACACTGGCGACGCCGTATCCGCCCGTTACGTTGTCAGTTGTGTTGGATGTTTATCGACTCGAAATATTCCAAATTTCAAAGGCATCGAAACTTTCCAGGGTGATTGGTATCACACTGGTGCTTGGCCGCATGAGGGGGTTGATTTTAGTGGAAAGCGGGTTGGATTGATTGGGACGGGATCAACCGGCATCCAAGCGACTCCAGTTATTGCTGCGGAATCCGAGCATCTAACTGTTTTTCAACGTACACCGAATTTCAGTATTCCTGCGCGTAACGCACCATTGGAAGAAAAGACCCTTAACGATATCAAGGCAAACTACCAGGAAATTCGTTACTTATGTAAAGGCTCTGACAATGGTTTTCCTTTTATCCCCGTAGATCGTGGCGCCAAAGATGTAGGTGAAGAAGATCGGGAGAGGATATACGACAAATTTTGGGAACTTGGTGGATTTCGTTTGCTGGTAGAGTCATTTAATGACCTGACAATTGACGAGTTCGCAAACGAAACAGCTGCGAACTTTATACGCCAAAAAATTCGCGAAATGGTCAAAGACCCCAAAGTTGCGGAGATGCTCTGTCCGTACGACCATCCTTATGGTACGAAGAGGCCACCGATCGATACGAACTACTACGATACATACAATCGGGACAACGTGTCTTTGATCGATGTTCGAAAGGCTCCTATTGTTGAGATCACTCCTCAAGGTGTGCGTACCGAGGATTCGGAGTATGAGCTAGACGTTCTAGTCTTTGCGACTGGATTTGATGCTATGACCGGGCCGTTGTTAGCTATTGATATTCAAGGTATGAACGGGCAGACCTTGAACGATGCTTGGGAAGCGGGACCACGAACCTATCTCGGTTTACAAGTGGCGGGATTTCCTAACCTATTTACTGTAACAGGACCGGGCAGTCCTTCGGTTCTAACAAACATGCCGGTATCTATTGAGCAGCATGTCGAATGGATATCTGACTGCATAGAATTTATGAACTCTGGAGGAAAGTCGCGCATAGTTGCTAATGAAGATGCGCAGGAAGAGTGGGTGAAACACGTCTCGGATATAGCGGATGACACTTTGTATCCGAAGGCTAATTCTTGGTATGTTGGCGCGAACGTGCCCGGGAAAACACGTGTCTTCATGCCCTATGTGGGTGGTATGAAAATGTATCGTGAAAAGTGTGATGAGGTTGTGGACGGGGGTTATAAAGGGTTTTCTGTTAGTTAAGGNCGGATTATTGATCCATTGTCACCAGTCTAAATCGTCTGGAATTTGGAATTTTTTGTAGTGCTCATCGAGTTCGCTATTTTGTTCCGAATTTTGTGGGTTGCTATGGTGGGCGATAATTCGTCTCGGATCCCGCTTTGCGATGCTAGTTGCTACGTCCTTAGTTACTAGATGGTAGATGCCGTCGTTATTGACTACAACGAGCTCTCCTCGGCTTAACATGTCCCGCTGATTTTCGGGAACAAAAATCTTTTTTACTTTCTTGTTATGTAAAAAATTGTAAGCAACGTCATCATNGTTAGGTTTNTTGCNGCGTTGATCATTGGTGANGATGATTTGCTTGATCTCAGCNCGGAGAGCCTTTTCGGCAGNCTTCTTATTCTGTTCTTTTGCCCTTTGTTTGTCTCGCGCTACTTTTTCGTATTGGGCTTTCTTTGCCCGCTTTCTTTCTTCCGTTTCTACTTGGGTTGTTTCGTTGTGAACTTTTGATTTTTTCTCTCGGAGGGANGCTTTACTTTGTGATTGCCTGTTNGCTTTTTTTCCTTGCTTTTTTGTGGCCAGGCCGGCTTCTACAAGTTGATCGCGTAATGATTTAGACATAAATAGTAACTAGTCGTCCGGTTTGTACTTATTTTCTGAAGTGTTTGTCATTTGTTCAATAATTTATGAGTGCGTATTCCTAGTAATATCTATTTAAAGGATAGATCCTAACGTGCCGATTAAATTCTATTTGATAGGGTTTCCGTATATATCTACTTCATCATACTTTACCCAACTAGGATCATAATCGTTATCCCGGTCAAACGGTTGTGGTTGATTCCAACCGTCTCTGATGGTTANGTCGAAATCCAGAGGTAATTCTCCCGAGGTTCTTTTCGAAAGTTCGTCATGCAAGACGGCAAAAATTCTTCCTAGGCTTTCTGGCATCGGTCCGCGGCCAGAAGGTTGGCTTTGCTCCACAGGTCTTCTCCCTAGTGTTTTGTCGTACCGAAACGCAGCCTTTGCGTAACTCTCTTGTTCTTTTTTTTCTTGTTCAGTCATTGCCGCATTGACTGTTCGGCCTACTGGAACTACCGGTGTGTATTCACCTTTGGTAAGCATATCCGCAGGCTGTAACGACTCGGGCAACGGTCCGGCTCCAACAGTGATCTCGCCATGGCTTACTTGAACCCAGAAACCGCCATGTGAACCATCAGGGAAGGCATAGCGCGGCGTGTTTAAAAATTCTTCCGAGAAAATGAATTCCACATTTTTTATTCCTTCTGCATATTTCTCTGATGCAGCTCGTGTAGATAGGATGTGTCGTGCCGTACTAACCCACTCCGGTGTCATAAAAACGAACCGAGGCATAGTTCGGGCGGCCATATGATCATGGAATCGACGGAGTATTGAAGACAGAATTGGGTTATCCGGTATTTGTCCATGCACCTCCCATTTCGATAGNCCGACCAAACGTTCTCGTGCTCTATCGATCATCTTGGGGTCTTTGCCATGGTATTGAATGCGAGCTAGATTGCTGATGATCGAATGGTCACCGGTGATTTTATAGTCGCATTCGTTTGTGGTCAGTTCACCTAATCCGACCTCGACGGCGCCCTCTGTAAATTTGGCATGCCACGCGAATTTACTACCCATATGCAAATAAGCGGGAGGGTTCTGGGCCACTTCGCATAGTGTGAATCGAGGTAGTTTAGCTAGATCGTTACCATNCGGAGACACGAGTGTTTCGAGAATATCCCGCGCCACGTTTACCCATTCAGGCGTACTAAACGTTAGATCTCCGATTCCATCGGCCATAGACATNAGCAAATCGGACGAAGCANCGTTAACAANCATGATGNGNGTTATCCTNATAAGAGGAACAGTATCCTATCACTGGATAGATGCATTGTATTATGAGTTTTACGTTCGACGAAATTCGGAAACGNGTGGATATTTACTGTGTCTGATATTGGATTACGATGCGATTTTAGTTTAGGTGCGAATTCAAGGCGGTCGTGATTTCAGTGTCTCCTTCACATACTGAAAAGGATCGTTGAAAAGACGCCTCCACGTCGAGACAACGTACAAGCACTTTGGCTAGATTGCTTCTGGATGTGGAGAAAGGNCTTCGGGGGGCAAGATCAAAACTTACTGCGATACGATCTGTACCCTCATCGTCGGTAAGAGCGCCTGGGCACACTATCGTGTAATTTAAATTACTTTCTCTCAAGTAGTTGTCTGCATGCGCTTTTGCGCGCAGATAATGGCTAATCGGNGAAGTACTATTTACTTCAGCGTGTATAGAGCTAAGCATCACATATCGGTTGATTCCATGCACTTGTGCCCCAACGATCGTTCGAATGGCTCCTATGTGATCAACTAAAACAGTTTTATCTTTACCCGTTTTACTCCCTGAACCCGCAGCAAAAATGACGGCATCGCATTCGTTCAGTGCATGATCGATTGGATACTCTATATCGGCTAATCGACTTTCCACTCCCATCGCATCAAATTTTTTCTTGTGGTTGGAATTACGGATCATAGCGATAGGCTGGTGTTTAGAACTCAACAATTCTTGAGTGACCAATGTACCGGTCTTTCCATTTGCCCCAACAACTAAAACTTTCATCATTCCAATCCTAAGCTCTTACGGTCTAACGGGTTAAGTTTGATATCAGGGTCTGGCGATGGAATAGCAGACAGGAGTAGTTTCGTATAGTTCTCTTGAGGTTCAGAAAACACTTTCTCTACGTNTCCACGTTCTACTACTTTGCCATTGCGCATAACAAGCACGCGGTCGCAAATATGCCTTACAACCGCAAGATCATGGGCCACAAATAGGTATGTGAGACCTAGCTCTTCCTGAAGGTCTTCTAAAAGATTGATAATTTGGGCTTGAACNGACACGTCTAGGGCTGACACAGACTCATCACATACGATGAAACTAGGATTCAAGACGAGAGCACGAGCGATTCCTATTCGTTGCCTTTGNCCNCCCGAAAAAGCATGCGGGTAGCGAGTCAATGAATTTTTTTCCAGTTGAACTCGGTCTAGCATTTGACTCACAAGTTGGAGCCGGTGCGTTTTATCTTTTTCGCCATGTATGACCAAAGGCTCTTCTATAATTTGGCGGACAGTCATCCTTGGGTTCAGAGATGAGAAAGGGTCCTGAAAAACCATCTGCATTTNACGGCGTAAGGGAACAAAATCATTTTCTTCCAGACTGTGGAGATCGACCCAGCCATTTTGACTTTTAAAACGTATGGTTCCAGAGTCGGGATCAATGGCCCTNAATATACATCGAGCAAGCGTGGTTTTTCCGGACCCCGATTCGCCGACTACGCCTAGGGTCTCTGCGCGGAATAAGTCGAAGGACACGTCGTCGACAGCGTTTACGCCTTCAAAAGATTTATGCAGATTATTTACTTCTAACAATACGTCTTTCATGACTGAGTGCCTTTTCTAATTTGATTNTTAGGAAGGCTTACTTTTCTACCNTTGTTGAGTGTTACCAGNGGGTAGGGAGTCTCTAATTCCTTAGGNTCAACNACGCTGCTAATTGTCTGCAGTCTTTGNCCTGGCNGAGCTGTTCCGGGAATCGCCGCTAACAGACCTTTGGTGTAGGGGTGCAGGGGATCTTTAAGAACATCATGAACCGAGCCTATTTCCAGTATTCGTCCTTGATACATTACCACCACGTAGTCGGCGATTTGTGCGACCACTCCGAGATCGTGTGTAATGAAGATCACTGAGTTATTTAGTTCACTTTGTAGATCCCGGATTAAGGTCAGTATTTCAGCTTGAATAGTGACGTCCAAAGCCGTCGTTGGCTCGTCACATATTAGAAGCTCAGGATTACAGACTAATGCCATGGCTATAACTGCGCGCTGTCGCATGCCTCCGGAGAATTCAAAAGGGTACATATGCATCCGCCGCTCGACGTCACCGATACCAACATGTTCTAACATGTCTGAAGCTTCTTGCCACGCCTGTTTTTTTGTGACGTTACGGTGGCATAAAATTGCTTCAGATATTTGGTTGCCTACTTTTAGAACAGGAGACAGGGCTGTCATGGGTTCCTGAAATACCATGCTGATTGTTCCGCCGCGTAGGTCGTATAGCAAAGGATCTTTATTGGGTAAGGATACGATATCGAATGCGGCGTTGGCTTTCGGTCGACACTGAATAGAACCACCTGTTATATATCCTGGCGGTTGGATTAGACGCATGACGCAATTAGCGGTAACTGATTTTCCTGAACCGGATTCGCCCACAATAGCGGTTACTTTGCCTCGCTCGACATCAAACGTGATTACGTCTAACGCCTGTGTGATACCAGTATCGGTTCGAAACTGAACAGATAGATCGTTGATTTGAATGATGGGGTCCACTAATTTTGCCCTTGTGTGCTATATGGATCAGCCGCATCTCTTAACCCATCGCCCATGAGATTGAATGCCATGACGGTTACAACGACGAATAGTCCGGGAATTAGAAGCCATGGCGACATGACAATAACTTGGTAGTTTTGGGCTTGCTGTAATAAAACGCCCCAGCTAACAACAGGTGGCCTAAGGCCGATGCCCAGGAATGATAACGCTGTTTCACCGAGTATCATTGCTGGTACAGCCAGTGTTGCTATCGTGATCGTATGGCTTAAGAAGTTTGGTAACATGTGTCTAAAGATTACGCGCAATTTGCGCGCGCCGAGTAGGCGGGCTGCCACGACGAACTCTTCTTCACGTAGAGCAAGAAATCTCCCCCTCACTTGTCGTGCGAGGCCTGGCCAAGCCAGTAAAGACAGGATGATGGTGACACCAAAATAAGTCAGTAGCGGGGACCACGATACGGGCAAAGCAGCCGACAAAGCCATCCATATCGGGAGGTGCGGTATCGATTGAAGAACTTCTATTATTCGCTGGATAATTCGGTCTGTCCATCCGCCGAGATATCCTGAAAGTCCACCGAGTAGTACACCGAAAAAAAGCGTCAGTGTGGCACCGATGAGGCCGATTGACAGGGATATGCGGGCGCCATGGATTACGCGAGAAAACATATCTCTTCCTAGAGGATCGGTGCCGAAAAGGTGAATGTATTGGTCATTTTGGACTGTAAATAAGTGGGTCTCGAGCGGTATAAGTCCCCACAATTTGTATGGTTCACCCCTGGAAAAAAAACGAATGGGAAATACGAGTTCAGGATTCTCACGGTATTCGCGTGCCCATGTATCGGGATTGATGCTTCGATCCCAACCGTAAACAAAGGGTCTGAAATGAAACTGTCCATTTTTATCGATGAAATGAATCGACATGGGAGGTGCGTTAATTGCTGAAACGTTGCGCGTATCTGTGGCGTATGGNGTCACGAAGTCCGACAGATANGCTGTGATATACATNGCCAGCAATAGCATTGCNCAGAAAAACCCNAACCGATGCCGTCTAAATCGGCGCCAACCTAGTTGCCGNGGNGTCGCTTCGACAGGATCACTCATATTTGATCCTTGGATCAACGANTGCCAAAAGCAAGTCGGATGCAAGCATNGCNAATACGGTCAAAATGGATAACAGCATTAGGAAGCTACCCGCGAGATACATGTCTTGATTGAGNAGTGCNTGNAANAGCATTGGNCCTGTCGTTGGCAGATTCANNACCATNCCTACGATGGCTTCTCCTGAAATCAAAAATGGGATTTGTAAACCCAGCGAACTCACGAAGGGGTTTATAGCAATCCGAACGGGGTATTTCATAATCAGTTTGAATGGCTTTACACCTTTAGCACGCGCAGTAACGACGTATGGCTTTTTAAGTTCATCCAAAAGATTGGCCCGCATAATACGCATCTGTGCTGCGGTTCCACCCAATCCAAGTACGATCATCGGTATCCAAAGGTGCGACAAGAAGTCCTTGAATCGAAGCCAACTCCATGGAGCTTCTCTGTATTCGGGGGAAAATAGTCCTCCGATGCTAACGCCGAACCATTCATAGCCCACATACATGAGAATGAGTCCTAGTAGAAAGGGCGGTGTAGCTAGGCCTATAAGCCCTGCACTGGTCAAAGTATAGTCGCCAATCGAGTACTGCCGTACCGCGGTATAGATTCCAAGAGGTATTGCCACGACCCAAACAAAAATCAAGGCTGCGAAAGTGATAATAAGCGTATACCCCATACGTTCCCACACGAGTTCATTAACGGGTCGTGCGTACAAATAAGAGTAGCCCATATCTCCGGTGAGAAATCCGCCGATCCAATGTACATATTGCATGTACATTGGCTTGTCGAGATTGTACTGGGCTCTTAGATTTTGTACTTGTTCAGCGGATACTTCGACGCCACTAGCCTGGAGTCTGTCCAGCGTGGATGTCACTATGTCTCCAGGGGGNAACTGAATCACAATAAAAACTATGATAGATATTAAAGCGAGTGTAGGCACCATTCCCAAAAGTCGTCCTGATACGTAGTTCATGACGTTAAATCCGTCATTCGACTTTGTGAGCTGGTATTTGTGTTAGGTGCCACGGCTCTCACTTGTTTTGATTGATATGGAAGATATTCAGTCCTTCAGAGAGAATGCTTGCAACACCGTGGCTAGGTCAATCGGCTTTCGCAAGTAAATTGTATCTATAGNGAAGATTTCGATGGTTTCACTTTCGTNTTANTTCGCATGGCAGATACGCCATTATGATTCTGTTTTTGGCNAAAGCGAAGTTGNATGGGTTTCGTTCATCGCCTCACGGGCGTAAAGTCNCNGATATAGTGCTTGCTGTGATGATAAGTGAACTAATTCCGACCAAGGTAACGTTTGGAGATAGATAGATGCAGTCGGCCGACGTCGACGTAGTTCCAACCAACATACCGTTTTTTCNTTCGGTTAGGGGCAAGCTTGCCCTACTACTGGTGCTGGTAGTTGCTTTAACGACAATATCGTTAANCTATGCGAGCTATTCGTATGTTTATAACCTGCTGCGTTCCGAAATTCATCGAGAATTACAGATTCATGTTCGGGCAGTAAAGAAGCTTGTCGAAATCAGTGTCCAGCACCACTTCGAACAAATCGAATTGATTTTAACAAGCACAGAAATTCGNTCCTTGCTGGAGCGGTCAAATCGGGGCGATCTAGGTTNCGACGAGTTGGCCGTGCCAGGAAAGCAAATACTNGATCAAGCTTCAACTTTGGTAAGCGGTATNGTAGATCTCAGTGTCGCTAATACTGCAGGCGTTNTTGTTATGAGTACGGAATCTAACGCTGTGGGGTTAGAGTATGGCTTAATGCATGCTTTTGTTAGCGGCCAACAAGAAAAGCATTTTGATCTTCCTCCGAATTTGGACGAACCCGTAGTCTTAGCTCTCCCTATTAAGTATGAAAATGGCATGAGTCTAGGTGTCATCTTTGCTCGGTTTGAAGCGAAACGTCTACTTGATTCACTGGTTGCTTTGTCGAGTGGCTACAACACCGGTAGCGTGCGGTTGGGAGCGAAGACAGACAATGACCAGGAGACGCGGCTCTTTTATGCGGACTTTAAGGAATATCGGACCGACCTTATAGGGAACGACCGACCCATGCGACAGGCCCTAGAAGGCAAAGAGGGATTTGATGAAATACAGGATGCGAATGGGAAACGTGTTTTAGCCGCCTATCTTCCAATTCCAGATTTTCGATGGGGGTTGGTCACTCAAGTGGATTCGCACGAAGCGTATTCAAAGCTCGACCAGACTCGCATGGTCGTAATAATTATTGGCATGACCTTTTTTGTACTGGCTGCGATAACGGGTGTTTTTGTGGCGGTACGGTTTCTTAATCCAATCGTACGGTTGTCCAATGCAACGAGCCGATTTGCCGAAAATGATGATGGTTATTCGGTGAAGGTGCAAAGTCGCGACGAAGTCGGGGCGTTGACTCGCAATTTTAACGCGATGATGCATACGGTACGAAGGCATAAAAATGAGATGGAGAATACTGTTCACGAAAGAACACAAAAGCTCGAGGAGTCTCGAAATCAGCTAGCAGAATTGTGTCTAGCATTAGAAGGACATGTCGATCTAACCGAGCGAGATTTGCGAAGGGCAGAAGTAATTCAACGGTCTTTACTGCCACGCGAGTGGCCGAGAATTGAAGGCTATCGTTTTCTCGGGGCTTATTTGCCAGGCCACAACGTTGGTGGTGATTTATACGACATAGTGAGAATAGATAGTAAGTTCTTCGTGGCTTTTATAGCGGATGCGGCGGGTCATGGCGTAAGCGCAGCACTGCTGGCTGTTCTTTTTCGAAAGCGCTTAGAAATGGCTGATTCGTCAGGAAAACCGCTTGCGCCTCACAAGGTTTTGGCAGACATCAACAGAGCCTTAATGGCGGATATTTCTGCACCAGGTGTATTTGTAAGTTCGGCCTACTGTTTGATAGACACTTCTACTGGCGAGTGTCTTATTTCAGTCGCTGGACATCCGCCAATAGTGCATTTAAAGGCAAATGGCGAGATAAAAAGCATTGAAGCGTCGGGTCCTGCGATTGGACTTTATTCAGATGCGACTTTTAGCGAATCACAAATCCAGTTGGAAAGAGGCGATCGTTTGCTAATGTACACAGACGGTCTGTTTCCCGGTCCCATTAGTCGCGCTCAAGACCTTGATCGCCTGAAAACAGCCATCACTAGTCTCAAACAAGATCAAAAGTTATTGGATCAAATCGTGAGGATGATTCCGGAGAGCAATCGGGTGGACGATCCGGATGATATAACCGTGCTGATTGTAGAAGCTGCAAACGGGATCAGCAGTATCGATCATAAAGATTTGATGGTCGGCGCGGCCATAAGATCTGGGCAAATTGAAGCAGGTCCACCTCAAATAGCCTATACGGAGAATGAAAGGGCGACCTTTCTTTTCCTTCAAGGACGCATGAGTTGGATACACTGTCAGGCTTTTTTCGATACAGCCACAGGTGTAGTCGACTCTGGGCGGAAGCTCGTAATCGATCTATCCGAATGTACCTATTTGGATAGCG